>NZ_DLHQ01000026.1:200068-324708 GCF_002483305.1 Brevundimonas sp. UBA7664
CTTGGTGAAGATGCCGCCGCCCAGACGGGCGAAGATCGAGATCAGCGAGGCGCCGAAGCCGAGGGCCACAAGACCGTCAATGACTTCACGGCTGGTCGGCTCGAAGCCCATGCCGGCCGTCAGGATGGCGTAGTAGCCGGCCACGCCCAGAAGCGCGCCGCCCGCCACGAACATGCCGGTGATGGCGCCCGAGCGGAAGGCCAGATCCAGACCCTTGCCGAGGCTCTCCGACGCAGCCTGCGCCGTACGGACGTTGGCCCGCACCGAGATCAGCATGCCGGCGAACCCGGCCAGGCCCGACAGGACCGCGCCGATGACGAAGCCGATGGCGGCCCATTCGCCGATCAGGAAATAGGCGGCGACCAGGATCACCACGCCGACCATGGCGATCGTGGTGTACTGCCGCCGCAGATAGGCCGAAGCGCCCTCCTGGATCGCCGCGGCGATCTCGCGCATCTTGTCGTTGCCGGTACTGGCCTTCATCAGCGAGGCGGTCTGGATCAGTCCATAGAGGACCCCCAGCGCGCCTGCGGCGATGACCAGCCACAGATAGTTGCTCATGACGTTTCCAAGTCCTGTGAATCAAAGGACGCCCGGTTCCTTGGCGCGGCGGGCGTTATTCGCCTCTTTCCGCCTTCCGGTCCCCCCGTGCGCAACGGACGCCTATCACGTCCATGGGGAATTGCGGCGGAAACGTGCCAAATGCCGGGGGCCGACGCAACAGGCGAATGTGGATCAGCGGGTCTGGACGCCGGTCCGTCGGCGCGGGGCCTGACTGACGATCTCGACGCGGGTGACCGCGCCGCGTCCGGCGATCGTGACGGCCGACCGCATCAGGCTGGCGGACAGGGCGGCCGTGTCGATTCGGGTCCAGTCATCCGCCACCACGAAGGGGGTGCGATGGCCGGCGCGAACGAGGGCGTCGCGGAGAAAGGCTTCCTTGGCGCGCATGGTCTCCGGTGTCGCCGAGCCGCCGAGATGCAGGCGCAGCGAAACGAAGACATAGTTGCGCAACCGCCCGCCCGCGATGATCGGCAGGCCGACGCCCGGCATGCTCAGGCTTTGGCCGCCCGCTGGCGCGTCTTCAGCCAGCGCCGCCGGAGCGACGGCGGAGAGGACGGCGGTGGCGGCGATGAGGTCACGACGGCGCATTCGGTCACCCTGACCGCGACGCCTTGAGAATTCGTTGTCAGCCGTGGGTGAATCCGGGCCGGGCGAAGGCGACCGGCTGGCCGCCGAAGCGCGCCGTGACGCCCTGCCCCGCCGTGACGCGGCCGATCCGGGTCAGACGCAGGTGCCGGCGTTCGGCCTCGCGGCGCAGCGCGGCCTCGTCGCGCGCGGAGGCGGTGAAGGCGATCTCATAGTCGTCGCCGCCGGTGACCAGCTTCTCCAGCGCCGCCTGTTCGTCGACGCGGCCGTCGAACCAGGCCTGGCCGGCGGCCGACAGCGGCACGGTCTCGAGGTCGATCTCGATCCGCACCTGTCCCGCCGCGGCCAGATGGCCGAGATCGGCGATCAGGCCGTCCGAAACGTCGATGGCGGCGCTGGCCATGTCGCGGATGGGCAGGGCGAAGTCGGTGCGCGGGGTCGGCGTCCGGTAGTGATCGGACAGGGCCGCGATCCGCTCGGGATCGAGCGACAGCCGCTCCTGTATCGCCTCAAGGCCCAGCCAGCCGTCGCCGATGGCGCCCGTGACGAAGACCAGATCGCCCACCCTGGCGCCGGCGCGTCCCACCGTGCGCCCCTTGGGGATCCAGCCGAGCAGGGTCATGGAAAAGGCGGCCGGTCCGGGCGTCGCCACCGTATCCCCGCCGATCAGGGCGACGCCAAAGGTCTTCTGATCGACCCGCAGGCCGTCGCAGAAGGTCATCCGCTCCGGCCAGCCGCAGCGCTCGGACCAATGGCAGGCCAGCAGATAGCCGAACGGTTCGGCCCCCTTGGCCGCGAGGTCCGACAGGTTCACGCGCATCAGCTTGCGCGCCACCGTGTCGAGCGGATCGGTGGGCAGGAAATGGACGCCCTCCACGATGGCGTCCTTGGTCAGGACCAGATCGTGGCCGGGCCGCGACGGCACCACGGCCACGTCATCCGCCAGGCCCCGGCCCCATTCCGGATGGGCCAGCGGCGCGAACAGCCGCCGGATGGTCTCGAACTCGCCGGCGACATCGACCGAGGGCATGGTCAGGCTTTCGGGCGGACGTCTCTGGCGACGCCGTCCAGCGCCGCATTGACGAATTTGGCCTCGGCGTCGTCGAAGAAGGCCTTGGCCAGCTCGACGTACTCGTCGATGACGATCTCGCGCGGCACGTCCTGACGGTCGCGCAACTCCCAGGCCCCGGCCCTCAGCAGGGCCCGCAGGGTCGAATCCAGCCGCTCCAGCCGCCAGTTCGAGGCCAGCCGCGCCTTGACCGCCGTGTCGATGTCGCGCTGGCCGCCGACCACGCCGCGCACGATCTCGGCGAAATAGTCCTCATCGGCCTCGGCCAGCGGCTCGCCCTCCATGTCGGAGTCGAAGCGGTGGTTGGAGAATTCCGCGATGACCGTATCCACGCCCTCGCCGGCCAGCTCCATCTGATACAGCGCCTGCACGGCGGCGAGGCGCGCCACCGTGCGCGCTCGCCGCTGACGGCTGGTCAGCTGCGGCTCGGCGCGCTGTTTTTCGGCCTCGGCGAGTTGCTCGAGCACGGACTTGAGGCTGGCGGGTTCGGTCACGCGCCCAGTCCTACGCGCAGCCGCTTGCGCAAGGCAATGAGGTCGAGACAGGCGCGGGCCGCGCCGCCGCCCTTGTCGCCTTCGCTGAGGCGGGCGCGGGCCCAGGCCTGGTCCTCGTCCTCGGTGGTCAGGATGCCGTTGCCGATCACCACGCCATTGAGCCCCAGATTGCGCAGGCCGGCCGCCGACTGATCCGCGACGATCTCGAAATGATAGGTCTCCCCGCGGATGACGCAGCCCAGCGCGACGAAGCCGTCATAGCGGGGGGCGGTCGGATACCGGCCGGCCTCGACCGCGAGCGCGATGGCCGTCGGGACTTCCAGCGCGCCCGGCACGGAGACGACATCGAACGATGCGCCCCGGGCGCGCAGGGCGTCCTTCGCCCCTTCCAGCAGGGCGTCGGCCAGACCGTCATAGAAGCGCGCCTCGACGATGAGGACGCGGGTGGGATCACTCAGGATTGGTCTTCTCCGTCCATGTCGCGCCAGCCGACGATGCGCAGGCCATAGCCCTCAAGCGCGGCGGGGTTGGGGCGGGTCGAACTCATCACGATCATGTCGCGCACCCCGAGATCCAGCAGGATCTGGGCCCCGACGCCGTAGTTGCGGATCGACCGGTCGACCGCGACCGGCTTTTCGACCCCCGCCAGCCGCTCGGCCAGGCCGTGCAGGTCCGGATCGCGCAGGAAGACGGTCACCCCCGCTCCCGGATGGTCGCTGATCACCTTGAGGGCCTTTGGAATATAGCTTTGCCGGGCCTCGACATGGCCGAGCAGGTCGGCGGCGAAATCGACCTGGTGCATCCGCACCAGCGTCGGCTTGCCGGGCTCGATCTGGCCGTGGACCAGGGCGACATGCTCGGCGCCCTCGATGGTGTTCCGGTACAGCATCAGCCGGAAAGGCCCGCCGTGGATGCTCTCGAACGGGGTATCCATGACCCGCTCGACATAGCGTTCGGTGCGACGGCGATAGGCGATCAGGTCGGCGATGGTGCCGATCTTCAGCCCATGCAGCTGGGCGAAGGCGACCAGGTCGGGCATCCGCGCCATCGAGCCGTCGTCGTTCATGATCTCGCAGATGACGCCGGCGGGCGTCAGCCCGGCCATGCGGCTGATATCGACCGCCGCCTCGGTGTGGCCGGTGCGGACCAGCACCCCGCCGTCGCGGGCGACCAGCGGGAAGACATGGCCCGGCGAGACGATGTCGTCCGCGCCCCGGGTGGGATCGGCGGCGACCTGGACGGTGCGGGCCCGATCCGCCGCCGAGATGCCGGTCGTGACCCCCTCCTTCGCCTCGATCGAGACGGTGAAGGCCGTGCCCATGCTTTCGCGATTCTCCGCGGCCATCGGCGGCAGGCGCAACTGGCGCGCCCGGTCGGCGGTGATGGCGAGGCAGATCAGCCCGCGCGCGTGGCGGGCCATGAAATTGATCTGGTCCGGCGTCGCGAACTGGGCCGGAATGATGATGTCGCCCTCGTTCTCCCGGTCCTCGGCATCGACGAGGATGTACGGCTTGCCGTTGCGGGCATCCTCGAGGATGTCCTCGATGGGGCTGATCGGGCTGTCGAACATGTTCGAGGCGAGATTGATTGTATTGGCCATCACGCCGTCTCCTGCCACCGCGCGAGGTATCGCGCCAGCATGTCGATCTCCAGATTGACCGCATCGCCCGGTTTCAGGGCGCCGAGCGTGGTCGCCTCCCAGGTGTGGGGGATGATGTTCAGCCCGAAGACCTCGCCCTCGACGGCATTCACCGTCAGCGACACGCCGTCGACCGTGATCGATCCCTTGGCGGCGATATAGCGGTGCAGCGGCGCGGGCGCGGCGATGTCGATCCGGTGCGACCCGCCCTCGGGCGTCACCGAGACGACCCGGCCCAGGCCGTCGACATGGCCCGAGACGATATGGCCGCCCAGTTCGTCGCCCAGTTTCGCGGCCCGCTCCAGATTGACCGGATCGCCCTCGCGCCAGTCGCCGAGCGTCGTCTTCGACAGGGTCTCGCCCGAGACCTCGACCGCGAACCAGCCCGGCCCCTTCTCGGTGACCGTCAGGCAGCAGCCCGCATGGCTGATCGAGGCGCCCAGATCGATCCCGCCCGTATCCCACGCGGTCTCGATCTCATAGCGGCGGTCGCGGTCGGTCTGCCTGACCGAACGGACGCGACCGATGTCTGTGACAATCCCGGTGAACATCAGAGCCTCTCGTAGCGCTCCCACAGGTCGTCACCGCAGGGCGCGACCGCAAGGCACCGGAACCGCGGGGCGTCCGAAAGCCGCGCCAGCGCCAGCGCCGCCACGCAGGGCCGTCCCTCCCCGCCCAGCAGGATCGGGGCGCGGAACCACTCCAGTCGGTCCACCAGGCCGGCGCGCAGAAAGGAGGCCGCCACCTGTCCACCGCCCTCGATCAGCACCGAGGCGGCGCCCTGGCGGCGGATGGCGGCCAGGGCCGCGGCGGGGCTCGGACGGCCCTCGACGGACTCGACCTGCTCCACCCTGGCCGAGCCCACCGGCCTCGGCTCACAGGCGGTCAGGATCAGACTGTCGCCGCCCGTCGCCACCTTCGCCGTGACGGGCGTGCGCAACCGGCTGTCCAGCACCACCCGCAGCGGCTGGTCCACCGAGCGGCCCGGCAGGCGCGCGGTCAGTTCAGGATCGTCCATCAGCACGGTTTCAACGCCGACCAGGATGGCGTCATGGGCCGCGCGCTGGCGGTGGCCTTCGAGACGGGCGGCCTCGCCGGTGATCCAGCGGCTTTCGCCGGAGGCGGTCGCGATCCGCCCGTCGAGAGAGGTCGCCAGCTTCAGGGTGACGCTCGGGCGCATCAGCGCGAACCGGACTCGTCGTCCTGTCCCTCGTTGAGGCCCTCGGCGCCGAGGAATTTGGCGAAGTCGCCGGTGTGGCGGAAGTCCTTGTAAACCGAGGCATAGCGGACGTAGGCCACCTCATCGACCGACTTCAGCGCCTTCATGATGAAGTCGCCGACGGTCGAGGACGGGATCTCGGTCTCGCCCAAGCTCTCGAGCTGGCGGGTGATGCGGCTGACCAGCTGTTCGATCTGTTCGGCCTGCACCGGGCGTTTGCGCAGGGCGACGTTCAGCGACCGCTCCAGCTTGTCGCGGTCGAACGGCGCGCGGCGGCCGTTGCGCTTCAGGATCATCAGCTCGCGCAGCTGCACCCGTTCGAAGGTGGTGAACCGCCCGCTGCACTGCGGGCAGGACCGACGGCGGCGGATGGCGGCGCCGTCATCCGACGGGCGGCTGTCCTTCACCTGGGTGTCCTGATGTCCGCAGAAGGGGCATTTCATCGCGGGTCTATCCGTAGATCGGGAAGCGGCGGGTCAGTTCGCGGACCTCGCCCGCCACACGTTGCGACACGCCGGCGTCGGCCTCGTCCGTGCCCTTCATCGAGTCGATCACGTCGGCGATCCAATGGCCGACCTGCTGGAACTCGCCCACGCCGAAGCCGCGGGTCGTGCCGGCGGGGGTGCCCAGACGGACGCCCGAGGTGACGGTGAACGGCGCCGTGTCGAACGGCACGCCGTTCTTGTTGCAGGTCATCAGGGCGTGTTCGAGCGCCGCCTCGGTGGCCTTGCCGGTCACGCCCTTGGGCCGCAGGTCGACCAGCATCAGATGGCTGTCGGTGCCGCCCGAGACGATGGCCGCGCCGCGCTCGACCAGTACCGCCGCCAGCGCCTGGGCATTGGTTACGACCTGCTTCGCATAGAGTTTGAACTCGGGCTTCAGCGCCTCGCCGAACGCCACGGCCTTGGCGGCGATGACATGCTCCAGCGGCCCGCCCTGCAGGCCCGGGAAGACGGCCGAATTGATCTTCTTGCCCAGCTCGATGTCGTTCGACAGCACCATGCCGCCGCGCGGTCCGCGCAGGGTCTTGTGCGTCGTGGTGGTGACGACGTGGGCGTGGGGCAGCGGATCGGGATAGACGCCGCCGGCGATCAGGCCGGCATAATGGGCCATGTCGACCATCAGATACGCCCCGACGCTGTCGGCGATCTCGCGGAAGCGTTTGAAGTCGATGTGGCGGCTGTAGGCGCTGGCCCCGGCGAGGATCAGCTTGGGCTTCTCCTTCTCGGCCATTTCGGCGACGTGGTCATAGTCGATCAGGCAGTCGCTCTCGCGCACCTTGTAGGTCACCGGCCGGAACCATTTGCCCGACTGGTTGGCGGGGGAGCCGTGGGTCAGGTGGCCGCCGGCGGCCAGATCCATGCCCAGGAAGGTGTCGCCCGGCGTCAACAGGGCCTGGAACACCGCCTGGTTGGCCTGGGCGCCCGAGTGCGGCTGGACGTTGGCGAAGGCGCAGCCGAACAGCTGTTTGGCGCGCTCGCGGGCGAGGGTCTCGGTGACGTCGACATATTCGCAGCCGCCATAGTAGCGGCGGCCGGGATAGCCCTCAGCGTATTTGTTGGTCAGGACGGACCCTTGAGCCTCCAGCACCGCCTTCGAGACGATGTTCTCGGAGGCGATCAGCTCGATCTGCTCCTTCTGCCGGCCCAGCTCGCCCTGGATGCCGCCGAAGATGTCGGGATCCGCCTCGGCGAGGCTCTTCGAGAAATAGTCGGCGTGGGTGAAGGCGGTCACGTTAAGTCCCCGAAAACTGCGGCGCTTCATTTAGGCCTGACCGCCGGGGACCACAACATCTTGTGGTCAGCGGGCGGCGAGGGCCCGCTTCAACTTGCCGATGGCGATGCGCTCCAGCCCGACGCGCTCGGCCACGGGTCCGATCGCCGACGCTTCAATGCCGGTCGCGACATGCACGGCCGAACATTTGAGATAGGCCCCGTTGCGGGTCAGCTCGACGATGACCTCGCCGATGTCGTCAGGCGACGGCAGGGAGGCGCGCCACATTGCAGTGGGTCCACAGCCGGTCCATGGCGCGGACGAGGTCGTCCATCATGGCGTCGGTGTGGTTGGGCGACGGGGTGAAGCGCAGCCGCTCGGTGCCCTTGGGCACGGTCGGATAGTTGATCGGCTGGACATAGACGCCGTGCTCTTCCAGCAGCATGTCCGAGATCATCTTGGCGTGGATCGGGTCGCCGACGAACACCGGGACGATGTGGCTGACCGAGTCCATCACCGGAATGCCGGCGGCCTTGAAGCGGGCCTTGAGCGTCGCGGCGCGCTCCTGATGCGCCACGCGCACCTCGGGATGGGCCTTGAGCCACCGCACCGAGGCCAGGGCCCCGGCGGTCAGGGCCGGCGGCAGGGACGTCGTGAAGATGAAGCCCGAGGCCCAGCTGCGCACCGCGTCGATGATCACCGCGTCGGCGGCGATGTATCCGCCCATGACGCCGATGGCCTTGCCGAGGGTGCATTCGACGATGTCGATCCCGTCCAGCACGCCGTCGCGCTCGGCCACGCCGGCGCCGGTCGCGCCGTACAGGCCGACGGCGTGGACCTCGTCGAGATAGGTCAGGGCGCCGTATTTGCGGGCCAGGGCGATGGTGCCGGCCAGGTCGGCGATGTCGCCGTCCATCGAATAGACGCTCTCGAAGGCGATCAGCTTGGGCGCATCGGCCGGCGCGTCGCGCAGCAGCCGTTCGAGGTGTTCCAGATCATTGTGGGCGAAGATGTGCCGCTCGCAGCCGCCGTTGCGGATGCCGGCGATCATCGAGGCGTGGTTCAGGCTGTCGGAGAAGACGATCAGGCCGGGCAGGATGCGCTGCAGCGTCGTCAGGGTCGCCTCGTTGGCGACATAGCCCGAGGTGAAGAGGAGCGCCGCTTCCTTCTGGTGCCAGCTGGCCAGCTCGGCTTCCAGATCGACCGCCGAACGGGTTGTGCCGGAGATGTTGCGGGTGCCGCCGGCGCCGGCGCCGACCTGGTCGATCTCGGCCTGCATGGCCTCCAGCACCTCGGGGTGCTGGCCCATGCCGAGATAGTCGTTAGAACACCAGACGATGACGTCCTGCTCGGCGCCGTCCTCACGACGCCGGATCGCCTTCGGAAACTGGCCGCGCACGCGCTTCAGGTCGGCGAAGACGCGGTAGCGCCCCTCTCCCTTGACCTGCTCGACGGCGGTCCCGAATGCGGCCTTGTAATCGAACAAGCGGACAGCTCTGCTGGCGACGAAAACTTGCCGCGTGATGCGCTGATCAGGCTGATTTGTCCATGAATCCGGCCGGACAAAACGCCGCAAACCCCTAATTGATAACGGTTCTCACAAACTCGACCTCAACCCTTCGGCAGGTCGTCCAGCTTGCCGCGCAGCATCTGCAGGATGGCCGAGAAGTCGCGGCCGCCGTAGCCGAGGCCGTTGAACATCTGGAACAGGGCCTCGGTCTGGGCCCCCAGCGGCGTCGAGGCGCCGGATTTGGCGGCGGCGTCCTGGGCCAGTTTCAGGTCCTTGAGCATCATCGCCGTGGCGAAGCCGCCGTCATAGTTGCGGTTCGAGGGCGCGGTCGGCACCGGGCCCGGCCAGGGATAGTAGGTGGTCGTCGACCAGCTCTGCCCGGACGACTTGGCGACGATGTCGAACATCTTGACCGGGTCCAGCCCCAGCTTCTCGGCCAGGCCGATGGCCTCACAGGTGCCCAGCATGGTGATGCCGAGGATCATGTTGTTGCAGATCTTGGCCGCCTGCCCCGCTCCATGATCACCGGCGCGGAAGGTGGCGCGGCTCATCGGCTCCAGCGCCGCCTCGATGCGGGCGAAGTCGGGCGCGTCGCAGCCGACCATGAAGGCCAGGGTGCCCGCGTCCGCCGCCATGGTCCCGCCGGACACCGGGGCGTCGGCGATGGCGTAGCCGGCGTCCCGGGCCAGGCCGGCGACCTTGCGGGCCGTGTCGACGTCGATGGTTGAACAGTCGAGCAGCAGGGTCGACGTCGGCGCCACGCCGATCACCTGCTCCGAATAGACCTTCAGCACATGCTGGCCCGCCGGCAGCATGGTGATGACGACGTCCGCGTCCCTGACCGCCTCCGCCACCGACCCGACGGGCGTACAGCCGGCGGCGGCGGCGCGGTCCAGCGCGGCCTGCGACAGGTCGAAGGCGGCGACGGCGTGACCGGCCTTGGCCTGGTTGGCCGCCATGCCCCCGCCCATGTTGCCGAGGCCGATGAAGGCGATCTTGTGGGTCATGGCGACGTCTCCCGATTGCTTTGGCGGGAGGGTTAGCCGCTCGCCGACGCCGTCGCCAGCACCCGTAGAGGGTTTTTGATCAGCCCGGCTTCCTGAAGCGCAGCGTGAACTGGCTGGTGCGGCCCCGGATCGCAGGGGCGAAGACGCTGGCGGTCAGGGGATCGTCGGGGTTGGCCAACAGGTCGCTCTCTCCGTCCAGCACGAAGCCGGCGCCGGTGATGGCGTCGATGACCGCCCGCCGCTCGATCCGGTGCTGCTGTCCCGCGCCGCCCAGCCCGGTCCCGGCGGCCGCATGGTGGTCGATCACCAGATAGATCCCGCCCGGCTTCAGCGCCGCGAACACCGCCCGGTCGAAGGCGGCGCCCGTGCCATCGGCGGCGAACGGGCCGTAGAGGTCGTGGTAGTTCTGGACCGTGAAGACCAGATCCAGCGGCTCGGGCGCGGCGAAGTCACGGGTCGGGGCCGAGACGACGCTGACATTGCCCATGCCGGGCTCCGCCGCCGCGGCCTGGATTTCGGTCAGGAAGGCCGGCCGCATCCGCACGATCTCGGCCGGCTGATACGCCAGCACATGGCCGGCCGGCCCCACCGAGCGGGCGAGGATGCGGGTGAAATAGCCGCCGCCCGGCATATATTCGCCGACCCGCCAGCCTTCGTGGACGCCGGCGAAGGCCAGGACTTCAGCCGGTAGGCGCGAGGCGTCACGCTGCCGGTCCGTCTCCGGTCTTCCCGCGTCGGCGACCGCGGCCCGGATATGAGACCCGGCCTCCTGCGCCGCCGCCGGGGCGATGAAGGCCAGAAGAGCGGTCAGAATCAGGACGGATCGGCGCATCGTCTCAGCCCGGCTTGCGGAACCGCAGCATGAACTGGCTGGTGCGGCCCCGGATCGAGGCGTCGAAGACGCTGGCGGTGCGGGGATCCTCGGCATTGGCCAGGATGGCGCTCTCTCCGTCGAGCACGAAGCCGGCGGCGAGCACCTCGCGTTTGACGGCTTCAACGTCGATGCGGTGGACCGTGTCGGCCGCGGTCAGGGGCGCGCCGGCGACCGCGTGGTGGTCGATGACGACATACAGACCGCCCGGCTTCAGGGCGCGGAAGACGGCGGCGTTGACGCGCGAGGCTGTGTCGGCCGGGGCGATGTTCAGGTGCAGGTCGTGATAATTCTGGGCGGTGAAGACCAGGTCCAGCCCCATCGGAAAGTCCGGCGCGCCCATCGATGAGCGAATTCCGTCCACATTGGCCAGGGCGTCGACCGCCGTCAGGCTTTCGCCATAGCTGGCCTGAAAGGCGATGAACTCGGCCGGCTGCCAGGCCGTGACCCGACCCCCGGGCCCGACGGCGGCGGAGAAGATGCGGGTGAAATAGCCCCCGCCGATGATCATGTCGGCGATCTTCTGCCCCGGCCGGACCCGGGCGAAGGCGAGGGTCTCGGCGGTGTGGCGCGCTTCGTCGCGGGCGCGGTCATCGGCGGGTCGCGAGGATCCGGCCAGGGCCGCGGCGTAGTCGGCGGGCGCGGGCGGCGCGCCTTCGCCCATGGCGCCCATGCAGGCCGCCGAGGACAGGGCGAGGGCCGCCACGGCCGCGAGCATGATGGAACGACGCATCAGAATCTCCCCTTGCGCCCGGACGGCGCGGATGGCGCAACCCGGGCCGGTCTCAGCCGGGTTTGCGGAAGCGATAGACGAACTGGTCGGTCCGGCCGCGGATGGCCGCATCGAAGACATTGATGGTGCGGTCGTCTTCGGGATTGGCCACGGCGGTGGATTCGCCGTCGAAGACGAAGCCCGCCGCCTCGACCTCGCGGCGCAGGAAGGCGCCCTCGATCCGGTGCAGCGACTGGACCTCCGTATTGGTCGTGCCTGCGCGTCCGGAATGGTCGATGACGATGTAATATCCGCCGGGCTTCAGGGCCGCGAAGACGGCGCGGTTCATCTCCGCGACGTCCACCCCGAAGGCCGGGATGTGGAAGTCGTGGTACTCTTGGGCCATGAAGATCATGTCCAGCGGCTCCGGAAAGCTCATGGAATCCAGATCGCCGTTGAGCCGCGTCACATTCGGATAGGCGGCGGCCAGGGCGTCGCCGAACGCGTTCTCACGCGCGGCGGTCCGGTTGGGCACGAAGGCGTAGACCCTGCCCGTATCGCCGGCGACGCGGGCGAACAGCCGGGTGAAGTATCCCTCCTCCGGGCGGATGTCGGCGATCTTCTGACCGGGCGCGACCATGGCGAAGGCCAGCATCCGGTCGGGATGCCGCAGCGGATCACGCGCGACCTCATCCGCCGGACGCAGGGGATCGACGATGGCCGCGCGTTGCAGCTCGGCCAGGGCCAGGGCCTGGTAGGTGCGGGTCGCCTGACGGTCGCCGCGCCCGGCCCAGGGCTCCGAGGCGCAGCCGCCCAGCGAGACGGCGATGACGGCGGCGGCGAGCAGCGATTTCAGCATGACGGTCCCCGGAAGCGATGGCCAAGCTACGCCCCGAATGTACCGGCGATGCAAGGGCCGATCTAGGCCAGAGGCGTCCATTCCTGCCCCGCCGGCAGGGGCGCGAACAGGCGATCGAGGTCGGCCTCGCTGACGCCCGACAGGTCGGCGGGCGACCAGTTCGGCGTATTGTCCTTGTCCACCACCACGGCGCGGACGCCTTCCTGGAAGTCGTGGGTCCGGACCACGCGACCGCCGAGCCGGTATTCCAGCGCCATGTTCCCGGCGAAGGTGGGCATGGCCGCGCCGAGCCGCAGTTGCCGCAGCGTGACCTTGAGCGATTGCGGCGACTTGGTCTTCAGCGTCGCCAGCTGGGCCAGCGCCCAGTCCGAGCCGTCCGCCGCCAGCGCGGCGAAGATCTCCTCCACCGTATCAAAGGCGAACAGACGGTCGATGGCGGCCAGATGGGCCTCGACGGGAGCTTCGCCCGGGTCCGCCTCAAGACCGTCGGCGACGTCGATCGGATGGGCCGGATCGGCGGCGAGGATGAGACGGAAGGCGTCCAGCGCGTCCGCCGGCAGAAAGTGGCTGTGGATGCCGAGGAAGACCGTGTCCGCCGCCTTGAGCCGCGCCCCGGTCAGGGCCAGCCAGACGCCGGTCTGCCCGGGCAGGCGCGGCAGGAACCAGCCGCCGCCGACGTCGGGGAACAGGCCGATGCCGGTCTCGGGCATGGCGTAGGTGGTGCGTTCGGTGGCGATGCGGACGTCGGCCGGCTCGCTGATCCCCACGCCGCCGCCCATGACGATGCCGTCGACGATCGCGGTGATCGGCTTGGGGTATTCGAACATCAGATGGTTCAGTCGGTACTCGACCTTGAAGAAGGCCTTCGCCTCCGAGGCGTCCCCCGCCCCGCTTTCGGCGATCATCCGGATGTCGCCGCCGGCGCAGAAGCCACGCTCGCCGGCATGGTCGATCAGCACGGATTTGACGGCATCGTCTTCGCGCCAGGCCAGCAGGGCCTCGGTCATCGCCTCGCACATGGCGCGGTTCAGCGCGTGCAGCGCCTTCGGCCGGTTCAGGGTGATGCGGCCCACGCCGGATTCGACGCGGGCCAGGACTTCGGATTCGGCGCTCATGCGGCAGCGTCTAGGGGGCTGACGCGCACGGGTCCAGTGCCGCGGGCCTTTAGTCGGGCCACGCCGTGGGCTCGCAGGGCTGGGCGCCGGCGCAAGCCCATATCAGGAATGTCGTGGTGTCGCCGGGCTGGATCAGGCCTTGCTGGATACGACTGCCCGGAAGCCGCCTCATGACCTCGCGGCCGAAGCGCGTCCTGCGGGGCGAAACCCGGTCAATGCGGCAGTCCAGAAGGCGGCCTTCGTCACCCGCCGTGCAGGTTATCAGCGCCTGAACGACCCCGCTTTCGCCCTCGGGATAGTCGGGAATCGGTCGCCGTTCCCACGCCGGCGCGCCCCACTGACGCGGCTCCCTCAGTTCCCCGGCCGGATCTTGAGGCGCTGCGAACAGGGTCGCAGCCATCAACAGTTCGATCATTCGCCAGTCTCCCGCCTACTGCCTACTGCCGCAACATCTCCCGCGCCGTGATCACCCGCATGATCTCGTTGGTGCCCTCGAGAATCCGGTGCACCCGCAGATCGCGCACGATCCGCTCCAGCGGATAGTCCTTCAGATAGCCGTAGCCGCCGTGCAGCTGCAGGGCCTCGTCGGCGATCTGGAAACAGGCGTCCGTGGCGAACCGCTTGGCCATGGCGCACCATTTGGTCGCCTCGGGGTGGCGCGTGTCCAGCGCCCAGGCGCCGCGCAGCACCAGCAGGCGGCAGGCCTCCAGCTGGGTCGCCATATCGGCCAGTTTGAACTGGGTATTCTGGAAGTCTGACAAAGGCTTGCCGAACTGTTTTCGCGTCGTGACGTAGGCTTGGGTCGTCTCCAGCGCCAGCCGCGCCCCGCCCAGCGAACAGGCGGCGATGTTCAGCCGGCCGCCGTCCAGACCCATCATGGCGTAGCGGAAGCCGTCGCCTTCCTTGCCCAGCAGATTGGCCGCCGGGATGCGGCAGTCGTCAAAGGCGACGATGGCCGTGGGCTGGCTGTTCCAGCCCATCTTCCTCTCCTGCGCGCCGAAGCTCAGGCCCGGCGCGTCCTTCTCGACCACGAAGGTGGAGATCCCCTTGGGCCCGTCCTGTCCGGTCCGGGCCATGACCACATAGACGTCGGACGTCCCCGCCCCCGAGATGAAGGCCTTGGAGCCGTTCAGCACCCAGTGATCGCCGTCCAGCTTCGCCGTGGTGCGCAGGCCCGCTGCATCCGACCCGGAACCCGGCTCGGTCAGGCAGTAGCTGGCGATCAGCTCCATGGTCGTCAGCCGCGGCACATAGCGGCCGCGCAGCTCGTCCGACCCGAATTTGTCGATCATCCACGTCGCCATGTTGTGGATCGAGATGAAGGCCGCGGTGGAGACGTCGCCGCGCGACAACTCCTCGAAGATCAGCGCCGCCTCGACCCGGCCCAGGGCCATGCCGCCGTGCTCCTCGCCGGTGTAGATGCCGCAGAAGCCCATTTCGGCGGCGTGTTTCATCACCTCGACGGGGAAATGTTTGGTCTCGTCCCATTCGGCGCTGTGCGGGGCCAGTTCGGCCTCGGCAAACTGCCGGGCCGCATCCTGGATGGCGCGCTGGTCGTCGTTGAGGGCGAAGTCCATGAAAGCTCCCGTCGCGTCGGCGGCCTCTGCCGGACCGTTCGCCGTGCTTCTAGCCAACCGCTCGCGCGGCGTCACCCACAACCCAACGTCCGATTCTGACGCAGCGACGTGCCAGCCTGTTCGCCGTCAGCCGGTGTAGAGGCGCACGAAGCGAACGGTGTGAACGGTGTGAACGGTATTTTCCGGACAGACACGGCGCGTTCTTCGTACGGCTCGCGCCGCGCTTTTCACTTCGGAACCGGCCGGCGCAGGCAGGTCAAACGCTTCGCAGCCTGTTTTCCCCGACCTCCAACCCGCCTATGACCCCTGCATGACCCAGCCTTTCGCCCCCGCCGCCTTTCCCTACGCCCGTCCCCGCCGCCTGCGCAGCAGCCCGTGGGTGCGCCGGCTGGTGGCCGAGACCGTCCTGACGCCCGCCGATCTGGTCTGGCCGCTGATCGTCCACGACGGCGCCGAGGACCGCATTGCGGTCGCGTCCATGCCCGGCGTCTTCCGCCTGTCGCCGAAAGCCGCCGCCGCCGCCGCCGTCGAGGCCCGCGACCTCGGCATTCCCGCCGTGGCCCTGTTTCCCAATGTCGACGGAGCCATCAAGGACGCCATCGGCACGGGCGCGACCGACCCGGACGGCCTGATCCCCGCCTGTATCAAGGCCATCAAGGACGCGGCCCCGGAGATCGGCGTCATCACCGACGTGGCGCTGGACTGCTACACCGACCACGGCCACGACGGCGTGGTCGAGGACGGCCGTATCCTCAATGACGCCAGCCTCGAGCGCCTCGCCGAACAGGCCTTCATTCACGCCCATGCGGGCGCCGATGTGGTCGCCCCCTCGGATATGATGGACGGCCGGGTGCAGGCCATCCGCGAGGCGCTGGAGGCGAACGGCTTCCACGACACCCTGATCCTGTCCTACGCCGCCAAATACGCCTCGGCCTTCTACGGCCCCTATCGCGACGCCGTCGGGTCCGCGAAAGCGCTGACCGGCGACAAGAAGACCTACCAGATGGACTACGCCAACTCCGACGAGGCCCTGCGCGAGGTGGCCATGGACATCGCCGAGGGCGCCGACGCGGTCATGGTCAAGCCGGGGATGCTGTATCTCGATATTGTTCAGCGGGTTAGCGAGACATTCAAAGTTCCCACCTTCGCCTACCAGGTGTCGGGAGAGTACGCGATGATGCGGGCCGCCATGGCCAATGGCTGGCTTGAGGAGGACCGCGCCATCCTCGAAAGCCTGCATGCGTTCAAGCGCGCGGGCGGTGCCGGGGTCCTGACCTATTTCGCCCCCCAGGCGGCGCGGCTGCTGGGCTAGAGCCGGACGCTCCAGCCATCATATGCGACCTCGACATTTTCGGGAACTATCGCCGACAACGTCTTGTAATCAAGATCAATATGAAGATTGGTCAGCACCGCCTTCGTTACCCCTGACCGGGCGATCCAGTCCAGCGTCCGCTCGACATGAGCGTGGGTCGGGTGCGGCGTCCAGCGCAGGGCGTCGACGATCCAGAGGTCGCAGCCCCGCACCGCCTCGATCGCCGCCTCGCCCAGGTCGGATACGTCGCTGGAATAGGCCACCGGCCCGATCCGGTAGCCCACCGACCGGATCGGGCCGTGCGCCTGGTCGAAGGTGACCACCGGCACCTCGCCCCCGGCCCCGCTCACCGACCACGGCGTCCCGTGCGGCGGGACCGGCATGGCGTCGAGGATCACCGGATAGCCCTCAACGCTCTCGAAGATGTAGGGGAAACGCGCCGTCAGCGCCGCTTTGGTCGCCGCGTCCATCCACGCCGGAATCCGCCGCCGCGTCCGCATGGCGAACACCCGCAGGTCATCAATCCCGTGCGTCTGGTCGGCGTGGTCGTGGGTGTAAAGCACCGCGTCCACATGCCGGACCCCCGCCGCCAGCATCTGCGCCCGCAGGTCCGGCGAAGTGTCGATCAGCACGCTGGTCGCGCCGCCCGGCCCATGCCCGCGCACCAGCAGCGAACAGCGCGTGCGGAAATTCTTCGGCTCGGCCGGATCGCAGTCGCCCCAGTCCCCATCCCCGCGCGGCACGCCCCCTGACGAGCCGCAGCCGAGGATCACGACCTCCAGCTCGCCTGCGGCGCTCATGCGCCCTCCGGTCGTGGAATCCGGTCGAACAGGGCGAAGAAGGCCTCCGTCGTGCGCGCCTCGGCTTCGCCCCGGCCCCAGCCGCGGATCTCGGCCAGCTTGTCCAGCACATGGGTCACAAAGGCCGGTTCGTTGCGCCGCCCCCGGTGCGGCATCGGCGCCAGATAGGGGCAGTCGGTCTCGACGATGATCCGGTCCGCCGGCATGCCCTTGATGATCTCGCGCACGTCCGCCGCCGCCTTGAAGGTGGCGATGCCCGACACTGAAAACCACGCCCCCAGTTCCGCGGCCTTTTCCGCCAGTTCCGGACCGCTGGTGTAGCAGTGCATCAGGAAACGGAACGGCCCGTCGGCCTGCTCTTCGGCCAGAATTCCGGCCATGACATCGTCGGCCTCGCGCGTATGCACGACCAGCGGCAGGCCGGTCCGGCGGGCGGCGTGGATATGGGTCCGGAACACCGCCGCCTGCACGTCTCGCGGGCTGAGATCATAGTGAAAGTCCAGACCGCATTCGCCGATGCCGATCACCCGTGGCCGCCCGGCCAACTCGACCAGCCGGTCGGCGGTCAGGTCGGCGTGATCCTTCGCTTCATGCGGATGGGCCCCGACGGTGCACCAGATGTCGTCATGGGCCATGGCCAGGCCGTGGGTGGCCTCGAACGTCGACAGCTTGTCGGAGATCTCGACCATCATCTGCACCCCGGCCTCGCGGGCGCGGAGGATGACGGCGTCGCGGTCCTCGTCGAACTGGGGCGCGTGCAGATTGACGTGGCTGTCGATGATCATCCGCCGCCCGCCTTGACGCGCTGCAGATCGGCCAGCGCCCCCGCCAGCACATCGCCGCGATCCAGATTGATCGCCGCGGCGCGGTCGGGCAGTTCGGACAGACGCGACCACAGCTCGGCCCAGCGCGCGCCGGAGGCCCCCTCCTCCAGCGCCCGCACCTTCACCGCCGCGCTCAACCGGTCCATCAGGGTCTCGAACCGCTCCTGCCCCTCGGGGCCCCTGAATTTGTCGCCCACAGCGAGAGCCTCGGCGCGGTCGACGGTCGGCGCCGACACCCAGGCCTGGGCCAGCTGGTCCGCGTCCAGCGTCGCCCCGGAGGCCAGGGCCAGCGCCCGTCCCGGCGAACCGCCCGCCATGCCGGCGATCCGCACCGCCTCGGCCGAGCTCACGCCCGTACGGTTGCGCGCCAGCTCCTCCAGCGCGTGCAGCGGCCAGACCGGAAAGGCCAGCCGGCGGCAACGCGAGCGGATGGTCGCCAGCAGCCGGCCCGGCGCATGGGTGACCAGGAACAGCACGCCCCGTTCCGGCGGCTCCTCCAGAACCTTGAGCAGGGCGTTGGCGGCATTCAGGTTCAGATCGTCGGCGGCGTCGATGATGGCCACGCGATAATGCGCCTGCGACGGGCTCTTGGAGAAGAACTCGGGCAGGTCGCGGGCCTGGTCGACCGAGATCGACTTCTTCGTCTTGCCGCCCTCGACGGCGCGCTCCAGCACCAGCAGATCGGGATGGGACCGGGCCGTGACCAGCCGCGCCACCGGGTCATCCGGGCTGGTCCCCAGCGGGCCGCGCGTCGGATCGGGCGCCGCGCCCAGCAGGCGGCGGGCGGCGCGGTAGGCGAAGGTCGCCTTGCCCGAACCCTCGGGCCCGCACAGCAGCCAGGCATGGTGCAGCCGGCCCTTGCCGAACGCGTCCAGAAAGGCGGCCTCGGCCGCTGCGTCGGGGATCAGGTCGAACCGGTCGCGCGGGTGCTCGCTCACGGCAGCCGCGCCTCGACGGCGGCCCACACCCGGGCGGCCACCGCGTCCTGGTCCCCGTCGGCGTCGATGATGACGCAGCGGTCGGAATGGGCGGCGGCGATGTCGAGAAAGCCGCGCCGCAAACGCGCGTGGAATTCCAGCCCCTTGGACTCGAACCGCGTCTCGAACAGGCCGCGCCCGAAAGCCCGCTCCAGCCCGACCTCGACCGGAAGGTCGAAGATCAGGGTCAGGTCCGGCTGGGTCGCCCCGACGATGGCGGCGTCCAGCGATTCTATGAACGCGGCCGACGTACCGCCGCCCACGCCCTGGTAGGCGCGGCTGGAATCGGCGAACCGGTCGCACACCACCCAGCGTCCGGCCTCCAGCGCCGGGCGTATGGTGCGCTCCAGATGGTCCGATCGGGCGGCGTACATCAGCAGGGTCTCGGTCATCGGCGACCAGCGCCCGGCGTCTCCGTTCAGGGCGATGGCGCGGATGTCCTCGGCCCCGGGCGAGCCGCCCGGTTCGCGGGTCTGGACGACCTCCAGGTCACGCGCACGCAGCCGTTCGACCAGCCGCGCGGCCTGGGTCGACTTGCCCGTCCCCTCGCCGCCTTCGAACGTAATGAATCTGCCCTGGGTCACCGACGCACAATGGCGACGGCGGGCGATCAAGCAAGCCTCAGCGCGCCGATATCAACAGGGCGTCGGCGTATCCGCGCGCGATCACGGCCTGGCGCGACCGCTCGGCGGCGTTGGGATCCGGCCATGGGCCGACCAGGACGCGGAACAGGCCGTCGTCCATGCCCGCGTCCACCGTGGCCTGGTCGCCGAGCTGGTCGGCGACCCGGCGTGCGGCCCGCCGGTCGGAGAAGGCGCCGGCCTGGATCCAGTAGGCGCCGCCTTCGGTCCGGGGCGGGGCCCGGGTGACGGGCGCGGGCGGCTCCACCCCGGCGGTCGCGTATTGCAGCGTGGTCCCGCCGCCGGTGCGCGGCGCACGGCCCAGATAACGCACCCTGACCTCGCCCACCCCGGCGTTCAGCATGCCCAGGGCCTCGGCCGAGCCGCGCGAAAGATCGATGATCCGGTTGTCGACGAAGGGGCCGCGATCGTTGACCCGGACCACGATGCGCCGGCCGTTGGCCAGGTTCGTCACCTCGACCAGACCGGGCAGCGGCAGCGTCTTGTGGGCCGCCGTCAGGGCATTCATGTCGAACCGTTCGCCGGTGGCGGTGGGCCGCCCGTTGAACTGGTCGCCGTACCAGGAGGCCAGGCCGGTTTCGTCATAACCGGGCTGTTCGGCCGGCTGATACCAGCGGCCGCGCACCTGATAACGGCGCATGGTGCCGGAGACGATCGGCGCCGGATCGGTCACCACGGGCAGGCGCGCCGCCTCGGGCCGGGCCACGCCGGCGCAGGCGGCGACCATCGACAGCAGGCCCGCAACCAGCAGCCCCCTGAACACTCTCCCGCAAAAAATATCCGCCATGGCCCTGCCCCTGAAGGCGATCAGCATGGCAAAGGACATTTCCGCTTTGGTTAACGCCGCGTTTGGCGCTATGCGGCCAGTCCGCTCGAGGAACACGGACAGGTGGCCGAGTGGTTTAAGGCAGCGGTCTTGAAAACCGCCGTAGGTGAAAGCCTACCGTGGGTTCGAATCCCACCCTGTCCGCCACGAACTATACTGCCCACACACGCGTTGTGTAAATTATTGATGGCTGGCGCATCAATATCGTTCGTCTCTGATACGCGCTTTTGAGCGACGGATTTAGATAATGTATCACATTATTACTGATATTTCTTCTGCGGATATTATCCGTTTTCTTTAGTCTCGTTATTTCCGAGACTTAGCAGGGTTATTATACCTGTTGTTCGAATCTGCGCCTGCCCTTCGGGAGTGCTCCCTAGGGGTTTTTCCGGAGTCGACGCCGCGCCCCGCAATCGATCTGGTGGGCGGGTCGTCGCCGTCGGCGGTCCCCGGATTCGTCCCATGCCCGTCGCTTTCGATATCGAGATCCTGAGGCGCTCCGAGATGTTCGCCGGCCTGGCGCCCGAGGCGCTGCAGGCCGTCGTTGAGGGGGGTTCGGTTCGGCGACTGTCAGCCGGAACCCGCATCTTCGCCCAGGGAGACCCGGGCGTCAGCGGCCACAGCCTGCTGGAGGGTCGGGTCAAGATCGTCCAGACCCGGGCCGACGGGGGGCAGGCGGTGCTTCGCTTTATCGGCCCCGGCGAAATGTACGGCACGGTCGCCGCCCTGATGAATCAGGCCTTTCCCGCCGACGCCGTCGCGGTGGTCGACAGCGTCGAAATCTGGTGGACCATCCCCACGCTCCGCCAGCTCATCCGGCGGCATCCCGAAATCGGGCTGCGCTCGACGGCGGCGGCCGGCGCACGACTGATGGATCTGCAGAGCCGGATGGGTGAAATGACCGGCGAGCGGGTGGAGCAGCGGATCGCGCGCACCCTGCTGCGCCTGATGGAGAAGGCCGGCCGGCCCACCGAGGCCGGCATCGAGATCGATTTTCCGATCACGCGTCAGGACCTCGCGGAAATGGCCGGCTCCACCCTGCATACGGTCAGCCGGACCCTGGCCGCGTTCGATCAGCGCGGCGTGACCGGAAGCGCCCGGCGGCGGATCATCGTGCGCGACCCTCGCGCCCTGACCCAGCTCGCAAGAAACGGCGCCGGCTGATCCTTCGGCATCCGGCCCAGCAGCGACACGGCCGACGGCCGGCCCCTGAAGGCCGCCCCTCAGCCGCGCCGGACCGGATCAGCGTATCTGGCCGAGCATCGCGGTAAACCGCCGACGTGCGAGCGGCGGCGTGCGGGCGACAGCCGTGCGAACCGCTTCAACGTTGGACACAGCCGGTCCCACCTGGATCAGCCCGACCATGCCCATGCTGTAGTGGGGCGCGCATTTGACGCCATAGACGCCGGGTTGGGTGACCCGCAGGACGAACTCCCGCCCCATCGCGCCCCGTTGGACCGTCGCGCCGGCCGGGATCATCCCGGCGATTGTCTCTGCGTTATGACCCGGATTGGTGGGGACGAAGCGGATCGTGTCGCCAGGACGCGCCTGAACGAACGCAGGCGAGAAGACCATGGCGCCGCCCGGCCCGCTGTTCAGCATCTGCACGACGTGTTCGCCCGCGGCGGCCGAACCGGCGGCGAACAGCATCGCGCCGGCGCAGACCATGGGGAGAAGTTTCGGGAACATGACTTGGACCTTCAAGAAGAATGCGCGAGTTGTTCGCGGCACGGTCCTGTTTTAGTTCCGGTGATCTTCCGAACGTTGCGTCGGAACAAACACCGGGCTCCGTAGATTCACGGATGGCGCGGCGAAAACACCGCGCGCACGCGTCATTGCGCCCGAACAATCTATCACCGGCGAGAATCGGCGAGCCTTTGCGGGAAGGAGACTTCCCATGGCGTTCGACAACCCGCTCGCGGCCGACATCTGGTCCAGCAAATACCGCTTCAACCCCAGCGAAGGCGCCGGCGACGACACCGTCGAACAGACATGGGCCCGGGTGGCGGCGGCGATCGCCGAAGCCGAGACGCCGAAGCTGAGGCGCCACTGGCGCGAGCGGTTCGCCGAGGCCCTGTCCGACTTCCAGTTCCTGCCCGCCGGCCGGATCATGGCCGGGGCCGGCACCGGCCGCGCCGTGACCCTGTTCAACTGTTTCGTCATGGGCACGGTGCCGGACGACCTGAACGGCATCTTTGACGCCGTGCGCGAGGCCGCCGTGACCATGCAGCAGGGCGGCGGCGTCGGCATGGACTTCTCGACGATCCGGCCGTCAGGGGCGCCGGTGAAAGGCGTCGGCGCCGACGCCTCGGGGCCGCTCAGCTTCATGGACGTGTGGGACTCGATGTGCCGCACCATCCTGTCGGCCGGCCAGCGGCGCGGCGCCATGATGGGCTGTCTGCGCATCGACCACCCCGACATCGAGGCCTTCATCGACGCCAAGCGCGACCCGGTCCGGCTGAGGAATTTCAACGTCTCGGTGCTGGTTCCCGACGCCTTCATGCACGCCCTCGAGGCGGGCGCGGACTGGCCGCTGATGTTCGGCGGCGAGACCTACCGGACCGTGCCGGCCCGGGACCTGTGGGGCCGCTTGATGCAGGCGACCTACGATGTCGCCGAACCGGGGGTGATCTTCATCGACCGGGTCAATGAGCGGAACAATCTCGCCGGGGTCGAGACCATCTCGGCCAGCAACCCGTGCGGCGAGCAGATGTTGCCGCCCTACGGCGCCTGCCTGCTGGGATCGATCAACCTGGCGCGGCTGGTGAACAGCCCATTCGATCCCGGGGCGACGCTGGACGAGGAGCGGCTGGGCGAACTGACGCGCGTCGCCATCCGCTTCCTCGACAACGTCATCGACGTCTCGCGTTTCCCGCTCGAGGCCCAGGCCAGCGAGGCGCGGGCCAAGCGGCGGCTCGGCCTCGGAGTCACCGGCCTGGCCGACGCGCTGGTGTTCTGCGGCATTCCCTATGGCGGCGAGGCGGCGGCCGAAACCACGCGACGCTGGCTCGGCGTCATCAAACGCGAGGCCTACCGCGCCTCGGCCGAACTGGCCGCCGAGAAAGGCCCCTACCCGCTCTACGATTCCGTCGTGCTGGACCGCCCCAACCTGCTTGAGCTGGATGAGGAGACCCGCGCCCTGATCGCCCGGCACGGGCTGCGCAACGGCTGCCTGACCTCGATCGCCCCGACCGGAACCACCTCGTTGATGGCGGGCAATGTCTCGTCCGGCGTCGAGCCGGTGTTCGCCTTCGCCTACACCCGCAAGGTGCTTCAGCCAGACGGTTCGAAGCGCGAGGAGGCGGTCGAGGACTACGCCCTGACCGTGTGGAAACGGCTGCACGGCGACGCCCCGCCGCCCGCAGACTCTTTCGTCACCGCCCAGACCCTGAGCCCCGCCGAGCATCTGCGCATGCAGGCGGCGGCCCAGGCGATGATCGACAGCTC
This sequence comes from Brevundimonas sp. UBA7664, assembly GCF_002483305.1. GTDB lineage: Bacteria > Pseudomonadota > Alphaproteobacteria > Caulobacterales > Caulobacteraceae > Brevundimonas. Next base: position 223,830 of record NZ_DLHQ01000026.1, read on the forward strand.
CATCTCCAAGACCGTCAACTGCCCCGAGGACATCGCCTTTGACGATTTCGCTGACGTCTATGTCGAAGGCTGGCGGCTGGGCTGCAAGGGCCTGACCACCTACCGGCCCAACGCCGTCACCGGTTCGGTGCTGTCGGCCACACCGGCCGTCGTTCCGGCCCCGGCCTCGCCCGCTGAAATCCGCCTCAGTCCGCGCCCCGAGTCCCTCTCCGGGTCGACCTACAAGATCAAATGGCCCGACAGTCCGCATGCCGTCTACGTCACCCTCAACGACGTCGAGGGCCCCGACGGCCCGCGCCCGTTCGAGATCTTCGTCAACTCCAAGAACATGGAGCACTACGCCTGGACCCTGGGCCTGACGCGGATGATCTCGGCGGTCTTCCGGCGTGGCGGCGACGTCTCCTTCGTGGCCGAGGAGCTGAAGGCGGTGTTCGAGCCGCGCGGCGGCGGCTGGATCAACGGCCGCTATGTGCCGTCGCTGCTGGCGGCGATCGGCGGGGTCATCGAGCGCCATCTGGCGAGGGACGTAGCCGCCTGCGCGGACCATGACCCTGGCGAGGGCGCCCCTTCCCCCGCGCCGGCGAGCGGGGCGGGTTCGAAGACCTGTTGTCCACGCTGCGGCACGCCCGGCCTGGTCCGCAAGGAAGGCTGCGACACCTGTTTCGACTGCGGCTATTCGAAATGCGGCTAGGCTGAACCGGAGGGGGCGATGACCGCTCCCTCCGGTTCAGTAGCGGTATTCCAGGCTCATCCAGGCCTTGTCGGCGTCGCCGAAGGCGGGATGGCTGCCCACGAAATGGGCCGCCTTCAGCTCGACTGACCAATGGCGATCGATCGGCAGGGCGGCGGACAGGTCCAGTTCCTGGCCCAGATCGAACGCGCCGTCGGCGTCCTGGAAGACGTGCGCCTCTGCGGTCAGCCGGACGGTCCGGCCCCAGGCCGGAACGCCGAGATGGCCGCGCAGGAACAGGTCGCGGATGCCGAACGCCGGCGTGGTGGTGATGACATCGGACCAGCCAAGGAAGCCGTGGCCCGTACCCAGCGGCGTCTGGAAGCCCGAGAGGCCATCGCCGTCGAACCGCTCATAGCCGAGACCCGCGGACCAGCGCGACGTCTGCAGCCCCACCGCCGCCGCCTGGAAATTCAGCGCATAGTCGTTGGGATTGGACCCGTTGTCGGACTGCACCGCATATTCGCCGGCCCAGGTCAGCGACAGCTCGTCGGCCACCGGCCGCGACCCGGTCAGCCGCGCGCCGATCGTGGTCGATGACTGCGCCGGCGCATTGTCCAGATCGATGGCGAGACCGAACGCGCTCAGCCGCCCGACGGGCGTGTCCGCCGCGGCCTGCAGCAGGTGGATGCCGCCCCGCCAGACCCCTTGCGCATGTTCATGGCCCAGCGGGCGCTGGACCCGGTCGGCGAACACCCAGGTCAGGGTGACGGGCTTCAGCGCCGTGGTGGTCATCCTGACGGCGTCGAAGGTCTGTTCGTTCTGACGCCAGCCGACATTGCCGACGAACCGGCTGTTGCCGACGACCAGCCGCTGCCGTCCGGCCACGACCTCCGTGTCCGGCAAGCCGGTCCACCGCACCTGCGCCCGGTTCAGTTCCAGCGTCTCCCCGTCGGCGACGGCCGGGCGGCCGGGGACGGGATCAACCGGGGCGGAATAGCGATCGTCCAGCACCGCGACCCCCTCTCCCTCGACGAGCAGTTGCAGACCATGCATCGTCGACGACCGCCAGCCGAGCCGGGCCCGCAGGGTCAGCGCATGGGCCTGGTCGACAAAGCCCTGCTGGTCGACCGTCTCGCTCCGCAGACGCGTCTCGAACAGGATGCGGGCGCCCGTGTCGTCCACAGCCGTCTGGGCCGCGACCGCTGCGGGGACCGCCGCGAGCGCGAAGGCCAGGGCCGCGGCGCGTCTCATCGTCATCGTCTGTCTCCGGCTGAAAAAGGACGGCCGCCGGGGACATCCCCGGCGGCCGCAAGTCGCACACCAGACTGGCGGCTAGTGTTCCATGTGGTTGTGAGCCTCGGGGGCGCCCCGGAAGATTTCCGGGTTCTGCGGGCCGGTGACCTGGATGATGCCGGCGGCGCCGCGATCGACCCGGCTCAGGGCGTGATCGACCATGATGTAGCTGCCGGGAACCTCGAAGGTCAGGTCCACTACCGTGGCCCCGCCCGGAGGCACCAGCACGGTCTGCACGTCGGTGACCGGCGGGCTGGTCAGCGAGGCGTCGCGATAGACCCGTTCAAAGATCTCGCCGATGACGTGGAAGCTGGAGATCTTGTTCGGGCCGCCGACGCCGAAATAGATGCGGGCGCTGTCGCCGACCTCGACCTGCAGGGCGTTGTCGCCGGTCAGGGCCTTGAAGGCGCCGTTCATGACATAATAGGTCGGCCGTTCGTCCAGCAGCCGCTCGATGCTCTCGGTCAGCAGGCCCGGCGTGCCCTGCTCTTCCTCGGTGTAGATCTCGCCCTGCATCACATAGAATTCGTGATCGACCTCAGGCAGGCCGCCCTCGGGCTCGACCAGGATCAGGCCGTACATGCCGTTGGCGATGTGCTGGGCCACCATCGGCGTGGCGCAATGGTAGACATAGAGGCCGGGCTGCAGGGCCTTGAAGGTGAAGGATTTGGTCTCCCCCGGGTTGGCGTTGGTCGCCGCCGCCCCGCCGCCGGGACCGGTCACGGCGTGGAAGTCGACGTTGTGCATCATCACGCTGTTGGCGGCGTTGGTCATGTTGACCTCGACCGTGTCGCCGACACGGACGCGGACGAAAGGCCCCGGGACGCGGTTGTTGTAGGTCCAGTAGGTGTAGCTGGTCCCGTCCTCGAGCTGACCGATCACCTCCGTGGTTTCAAGACCGACCACATGGTGACGCGGGCTGTTGGCGTTCAGCGGCCCCGGCAGATCGGTGGCGCGGCGGATGATGTCGATCGCCGGAGCGGTCGGGGCGGCCTCGGCCTCCTGCGCCGAGACAACGGCGGGAGCCGCGGCCGCGAGGGCCAGGGCGGCGACGCTGGTGAGAAGTGCGATCAGTTTCATGGTCATTCCCCGGGGCTCGCTGTGGCCCCAATGGGGATGGTCTAGGAGCCGGCCGGAAGGGCGACTTTGTGCGGGCACAACGTTCGGGCGGCCTGCGACCCGGCGCCGCTCACTCCCGGCCAGGAAACGACGAGGCCTGCACAAAATGTACGTGTTTTCTGTAGTTTATCTGAACCTCTACGGCTCGGGACGGCGCCTGCGCAGCATCCCCTAAGGGTTCATACGGAAGACCAGATCGCTGTGCCCGGACCGCTCGACCGCCCTCGCCACCCACTGATCCTGGAGCAGCCGATGATGTGCGAACCGACGGGTCAGAAGCTGCTGCGGAGCCCGACGAACGCGCTGCGTCCCTCGCCCGGCCAGAACACGGCGGTCGAGGCGACCCGCGCGTCGGTGATCGCGCTGGCGTTGGCGACATAGCGCTCATCGGTCAGGTTGCGGGCGTCGAGGAACAGCTTGATCCCGGGCACGACGGTCAAGGTCGCGTTCAGCGACCAGATGGCGTGGCCGGGCGACTTCAGGGTGTTGGCGTAGTCGACCCAGCTGTCCTTCGGCGTCCATTGCACCGACGGCGCGATCGACCAGCGGCCGGCGCTGTAACTCAGCTCGGCGTGGTAGTGGTGCTCCGGAACGACCGGCAGGCGGCCGTCGCCATAGTGGGGATCGCCGTCGAAACGGAGGTCGGTCCAGGCGTAGGTCTGGTGCAGCTTGAGCCGGCGTTCGCCATCGCGCCAGACCACCCAGTCCAGCCCGGCCTCGACGCCCTGGTGTATCGTGTCGCCGGCGTTGAAGGTGGCGGCGGGAATGTCGGGCGCGGCCAGGAAGGTCAGCAGCTCGTTCTCAACCGCCATCCGATAGAGGGTCATATCCCATGACAGCGGGCCCTTGCGTCCCCGGGCGCCGACCTCGACGGTCCAGGCCTCCTGGGCCTCAACGGGGACGAAGTCCGGATAAGGCGTCTGCACGAGGGCCGAAAAATGCGGCGGCTCGACCGAGCGGGTGACGTTGGCGAAGAGCTGGCGGCCGCCGTCGTCCTCCCACAGCAGTCCGATCCGGGGGGCGAACCAGTCGAAATCCTTCGCGGCGTCGCGCGCGGGATTGGCGTGATCGACATAGTCGCGCGTGGCCCGCCCCCGGCTGCCCCCGGCGACGAGGGCCAAACGGCGGGTGACGAACAGCCGGCCCTCGGCGAAGGCGTCCACGGCCGTGGCGCGCTGGGTGTTGTCGCCGGTCAGGGCGCCGCGGTCGCCGGCGTTGTTCTGGAACGTCCGGCTGTCCAGCTCGCCGCTGCGCAGCCAGGCGCCGACGAACAGGTCGGCGTTCAGGCCGCCGAGCTTGCCGGCCCAGTCGAAGCGCCCGAAGGCGCCCGTGTTGCGGCTGTGCTGGTCGATCACCACCGAGATCGGGTGGTCAAGATCCTTGATCGCGCCATAGACCCCGCCCTCGAAGGACCACGCCTCGTCCAGGCGCCAGCGGATTTGCACCGAGCCGCGCAGGGAGGTCATGTCGCGACGGTAGTCCCGCGCCACATTGGCCGCCGCCGCGGCGGTTGGATTCTCCAGCGCCTGGCTCAGGCTCAGGGCGCCGGGTATCTCGTTCTCGATGTCGGCGGCGCTGAGCAGCACCCGGATCTCGCGGCCCTCTCCAAACCGGTGACCGGCGTTGAGACTGAGCCGCCGCGAGGCCTGGGCGGAATGATCCCGCCAGCCCTCGGCGCCGAGCACCGAGGCACCGGCCCAGAGGTCCGTGTCGCCCCACTGGCGGGCGATCTCGCCATGAGCGCGCCAGGTGTCAAACGAACCCGCCTCCAGTCTGACCTCGTTGCGGTCCGGTGCATCGTATCCGGTCGGGGTGTTGAGCTGGATCGCTCCGCCCATGGTCGCGCCGCCGAACCGGATGGCGTTGCCGCCCTTGAACACCTCGATGTAGCGGGCGCTGAGCAGGTCGATTTCCTGGAAGTCGCCGAAGCCGTCCGCCTGGTTGAACGGCACGCCGTCCTGGGCCAGCACCACGCCGCGGTTGTGCGACGCATTGCCCACGCCCGAGCCGCGGATCGACAGCCGCACCTCTTCGCCCCAGCGCTTTTCGGCATAGACGCCGGGCACGCTGTGCAGGGCGTCGCCGAGGTGCATGACCAGATGGTCGACATACTGTTCCCGGGCCACCACGGCGACCGCGCCCGGCGTTTCCTGGGCCTCGGTGCGGGCGCGCGCGGCCACGCCGGGATCCATCGGATCGCGCCGTCCCAGGAGCACGACATCGGCGAGCACGACCGGTTCGTCCAGGGCCGCATTTTGAGCGAGCGGCGAAGCCTCCTGCGGAGCGCCGGTCGCCAGCATCAGGGCGGCGATGGAGACAGTGGAGAGAAGCATGGCGGGCCCGGAGCAACAGTTCGGCCCTGACCGGACCGCCGCCTCAAATGAGCCGCCGCCGGCTGTCTCTCCTTGCGCTGGCACAAGGCCCGAGCTCCGCAATTGTACGGTGGCGAGCGCCCGGCCGACCCCTGATTTCCGCTACGCCGCCGCCTCGAGGCTGTCGGCCAGACTTGCGCGGACCAAGGCGATGAACGGCGGAAACAGGGCCTCGCGGAATTCCGGCGCCGCCCAGTAGGGGTTCATGAAGACGCAGCGGACCAGCACCATCCCCGGGGCGTCGACGACGCCGGCGAAGCCATCGACATGGCGCGCGACCGCCGACGCATAGTCGGCGCCCAGCGTGGTCTTCGAGACCGAGAATTCCGGCGAATGATGGATCAGGTCGAACAGGGCCGTGGTGCGGTGATTGGCGCTGGCCAGGGACTCGCCGGCCAGGGCCACGGAGAAACAGACGATATTGGCGTCAGCGGGCTCCAGGAACCTCACCTCCGGCACGGCGGCGCCGAGGGCGGCCTCGAACGCCTGCCGCGTCCGCACCGTCTCGGCCAACAGCGCCCCCATGCCGGCGGGTCCGAAGCCGATCGTCCGTCCGCTGAGCCAGACCGCCGCCGCCCCGGCCGCCGAGCGCGAGCCCTCCAAGGTCGATGACCATTTGCCGTCGCCGAGCTCGGGGCGGTCCAGATAGGGGGCGTCGAAGGCAGAAACCGCGTACCGGGCCGTGTCCCGGGTCAGGAAAGCGCCACAGGCATAGGGCACATAGCCCAGCTTGTGCGGATCGATGGTCACCGAATCCGCCCGCCCGATGGCCCGCAGCGCCGCCACGCTGGCGGGGGTGAGCACCGCCTCATCCGGCCCGCCGAGGATGGCGCACAGGAAACCGCCGTAGGCTGCGTCGACATGCCGCCAGATATGCACGCCGCGCTCGGCCTCCCAGCGCTCCAGCCGGTCATGCAGGGCGTCGATCGGGTCGATCTCGCCGGTCTCGGTGGTGCCGGCCACGCCGACAGCCATCAGCACCGGCCGCCCCGCCGCCTCCGCCCGCAGGATCAGCCGCTCCAGATCATCGACATCAAGGCGCCCCTCGGTGTCGAGATCGACCGCCCACAGCGACTCCTCGCCGAGACCGAACAGGTTGGCGGCCTTGGACCAGGAATAGTGTTTGTTGCCCGGGACCAGCAGCACGGGACCCAGGTAGTCGCGGCCGGCGGCGCGGCCGATGCGGAGCCAGATGGCGGCCGGCACGCCGACGGCGGCGCTGTAGCGACGCAGCACCGCATCGGTCAGCCCGTGCTCGGCCCACAGGTCCCGGAAGCGGTCCCAGCCCATGTGGGCCGAGGCGAAGACGTCGAGCGGCTCGCCTGTCTTTTCAGCGATGTAGAGGCCCAGACTGAGCCAGTGGTCGAGGCGATAGCGGGCCCGCCAGACCGCCTCGAAATTGGCCACCGTGCCGCCGGAGGTGAAATGACCCTCGGCCGTCGCCGGATCATAGCCGACCATGGCGGCCAGCATGGCGATGGCCTCGGCCTCGATGACCGTGCCGACCTTGCTGGCCTCGCGCGAGGTGTTGTTGGGATTGTGCAGCATGGCCGCCAGCCAGCCCAGCAGCGCCGGCAGCGACACCTCGGCCTTCATGTGGCCGATGTAGCGGGGCGTATAGGTGGGGGTCTCGGCGGTCAGCGCCTCACACAATTCGGCCAGCTCCCGCGACAGGATCTCGCGCCGTTCCAGCCGCTCGGACGACAGCCGGTCGGCCGGCCCGACCAGATACGGGTCGTCGGCGAACAGGCTCTTGCGCCAGCCGAACCACTGATCTAGCACCGCCTGGAACTCGCCCCGGACCCAGGTCTCATTTTCCGAACGGGGGCCGGGGAAATAGGCGCCGGCGACGACGGCGGCGGGGGATGGGGGCATGGGGTCTCCAGAAGGTTGTCGGCTCTGGTCAGGACGGCCTGGTCAGGATCCATCCACCCGCGCAGGCCAGCACCAGCCCCGCAGCGGCGGTGACGGCCAGACCAGCCCCTGACGCATGAACCAGCAGGCCGCTGAGCGGCAGGCTGGCCACGGCGACGGCCTTGGCCCGGGGCGGGATGGCGCGGCGTTGCTCCCAGGCCTTCAGCGGCGGACCGAGCCGGGGATGGTTCCGCAGCCATGCCTCGAGGCGTGGTGACGACCGCGCGAGCGCCCAGGCCGACAAGAGGACAAACGGGGTCGTCGGCAGAACCGGCAAAACCACGCCCGCCGCAGCCAGCGCCGCCGCGCCCACCCCGAGCGCCCGCAGCATCAGCTGACCGCCGCGGGCGGTGGAGGGCGAGCAGTGGCAGTCACCGTGACAGCACAGGTCGGATGGGCACATCGCCGGGTCGCAACAGGGTATGGCGGGACGGGTCATGGCGAATGCGTCGCATGTCGCCAAAGCCGTCGCCTTGCGCGGGCGCAATGTCATAGCGACCGCCGCCACAGCATTGGCCCGTAGGCGGCGGCGAAGCCCGCGAAGGCCAGCGCCCACAGGGTCGCCGAAACGGCCAGCAGGACCACGGTCCAGTCAGCGAGGAAGGGCGCCGACACCCGAACGACCGCCGCCGACAGGATCAGCAGATAGATGACGGTCGTCGTCCGGTCAGCGACCCTCGGCCGGCCAGTATGGCCGCGCGTGGCCCGCGTCATGATGGCGAGGGTTTCGACCCCCATCGCCCCGGTCGTCAACGCATGGACGCCGGCGGTGAATGGCACCGCGTCGGGAGCCAGCGCGGCCAGTCCAAGCAGGATCAGCCCCACGCCGAGCCAGGCATAGCCTAGGTGCAGAATCCAGACGAGCGCCTCGCGCCGCGCCAGCCAGCCGCGCCAGCGCGCCAGCCGGACCAGATTGGCGCCGCCGGCGACAACGAGGGCGGCGCCGGTGAGCGGAGATAGAGGCGCCGCCACCCAGGCGACCAGCGCCACGCCGGTCACGGCCAACACCCCGGCGTCGAACCGGTTGAAAGCGGTTGGGCCTTTCAGGAGTCCCTGCGCCTGGGTCCAGTTCTGGGTGAAGCTGGGCGTCACCCGCCCGCCGATCAGGGCGATCAATCCGGTGACGACGGCCACCGCGGCCCGCTCTCCGCCCGGCCCAAACAGCGGAATCTGGTCCCGCAGGTGGAAGGCGATGTTGGCGGCCGCCAGCACCGAGACCAGCAGGCAGACCGGCAGATTGCGCCGGTTCTTCGCCGCCAGCACCTCGCGCCAGATAAGCGCGGCGAAAACTACGAGAAAGGCGCTGTCGATCACCGCGGCGGGAACCGCCATGGACGTCGGAAGGAAGCCCGCTGCCCGGCCCGCTAGCCACAGGGCGAACAGCCCCGCCAGCTTCACGCCCGTCACCGGCAGGCGGCCGGTCCAGTTGGGCACGGCCGTCAGCAGGAAGCCGGCAATGACCCCCGCCAGATAGCCGAACAGCATCTCATGGATGTGCCACAGCCGGCCGTCCGTGGCCCCGACCGTCCCGTCGCCCAGCGTCATGGACGCCACCCAGACCGGCACGGCGACCGCCGCCCATACGGCCGAGAACAGGAAGAAGGGCCTGAAGCCGAAACTGAACAAGGGCGGGCCTGAATATTGCCGGATGGACTGGGCGGTCGTGGCCACGGGAGAAATAACCTCTTGAAAAAGAAACGGCGGGGAGAGGCGAACCCCTCCCCGCCCCATACGCTGGCGGCCCGCTACTCGGCCGGCAGGACCGCCGGCTTCACCGGGGCGTCGATCGCCGGCTTCGGCTGCAGACCCCCGATCACCAGCCGGGCGGCGAAGATCGCCAGGGTGAAAGCCCCCGCCCCGAACACCACGTCTCCAGGGACGCGCATCCACACCAGCGTCTCGACCAGGGGCGAGTGGATGACCGCCGGAGAGCGCGCGTACCACATGCCATGCTCAATGCTGGCGAAGGCCTGGACCACGCCGACCGGGAGCAGCGACAGGAAGACCATCATCAGGAGACCGCCGTTGAGCAGCCAGAAGGTCCAGCCCAGAAGCTTGTCGCTCCAGGCCTCGGCGCGCGACATGCCGCGGAAGCAGAACAGCAGCAGGCCGATGCCCAGCATCCCGTAGACCCCGAACAGGGCGGCGTGGGCGTGGGTCGCCGTCGTGTTCAGACCCTGGATGTAATAGAGGCTGAGCGGCGGGTTGATCATGAAGCCGAAGACGCCGGCGCCGAGCAGATTCCAGAAGGACACAGCGACAAAGAACAGGATCGGCCATTTGTAGAGCTTGACCCAGGGCGCCGCCTTGGTGTGGCGCCAGTTCTCGAAGGCCTCGAAGCCGATCAGGGCCAGGGGCACGACTTCCAGCGCCGAGAACATCGAGCCGATAGCCATGATCGATACGGGCGTGCCTGCGAAATAGAGGTGATGCAGGGTGCCCAGAACGCCGCCGGTCATGAAGACGATGGTGCCGAACATGACCGCCAGGTTGGCCGTCGCCGCCCGGACCAGTCCGAGCCGCACGAACAGCAGTCCGATCACGGCGGTGGCGAAGACCTCGAAGAAGCCCTCAACCCACAGGTGAACGATCCACCAGCGCCAGTATTCGACCATCGAGATGTGGGTGTGCTTGCCCCACATGAAGCCGGCCGCATACATCAGGGCGATGGCGATCGTGGACAGGAACAGCACCATGATCACCGGCTTGGCGGCGTTGGGCGACTTCAGCGCCGGCCAGAGCGCGCGGGTGACCAGCACCAGCCAGAGCAGCAGGCCGACGAACAACAGTGTCTGCCAGAAGCGTCCGAGGTCGACGTACTCCCAGCCCTGGTGGCCGAACCACCAGTTGGTGTTCAGGTCGAGCACCTGCTGCACGCCCAACCATTCACCGATCATCGAGCCGACCACGACAATCAGCAGGGCGAACCACAGGATGTTGACCCCCAGCTTCTGGAAGCGGGGCTCGTGGCCCGAGATCATCGGCGCGATGTAGAGGCCCGTGGCCAGCCAGGCGGTGGCGATCCAGAAGATGGCCAACTGGGTGTGCCAGGTGCGGCTGACCGCATAGGGCAGCCATTCCGACAGGGGGAAGCCATAGAAGTCATGGCCCTCGACCGCATAGTGGGCGGTGACGGCGCCGAGGCCGACCTGGGCCAGGAACAGGGCGATGACGGTGAGGAAATACTTACCGGTCGCCTTCATCGACGGCGTCGGCTTCATCGAGCCCAGGGGGTCGCTGGTCGGGACGACGACGTGGTCCTCGCGCTTGGTGCTGGCGTGCCAGAAGACGAGAGCGGCGACGCCGATGATCAGCAACAGCACGCTGGCGACCGACCAGACGACATTGGCCGAGGTCGGCACATTGTCGATCAGGGGCTCGTGCGGCCAGTTCGAGGTGAAGGTGATGTCGCTGTCGGGGCGATTGGTGCCGGCGCCCCAGCTGGCCCACCAGTAGAAGGCGGCGATCTGGTCGCGACGGCCGGCGTCGGGCACCGGATTGTTGGCGATGGCGTACTGCTCGCGCAGCGACTCCAGGGCCGGATCATCGCCCAGCAGCGCCGTGTAGTGGGCCTTCACCTCGCGGATGGCCGCGGCCCGATCGTTCGAGACCGTTATGGTCTGCGTCGTCGGATCATAGGTGTTGGTGCGCATCTCGGCTTTCAGGCGGGCCTTGAGACCGGCCTGCCGCTCGACGTCGAGCGCGGCGTAGGGCGCGCCGTATTCCCGTCCGGCCCAGAGGTCGAGCAGGGCGACCGATTCCCGGTGCAGCTGGTCGGCCGACCAGTCCGGCGCGACATAGCCGCCGTGGCCCCAGATCGAACCGACCTGCTGGCCGCCCATGGATTGCCACGCCAGCTGGCCCGTCTGGATGTCATCGCGGGTGAACAGCACTGAACCGGACGCATCGACGACCTGCGCCGGAATGGGCGGGGCCAGTCTGTGGATCTCTCGCCCCTGCAGCCCGAGGACGGCGAAGGACGCCATCATGATCACGGCCAGGAGCAGCCATAGTCGTTTGGTTGTCATCTCGCGGTATCCCTGCGGCCACGCGGGATGTCCCGGTCCGGCCAAGTGAAGTTTCCATCCGTCGATCAGGGTGGCGGGACGTTGTCGGTCGACAAACTCGGGGATTCCCCCAGTGGGGGATGTCCCCGGGATCACACCGCCCGGGCGTGCCGGGTCGCGGCGGCTGGAGGGCGGGCGTCGAAATGGTCGGTGCCGACAGGTTAACCGCGCCAAGTCGAAAGCCGCCCTACCCTGCCTGGAATCAGGCAGCAGCGGCCGCCCAAGCGTTCGCCGCTTCGGCTCGGAAAAGCCGAAGGGTTGGTCTGCTGATCAAATGCCGCCGGATGTTGAAGGTGTTGTAGATCGCCGCGTGGGTGGTGCGGCATCTCTGAGCGGAGGCTTGGGATTTGAACCGCTGCTGCTGTCGCTCTCGTCGTCGGACCGGCAGGTGCGAGTTCTCTGCTCGATTGTTCTCCCGAAGCCGTCCGGGTCGATGCAGGTGCCGCAGATCCTGTTGATCCAGAGCCGCGCCATATGAGGCCAGGCCATCCGTCGTGATCGTCTGCGGCTCAACCGGCCGGTTGTGTAGCAGGCGTCGAAGAAGCCTCAGCGCCGCCTCCGTATCCCGCCGGCGCTGGACCACGAGGTCCAGGGCCTCGCCTTCATCATCGACCGCTCGCCACAGCTAAATCCGCTGTCCACCGATCCGGCAGACCATCTCGTCCAGGTGCCAGCGCGGCGACGGGGCCCCTCGCCGCTTCTTTAGCCGCCGGGCGACCAAGGGGCCGAACTTGATGGTCCAGCACCGGATCGTCTCGTAGCTGACCTCGATCCCCCGCTGCACCATCAGCTCCTCTACGCCACGAAAACTGAGGCTGAACCGGAAGTACAGCCACACGGCCTGACGGATCACGTCAGCCGGAAACCGGTGACGCTTGAACGAAAGCGACTTCACGAAACATCATCCCCGACAGCGGTTTAGGCCGACTATGCCGGAGACCTTTTAGCGCTTGCCTGACAGCACCCTGGCTCGCGGCCGACCGGATCATAGCCTTGCTTAAAGACCGTCGGCGGATCCCCGCCGCATGAAATCAATGGGGGTCGCGGAGCCCTGTCTGTTGCATCGCCCGGGCCAGAACAGTCAAATGGCCACGGCCATGCCCGGCCGCTGGAACGCCGATGGTCCTGTCATCTTTGCCCACCTACATCAGTACGCGCGGTGCCTCGCCAGAAGTGGATTTCGCGGGCGCTCTCCTGGCCGGGGTCGCTCCGGACGGCGGGCTTTACGTTCCCCGGGTCTGGCCACGATTGCCGGAGAATGTGGCGGGTCAAGGGGGCGACGCCACAGCGCAGGCGGCGGCGGTACTGTCGCCTTTCATTGGCGAAGCCCTGCCGGCTGGAGCCCTGGACCGGGCCACGGCGCGGCTGTCCGACCAGTTCGCGCACCGGGACATAGCGCCGCTCGTAGAGGTCGCGCCCGGCCTTTTCATGCTCGAGCTGTTTCACGGCCCCACGGCGGCCTTCAAGGACTACGCCATGCAGATGGTGGCGGTGCTGGCGGAGACTGCCTTGTCCGCCAGCGACGAACGTTTGTTGCTGGTGACGGCGACCAGTGGGGATACGGGCGCCGCGGCCGTCCGTGCCTTCGGCGGCATGGAGCGGATCGATCTGGTGGTGTTGCATCCATTGGGACGGGTGTCGCCGGTGCAACGGCTGCAGATGACCACCACCGGCGCCGCCAATGTCGTGAACCTCGCTGTCAGGGGCGACTTCGACGACTGCCAGCGGATGGTGAAGGCGCTGCTTAAAGATCCGGAGTTGCGCGCCGCGCGGCGGCTGAGCTCTGTGAACTCCATCAACTGGGCCCGTCTGGCTGGACAGATTCCCTACTACGCCAGCGCGGCGCGCGCCCTCGGTGCCGAGGCGGGTCAAGCGACCTATGTGGTGCCGACTGGCAATTTCGGCGACGCGTTCGCCGGCTGGGGCGCGCGGCGGATGGGTCTGCCGATGGCCGGACTGGTGGCGGCGACCAACTGCAACGACGCGCTGGTGCGGGCGCTGGAAACCGGTGTCTATGAGCAGGTGAGGGCCCGACCGACCGCCAGCGTCAGCATGGATGTGCAGGCACCGTCCAATTTCGAGCGGCTGGTGTTCGAGGCCTCCGGCCGCGACGCCGATCTCACGCGCGGCCTGTTCGAGGACTTCGCCCGGGACGGCCGCATCACCTTACCGGACGATCTGCGAACGGCCCTGCGGCGCGAGGTGTCAGCGGTCTCGGTCAGCGAAGCGGAGACGGCTCGGGAGATCACCCGGACCTGGACCGAATGCGGCCGGGTGATCTGTCCGCACACGGCCGTGGCCCTGCACGCCGCCCGGCGACTCGACCGCACGGCCGGCCCGGTGGTCGCCCTGTCGACCGCGCATCCGGCCAAGTTTCCAGAGGCCGTCGAGGCGGCGCTCGGCTTCGCGCCGGAGCGGCCGCCTCGGCTCGAGGGGCTGGAGGGCCTCAGCGAGCGCTTCAAGACGGTGGATCCGACGCTGGAGTCCGTTCTGGCCGCGATCGACCTTCCGCGCTGATCAGGCGGCGAGCGCCGCTCCGGTCCACCAGTCGAGCCGGCGCAGGAAGGGTGCCGGATCCTTGGGCGTGACCAGGGCGACGGGATCGTGGAACAGCCGGTCGTGCAGGCGGGTCAGGGTAAACCGGACCGCGGCCACCGCGCCGAGCTCTGGCAGGACCTCCCGCTCGGCGGCCGTGAGTGGGCGGATCGACTCATAGCCCGACTGGAAGGCCGCCAAGGCCGCGGGAAGCGGCGTCCCGTGGGCGTCGAACCCCCAGGCCGACAGGGCGATGGCGAGGTCATAGGCCAAGGCGTCGACGCAGGCGAAATAGAAGTCGATCAAGCCGCTCGGGACGCTCGCATCGAACAGGAGGTTGTCGGGAAAATAGTCGGCGTGGATAGCGCCTCGCGGCAGGTCGGCGGCCGGATCCGGCGCTCCCTCGGCGACCCACGGAGCCAGCCGGTCAAGCAGTCGCCGATCGGCTCCGACGGCGCGCGTCTTGCAACGCTCAAACAGCGCCTGCCGGGCGGCAGGCCCCACTGGATTGGCCCGGGTTCCCGGATAATCGGCCGCCGCCAGATGCAGACGGGCGAGCAGGATGCCGGCGGCCGCGTGATCATCGAGGGAGGGCTCGGTCTTCGCGACGCCGGGCAGCCAGTCGAGAATGGCCGCGGGACGTCCGTTCAGGCGCCCGACCGACTGGCCTTCCGCGTCGGTGAGCGCGCGGGCGCAGGGCAATCCGCGGTCGGCCGAATGCCGGGTCAAGCCCAGGCAGAATGGCAGATCGCGCGCGTCAATGCGGCCCTCAAACAGGGTCAGGACGAACCGCCCCTGATCGGTATCCAGACGGTAGTTGGTGTTCTCCACCCCTTCGGCGATCGGCGTCAGGGCGTGCAGGGTTCCGATGCCGAAGCGGCAAATAAAGGCCTCGGCCTCGGCTTCGTGGACCGGAGTAAATACCGCCACGTCAGGCGTCCTGAAGCGCAAAGCGGTTGGCGGCGAGGTCGGCGAGGTCGGCCAGCAGGCTTTCGGCGGTGGCCCAGCGGCCGGCGCCGCGGCCCCGGCAACGCACGATCGATCCCTCTTGGCCGATGACCTTCAAGGCATTGCGCTCTCCGTTCAAGGCGGCGAACAGGGGATCCAGGGTGCCGGCGACGAGACGAACCTCGGCGACGACCCGGCCGTTGTCCAGACGGCAACGACACAGCTGGCGCGCACCCGGCGGTGGCGGGGCGTCGGGTGAAAGCACGTCGCGCGGGATGTCCGCCTCGTCCGGCATCAGGCCGAAAGCCTCGAAGGCCAGCAGGCGGACCTTGGCGGCGGCGTCAAGACCTTCGAGGTCCGAGGAGGGATCCTCCTCGGCGAAGCCGGCGGCCCGCGCCTCGGCCAGGGCCTGGTCGAAGGAGGCGCCGGAATCGAGACGTTCAAGCATGAAGTTGACCGTGCCGTTCAGCACGGCTTCAAAGGCTGTGACCGGGCCGTCGGCGCGGGCCGCGCGCAGGGTCTCGACCATGGGGGCGCCGCCCCCGATGGCGGCCGACCACATCAGCTTAGCCTCATGCTCCCCGGCCAGCGCGAGCAGGCCGGCGGGGTCCCGGCTGATGGCCTGCTTGTTAGCGCTGGCCACATCGACGCCGCGCTCGAGCGCGGCACGGATCAGGGCGTGACCCGCGTCGGCTTCCGACAAGGCTTCGAGCAGAATGTCCGGTTCGCGAGCCAGCAGGGCGGCGGCGTCAGCCACGAACAACGGTGCAAGCGCCTCGGTCGAAAAACCGGGGATGTGACGGACCTTGGACGGGTCGCGAACCAGAACGCCAACCACCTCGACGCGGGCGTCGCCGAGCAGTTGGGAGAGGGCGCCGCCGCCGACGACCCCGCAGCCGGCGACGGCGACCTTCAGTCGTCTGCGCGGCGGAACGCGGCGCGGGGGCGCGCCCTCGGCCCCGATTACTGTGCGGTGGCCGTCGGCGTGGTTGCGCACCTCGACGCACAGACGTCGGGCCTCGGCGAGGTCGAGCGCGTCGGGCTGAACGAGGCCTCCGCCCAGGGCCTTGGCCTCCGCCCAACTGGCCTGATCGTAACGGCGGGCGTCCGGATCGGTGTTCGGATCACGGTCGTAGAGACCGTCGACGTCCTTCACCAGCTGCACGTGGTCAAGGCCGAATTCGGCGGCCAGGAACAGGGCCGTCAGGTCCGAGCCGCCCCGGCCCAGCAGGACGGTTCGGCCGTCAGGCCCCAGGGCGCCGAAGCCCGGCGCCACCACGACCTCGTGACGTTCCAGCGCCTGCTCCAACACCGAGCGAGCCAGGGCGACGGGACGGGCGTGTTCACGTGGGCCTTCGGCGAGGATGCCGAGTTCGCGCACCGTCAGCGTCACGGCATCCAGGCCGATGCGGTCGCAGGCCAGCGCGGTCAGGGCGGCGGAGCGCTCCTCCCCCTGCACGACATAGGCGGGCAACAGGGGATTGTCGTGGGCGAGACCGAGCCCGCGCGCCTCTGCCAACAGCCTGTCGGTCTCGCCGGCGAAGGCAGAGACCACAGCCACGACCCGACGACCGCGCCGTACCTCGGCATAGATGGCGGAGGCCACGGCCGGCGCGTCGGCTGGTCCGGTCAGGACCGAACTGCCGAATTTCATCACCACGACGGGCGCGCCCGGGAGCGGGGCAAGTCGGACGAGCGCGGGCTCGGGGCGGAGAAGGGCGAGGCTGGGCATGATCGGGGCTTTCGGGAGGAGGCTGATCGGGAGGGCTGGAACTAGGGGCGGAAATGAAAAACCCCGCCCGGGGGTCCGGGCGGGGTTGGGTTGGGCGATCCTGAGTCCTGGTGCGCGCTAACCTGTCCCCGCCATGAGCGTGGTGGTGGTGGTGGTGGTGGTCATACCGAGGCCGCTGGCGCGCGCGACCGCAACGCCGCCTGAGGCGGTGGGACGGGCGCGAAGGGCGACGGTGATATGGGCCAAGGGACCAAGCTCAATTTGAATTCGGACTACAAGCTGCGGTGTGCGGAGGCATCCGTCAAGCGCGTTCACTTCCCGCGCTGCCATCCGCCATCGCGCGTGTCGCTCCGGAGCGGATGGACTCAGGCGAAGGTCTGCTGGCTGGCGGAGATCTGGTGTCCGATAGCGGCGCGGGGCGGCTCTTCAGGCGCGGCGGGCATTGAAGGCGTTGGGGCCTGGCTCCCGTGGCAGGACATGGGTGAAACGCCCCAGGGCTGCAGGCCAGTTTTCAACGAGGCGACGCGCGAGCGGGGCACAGGCTTCGGCCGCGTAACGTGCGACGAGCGCCCGGAGCCGTTCCGCCGCACCGCCGACAACCGCGCCACCGACCACGGAGTCTGCGTCGAAAAGCGTTGGGGCGGTTTCTGCGGGGATCCCGCGCCAGAGCGAAAGCGGGTTCATCACGACCCGCTGAACCTCCCTGCCGTCGCACCTTGTCCGAGAAGGCGCGACGGCAGCCACATTCAATCCAACAGACGGAGGCTAGCCGGCCTGGCGTCCGAACAGGTCCGCCAGGGCCTTCAATCGGGCCGCCGCCACGCCCGTGGCCTTGCCGGACGCCGCGTTGAGGGCGGCGGAGAGTTCAGCCGAACCGGCAAGGTCGGCATTCCCGCCCCGCCATTGCTCGATCCGGGCCTGCACCTGTCCGGCGAGCCCCGCCTCGATGCCCTGCGAGCGCGTGAGCTGGTCGAGGTAGGCGCCGGCCACGTCCGGGGTGTCGGCCCAGCTGACACGGGTCTGGGTCTGGGGGTTGATGGTCGCCGACATCACCGCCTCGGCGGCGGCGATCTCGGCCGCGGACAGCTGGTCGGTCGGGACCAGCCGCAGCACGTCGAGCCCCCGGGCGATCTCGCTCGAATAGATCCGGCCGTTGAGCCAGTAGGCGGACCAGGATCCACCGACGTACAGGCGTTCGGCGCTGATCGGACCCCGGTCAAAATGGGCGACCTCGATCGGGCGCGCCGGGTCGGTGAAGTCCATGATCGAGATTCCACCCTGGTACCAGGCCTGGACCATCAGGTCGCGGCCCGGGACCGGGATGATATTGCCGTTGTGGGCGACGCAGTTCTCGGTCGATCCTTGCGCCGACGGGAGCTTGTGGAAGCTCTTGCCGCTCAGCGTCCGGTTCTCGATCGTGGCGATCATGTTCGCGCCCCAGGTCGCCGGGTCCGTGGCCTGGCAGCGCGCGCCGATGCCGCCGCTCCATTCGTCGGTGAAGACCACCTTGTCGCCGGCGTTGTTGAACGTCGCCGAGTGCCAGTAGGCCATGTCCGGATCGAAGATGTCCGAAACCCGGGTCGGACGCTCGGGATCGGAGATGTCCAGCAGGATGCCGTTCCCGCTGCAGGCGCCCCCCGCCAGGCCGATCTCGGGATAGACAGTGATGTCATGGCACTGGTTGGTTTGCGCCGTGTCCTGGCTGGCGACGCCGGCCCGGCCACCGCGCCAGAGGCCGGCCACGCGGCCGGTCGTGCCGTCGGCGAAGATGCGCGGCCGGTTGACGATGGCGGCGTCTTGCGGCCGGTTCAGGTCGACCCGGATCACATCGATCGAGAACAGCGCGGTCTCCGGGTTGGAGTCCGGCTGGCCGTCCGTGCAGATGGCCAGTTCCTCGGTCTTGCGCACGTCGGAGGTGCCTTGGCCGTAGACGTAAAGGACATTCGGATCGGACGGGTGCGGCACCAGGGTGTGGGTGTGCGAACCGCGGCAGGTCTGGACGGCGGCGATCTGGCGCGGCGCGTTCAGGTCGCTGATGTCGAAAATGCGCACGCCCCGGAAGCGCTCGCTGTCCACGGCGCTGGCCGTGGTTGTAGCCCCGCAATCGAGGCGGCCGCGGTTTTCCTCGACCGACATGAACAGCAGGTCGCCATGCACCGAAACGTCGCCCTGGCCGCCGGGACAGACCACCGACATCACCAGCCGCGGCGCGCCCTCGCCCAGCTCATAGGCGTTGAAACCGTTGAAATTGCCGATGAACAGCTTTCCGTCCGACAGCGCCATGTCGGTGTTGGCCATGCCAAGCGGGCTGAAGGCGGCGTTACTCCGCATGCGGGCGACCAGGGCCTGGCCTTCCTCGCGGCTGGTCGGCGGCGAAAAGCCGATGTCGGGATCGACGAATCCGGGCGCCATCGGCAGCGAATGCTCAAGGACCAGACCGGACGCGCTCATGCCGGCGTCGCGCAGGCCGGGCGTCAGGGTGCTGCGCGCGTCGACCGGGATCTGCTGGGTGACGCCCGGGCCGCTGGCCTGCTGGGCCGACGCCGCCGTCGCCCCCAGAAGGAGGCCGAATACGGCGACGGATGAGAGCAGGGTGCTGCGAACGTTCATGGCCGGTCTTTCAGGAAAAGGTTGGGATTCAAAGCTCGGAGAGCAGGTACTGCATGCGCAGGATTTCGGCCGACTGGTCGGCCACGACGGAGGTGAGGAAATCGGAAAGCAGGGTGTCTTCCCCTGCTCCGGGCTGGGCCATCAGGGCGCCGACCATGTCGAGCGCGCCCTGATGATGCTGGATCATGCCTTCGAGGAATAGCCGGTCAAAGGCCGGGCCGCTTGCGGCCGCCAGCGCCCGCATCTGCCGGGGCGAGAGCATGCCCGCCATGACCGGCGTATCGTCAGCCGCAGGCGCGCCATGATCCATGCCGGCGTGCGCGCTGTGATCCATCCCGGCCTGGCCGGCGTGACCGCCCATGACCGGCATTTCCAGCGGTTGGGCGCGGTCCGTCAGCCAGCCGCGCATAAGGTCCATCTCGGCCTGCTGGGAGAGCGCGATCCGTCGGCCCAGCAGCTTCACGGTCGGATCGGCCCCGCGCGTTTCCAGCAGTTCGACCATGTCCACCGCCTGGGCGTGGTGAACGATCATGTGCTGCATGAAGGCGGCGTCGGCGGGAATGAAGGTTGATCGGCCGAGCTCCATCGCCTCGGCCGCTGTCACGATCCGCGACGGCTGGCCGGGCGCGCCGGGATGGAAGATCGGCGGCGTTTGCGAACCCGCCGCGACCCCCAGCAGTCCGGCGAACAGAAGGCTCACGGCGACCCCGGCCCCCATGGTCTTCTAGCCCGCCGTGCCGACGGTGCTGAACTTGCCGTCGCGCTCGTGGCCGATGACCCAGTCCAGGGTCTGACCCCCAGCGAACTTGACCGTGTAGGTCTCGACCGGGCCGTCCGGCGTGTCCTGTGCGCTCACGAAAGTCACCATCTCGACCGCCCCCATGGCGTCCAAGGCCGGCGCCATGCCCTGGATCTGGCCGTTGCAGGCGTCGAGCAATGTCGGCGCCATCAGGGCTGGAAGGCAGTTCCCCTTGGCAGCCTCCTCAAGGATCCGGGTCAGCTGGGGCGCATAGCGGCCCTCCTGCGCCATCGCAGGAAAGGCCATCAGGCCCGCCGCCGCCACGCCGGCCAGTATCTTGGCGATACGCATCTGTTTCACCCCGGTCAGACTCATTCTGAGCGCGCGACCATGACCCAGCCGAAGGTGGCCCACAACTGGTCGGCGCGTGACAAAGAGTTCATGCAGCGGGGCGGATCTAGGCCACCGGCCGCTGACGGATGACCAGATTACGGATCTCGGTCATGTCCTCCATGGCGAATTTCACGCCCTCGCGGCCGAGGCCGGAATCCTTGACGCCGCCATAGGGCATGTTGTCGACGCGATAGCTGGGCACGTCGCCGATCAGGATGCCGCCGACCTCGAGCACGTCCCAGGCCCGCATGGCCTTGTGAATGTCGCGGGTGAAGATGCCGGCCTGAAGCCCGAATTTTGAATCGTTCACCTCGGCCAGCGCCACCTCGAAATCCGAAAAGCGCGACAGGATGGCGACCGGCCCGAACGCCTCCTCCTCGCGGATTTTCAGGCCGCGGCCGACGCCCTCCAGCAGGGTCGCGTCCAGCATGGCGCCGGTGCGGTTCCCGCCACACAGCACCGTCGCCCCGGCGGCCCGCGCCTCGTTGATCCAGTCCTCCAGCCGGGTCGCTTCCTTCTCGTCGATCAGGGGACCGATGAAGGTGGACTCCTCGCGCGGGTCGCCGCAGATCAGGGCCCGGGCTTTCCCGACCAGCAGATCGCGCAACGGGCCGTAGATGTCGTCGTGGATCAGGATACGCTGCACCCCGATGCAGGACTGGCCGGACTGGTAGAAAGCCCCGAAGATGATCCGCTCGGCGGCGTCTTCCAGGTCGCTGTCACGGTCGACGATAACGGCGGCATTGCCGCCCAGCTCCAGCACCACCTTCTTCTTTCCCGACTTCGCCTTCAGCGCCCAGCCGACCTCGGGCGAGCCGGTGAAGGACAGCAGCTTGAGCCGGTCGTCGGTGGTGAACAGGTCCGAACCGTCGCGGGTGGCGGGCAGGATCGAAAAGGCGCCCTTGGGCAGATCGGTCTCGGCCAGGATCTCGCCGATGATCAGCGCCCCCAGCGGGGTACGCGACGCCGGCTTCATCACGAACGGACATCCGACGGCCAGCGCCGGAGCGATCTTGTGGGCCGCCAGGTTGAGGGGAAAATTGAACGGCGAGATGAAGGAACAGGGCCCGATCGGGACGCGCTTCCACATACCCTGATAGCCGCGCGCCCGCGCCGAAATGTCCAGGGGCTGGACCTCGCCCGTCATCCGCACCGACTCCTCGGCGGCGATACGGAAGGTGTCGATCAGCCGGGTCACCTCCCCGCGCGAATCCCGGATCGGTTTGCCGGCCTCGATGCACAGGGCGAGGGCCAGCTCATCCGCCCGTTCCGCGAAGCGTTTGACGCAATGGGCCAGAACCGCCTGTCGTTCATACGCCGCCATCCGCGCCATCGGCTCCGTCGCCTTGACCGCCTCGCCTATCGCCCGGTCGATCAGGGCCGGGTCGGCCAGGGCGACGCGCGTCGCCACCTCGCCCGAGTATTTGTCGGTGACCTCCAGATCCTGGTTGGGCGTCAGCGCCTCATTGGCCAGGTAGAGCGGATAGGAGGCTTTCAGGGATGGCATCGTGCGGCTCCGGGGCAGGATCTGGAGGACTGACAGGTCGGCCGCTTCGGGTTCGCGGACAGCCTCGGGAACGCGTTCGCTTCCGTTTCGCACGCTACACGGCCACGGGCCCCGCATACCACCCGGGGCGGTGAAGCGCGGTCGCTGGATGGTCAGATGCCGTCACGCTTCTTTATCTTGCACTGCAACAACAAATGTAACACGGCTATTTGTATGCGGAGCCGGTCTCTCCGCGCGGAGCCACCGATGTTCAAGTCGCTGAAATGCCTGATGAAGGGACATCTGTACGTGGACAGCCGCAGCGAGCCGGGGACGCGGGTTTGCGTCCGCTGTCGCGACCGCCGCCCGTTCGAGGGCCTCGTCCCGCCGAAAGCGCCAAGCCCGGCTCCTAAGAACGACTCCTGACAGGCAGGCCGCTCTCGCGGCGGCCCATGCTCAGACCAGCCGGCTCTGCACCACAGCCGCCTCGATGAAGCCCGCGAACAGCGGATGGGGCGCGAACGGCCGGCTCTTCAGCTCCGGGTGATACTGGACGCCGATGAACCACGGATGGTCCTCGCGCTCGACCGTCTCGGGCAGGACGCCGTCCGGCGACAGGCCGGCGAAGGTCAGTCCGCCCTTCTGTTCGATAGCGTCGCGGTAGTTGATGTTGACCTCATAGCGATGGCGGTGCCGCTCGCTGATCGTGGTCGAGCCGTACATTTCTGCGATCTTCGACCCCGGCTTCAGGGTCGAGTCATAGGCCCCCAGCCGCATGGTCCCGCCCATGTCGCCGCCCTGCTGGCGCAGAACGCGCTGGTTGCCCTGGGTCCATTCGGTCATCAGGCCGACCACCGGTTCGGTCGTCGGACCGAACTCGGTCGATGAGGCCTTGGGATACCCCGCCAGGTTCCGCGCCGCCTCGATGACCGCCATCTGCATGCCGAAACAGATCCCGAAATAGGGAATCTTGCGCTCGCGGGCGAACCGGGCCGCCTCGATCTTGCCCTCCGAACCGCGCTCGCCGAAGCCGCCGGGCACCAGGATGGCGTGCGCCGCCTGAAGGCGCGCGTCACAGGCTTCCCGGTCGCCCTCGAAGGTCTCGGCCTCGACCCAGTCGATGTTGACCTTGACGTTGTTGGCCACCCCACCGTGATGCAGGGCTTCGATCAGGGATTTGTAGGCGTCCTTCAGCACCGTGTATTTGCCGACCACGGCCACAGTGACCTCGCCATCGGGATGCAGTCGCCGCCTGGCGATCTCCTCCCACATCGACAGGTCCGGCGCCGGGGCGTCGGTCATGCCGAAATGGGCCAGCACCTCAGCGTCCAGCCCCTCGCGGTGGTAATCCAGCGGCACGGCGTAGATGTCGCTGGAATCCATGGCCTGAATGACGCCGGTCGGACGCACGTTGCAGAACAGGCCGATCTTGCGCTTCTCGTCAGGCGGGATCGGGAATTCACAGCGGCACAGCAGGATGTCCGGCTGGATGCCGATCGAGCGCAGTTCCTTGACCGAATGCTGCGTCGGCTTGGTCTTCATCTCCCCGGCCGTCTTGATGAAGGGCAGCAAGGTCAGGTGCACGAAGCACGACTGGCCGCGCGGCAGGTCCTGCCCCAGTTGGCGGATGGCCTCGAAGAACGGCAGACCCTCGATATCGCCGACCGTGCCGCCGATCTCGACCAGCACGAAATCGACATCTTCGCCGTCATCGGTCAGGGCCGGCGTCAAACAGAAGGATTTGATCTGGTCGGTGACGTGCGGGATCACCTGCACCGTGGCGCCGAGGTAATCTCCGCGCCGCTCCTTCTCAAGGATGGTGGAATAGATGCGGCCGGTGGTGATGTTGTCGGACTTCGCGGCCGACACGCCGGTGAACCGCTCATAGTGGCCCAGGTCCAGGTCGGTCTCGGCCCCGTCATCGGTGACGAAGACCTCGCCGTGCTGATACGGGCTCATCGTGCCCGGATCGACGTTCAGATAGGGGTCGAGCTTGCGCAGACGCACCTTGTAACCGCGCGCTTGCAGGAGCGCGCCGAGAGCGGCGGAAGCGAGGCCTTTTCCCAAGGAGGAAACCACGCCGCCGGTGATGAACACGTAACGGGCCATGGGAGATCACTCTACCGCTGATTCGAGCGGCGAACTGCGGAGACTTTGAGGGCGGGAGCGGAAGGCGGGGATAAGGTCCCCGCTCATCCTATTCTGCGGGGGCCGGTTGGGCCGGAGCCGGAGCCGGAGCCGGAGAAATGCCGGACAGGCTGGATTCCAGGTTCTGCAGCGACGGCGCGGCCGGCTGGGCCGGAGCCGCCGGATCGGCCGCCGGAGCGCTCGACGTCGAGGGGGCGACCAGCTCGCCGATCGCGTCGGCGTCGACGATCGAACGGCTCGACCGCTCAACGTTGCCGAGGATGGTCAGGCCGATCGCGCAGAGGAAGAACAGCACGGCCAGAACCCAGGTCGTCTTGGTCAGCAGATTGCCCGCGCCCCGCGCCGTCATGAAGCCCGACGGACCGCCGCCCATTCCAAGGGCGCCGCCCTCCGAACGTTGAATCAGGATCACGCCGGCGAGCGCGACCGAGATAAGGATCATGGAGACGAGGAGAATGGTCTGGAGCATGGCAGCCGATATGTGTGGCGCGAGGCGGCGCCGATCAAGCGGCGGCGTCTAACATTGATGGCGGATGGGAGCAAACTGATCCCTACGCTCCCCGGACAATCCCGATAAAGTCCGCCGCCTTCAGCGAGGCCCCGCCCACCAGCGCCCCGCCGACCTCGGGCACGGCGAGGATCTCGGCGGCGTTGTCCGGCTTGACGGAGCCGCCGTACAGGATCGGCGTGGCGGCGATCCCCAGACCCAACCGTTCGATCATCGCGGCGCGGACGGCGCGGTGGACTTCCTCGATCTGCTGCAACGTCGGCGTCAGGCCGGTGCCGATGGCCCAGACCGGCTCATAGGCCACGGCGAAGTCCTGCCCGGCCAGCGCCAGCGGCAGGGATCCCATGATCTGTCCCCGCACCACCTCGACCGCCCGGCCCGCCTCGCGCTGCTCCAGCGTCTCGCCGACGCAGATGATCGGCGCCAGACCCGCGGCCAGCGCCGCCTCCGCCTTGGCCGAAACAAGGGCGTCGGTCTCGCCATGGCCCTGACGGCGCTCGGAATGGCCGAGGATGACCAGGCATGCGCCGGCGTCCTTGAGCATCGCCGCCGACAGGTCGCCGGTGTAGGCGCCGTGGGCTTCCGCCCGGCAGTCCTGGCCGCCGATCTCGATCCCGTCGCCCGCGACCCGCGCCATGCGTTCGATCAGGGTGGCGGGAGGGCACAGGGCGACGCGGCACGCCGGAGGCGCCTCCGCCAGCGCTTGGCGCAGGGCTTCAACCTCGCCCAGGCTCGCGCCCAGGCCGTTCATCTTCCAATTGCCGGCGATCAGTTTCACGGATTGTTTCATTCCCGCTTTCTATGCGGCGCCTTTCGACAAGCCAAGCCGTCCCGGATCGCGACGCCGGGGACGGCCTGCGGATACCACCGCGTCCAATCGACGAGCCGGCGCCCGTCTGACTGGCCAAACAATCCTGCCTTCATCTTGCCGTGCAGGGCGCTGACACCCTATAGGCCAAGCAGCACCCTTGCCTCTGATCCGCCAGGACCGACCATGCTCTCCGCCATCCGCGCCTTCGCCAAATCCAAATGGGCCATAGGGCTGCTCGTCGTCATGGCGCTGGCGCTCGTGGTCGGCGGCGGCAGCCAGATGGACGTTCTGGCCAATCTGGGTCCGAAGCACGTGGTTTCGGCGGGCGACCGCAATCTCAGCCAGGCCGAGTTCCGCAGCGAGATGGACCGGATTCGCGACCAGGCCCAGCAGCAGGCCGGGCGGGCGCTCGATTTCGAGGAACTGATCGGCGAGGGCGGCCTGAGGCAGTACCTGGAACAGAAATCCCAGCAGTTCGGCTTCCTCAACTGGGCCTGGAAGGCCGGCATCCGGCCCGGAAAAGAACTGATCCTGCGCCAGATTCGCCAGACCCCCGAGTTCTTCGACAACGTCACCGGCCAGTTCAGCGAGGACCAGTACCAGGCCCGGCTGACCGAGATCAACGTCACGCCGGAGATGTTCGAGGCCCAGTTCCGCGATCAGTACTCCACCCAGCACTACGGCTCCGCGCTCGGCGCCGGCCTGCGCCTGCCGCGCATCTATGGCGCGATCCTGGCCAGCCAGACGCTGGAGACGCGCGACGGTCGCTGGTTCACCGTGACCCAGGCCATGGCCGGCACGGCGGGCGTTCCGACCGACGCCCAGCTGACCGCCCTGATGAACCAGAGCGCCGACCAGCTGCGTCTGCCGGAATCCCGCACCGCCTCGGTGGTGCTGTTCGATGATGCCGGCCCCGCAGCCGCGCCGACCGAGGCCCGGATCGAGGAACGGTTCAACTTCCGTCGCGACGCCCTGTCGCTGCCGGAGAAGCGCACCTTCGTCACCCTGACCGCGCCCAACCGCGCCGCGGCCGACCGCATCGCCGCCGCCTTGCGCGCCGGCCAGGCTCCGGCCGACGTGGCCCGCGCCAACAGCATCCAGCCGGCCGAATATGTCGATACGCCGCGCAGCGCCCTGGGCGACGCGGCCGTGGCCGGGGCCGTGTTCGGCCTCGCCGCGAACGAGGTCTCGGCTCCCGTCCAGGCCGGCGTCGGCTTCGTGGTCGCCAAGGTGACGGCCATCCAGCCGGGCCGCGCCGCGACCCTCGCCGACGTCCGCGAACAGGTGGTCCAGGAGCTGCGCGCGGAAGACGCCCGCGCCGCCGTCTATCGGCGGGTCGAGGCCTATGAAAAGGCCCGTCAGGAGGGCAAGACGCTGGACGTCGCCGTGCGCGAGGTCGGGGGCCGCGTCATCCAGATCCCGCCGATCCGCGAGGACGGCAAGCTGCGCAACGGCCAGGAAATCACACCGGCGCTCCCGCCCCAACTGATCCAGACCATGTGGAGCCTCGGCCAAGGCGCGGAGAGCGAAGTGGTCGACATGGGCCAGGGCCAGTATTTCGTCGTCCGTCTCGACGCGATCACCCCCGCCGCCCTGCCCCCCCTGGCCGCCATCCGCGAGCCCCTGGCCCGGCAATGGGTCCTGCGCGAGAACGCCCGCCTGCTCGGGGCGCGCGCCAGCGCCCTGGCGGCCCGCGTGCGCGGCGGCGAGGATCTGGCCGCTGTGGCCGCCTCGGTCGGCGCCACGATCCAGACCGGGACCGGTCTGAGCCGTCAGTCCGCCGAACAAAACGGCCAGGGCGTCATCGCCGGCGTGTTCGGCAGCGCCCGCGGCGAACCGTTCTCGCAGCAGAACACCGACGACACCTTCGTCATCGGCCGCACGGACCGCATCACCGCCGCAGTGCCCGCCCTCGCCGCCCCCGTCGCCGAACAGTTCCGTCAGCGCATGGCCGGCGACCATCTGAACGCCGTGGGTGAGACCGCCATCCGCACCGCCGCCGAGCGCAGCAAGGCCAGATACGATGAGGCCCTGGCGCGGCTGGCCCTCGGCCTGCCGGCGGAAGCCCCGGCCGCCCCCGCATCGCCGGCGACGCCGCCGGCGCGATGACGGCGGAGGCCGGCGAAGACTTCGCCGAATTCGACCGCGGCTGGTCCCTGGGCCGGCCGCGGATCGTCGTCCGCCGCCTGGTGGACGACCTCGAAACCCCGGTCTCGGCCTTCCTCAAGGTCGGACATGGCCGGACCCACGCCTTCCTGCTGGAATCGGTCGAGGGCGGCGCGGTCAACGGCCGGTATTCGATCATCACGCGCGAGCCGGACGTGGTCTGGCGCTGTCGCGACGGCCGGGCCGAACTGGCGCGGGGCGGAGACATCGCCGCCGAACGATTCCAGCCAGAGCCCTCCGACGCCCTGACGTCCCTGCGCGCCCTGATGGCGGCGTCGCGGTTCGATCTGCCGGCCGGCCTTCCGCCCATGGCCGCCGGCCTGTTCGGGGTGTTCGGCTATGACATGGTGCGGCTGCTGGAGCCGCTGGGCGCGCCCAATCCCGATCCGCTGAACCTGCCGGACGCCGTCCTGACGCGCCCGTCGCTGGTCGCCATCTTCGACTCCGTCAGCCACGAGATCGTGCTGGTCTCCGCCGCCTACCCGGACAGCGGGCTCGACGCGCGAACCGCCTTCGACCGGGCCGTGAGCCGGCTCGACCGGTTCGAAGCCGACCTGCGGAGGCCCTTGCCCGCCCTGCCCGCTCCCGTTGAGGCCGCCATCGCACCGTTCCGCTCGCCGGTCGCGGACTCCGACTTCGCCGCCATGGTCGCCCGGGCCAAGGACTACATCGCCGCCGGCGACATCTTCCAGGTCGTGCTCAGCCACCGGTTCGCCGCGCCCTGGGCCGGCGATCCGTTCGCCTTCTACCGCTCTCTGCGGCGGCGGAATCCCTCGCCCTATCTGTTCTATCTCGACTTCGGCGACTTCCAGCTTGCCGGCTCGAGCCCGGAGATCCTGGTCCGGCTCAAGGACGGCCGCGTCACCATCCGCCCGCTCGCCGGCACCCGCCCCCGCGGCGAGACGCCCGAGGCCGACCGCGCGCTTGAGGCCGAACTTCTGGCCGATCCCAAGGAGCGGGCCGAGCACCTGATGCTGCTGGACCTCGGCCGCAATGACGTGGGCCGGGTCGCCGCCCCCGGCACGGTCGAGGTGATCGAGAGCTTCCGCGTCGAACGCTACAGCTCGGTCATGCACATCGTCTCCGAAGTCCAGGGTGACGCCCATCCCGACCTCGACGCCGTCGACACCCTGCTGGCCGCCCTGCCCGCCGGCACCCTGTCCGGCGCGCCCAAGGTCCGGGCCATGGAGATCATCGACGAGCTGGAGAGCGAAAAGCGCGGCGTCGGTTACGGCGGCGGCGTCGGCTACATCTCGGCGGGCGGCGAGGCTGACATCTGCATCGTGCTCAGGACCGCCCTCTTCGCCGACAGCAAGATCCACGTCCAGGCCGGGGCCGGCGTCGTCGCCGACAGCGATCCGGCCGCGGAATACGCCGAAACCCTCGCCAAGGCCCGCGCGCCCATGCGCGCCGCCGAGGACGCCTGGCGCTATCCGTTCGGAAACCGTTAGGGCTGGGCTGAAATCGCGGGTTCGTCGAACCGCACGCCCGGCCCGAGCACCATCACCCCGGCCATCAACACCGCCGCCATCGCGGCCAGCGAAGCCGCGCCGAGGGCCGCGTAGGGACTGGACCGGGACGGCTGCGCCGGCGCCAGCAGGGTGCGCGCCTTGGTGATGCCTGCGTGTGCCATGGTGCCCCTCCGGTTGGTGGCCCCAGTTCGGGCGGGTTCGGTTAACGAAGACTTACCGTCACAGCCGCTTGGCGCGGCCCCGTGCAGCCCCTAGAAGCCGGGCATGATCCTCGTCGTCGACAACTACGACAGCTTCACCTGGAACCTGGTCCACTACCTTGCGGAACTGGGCGCGGAGACGCGTGTCGTGCGCAACGACGACCTGACCGCCGCAGAGGCCTTCGCCCTCAGGCCAGAGGCCGTGCTGCTGTCGCCGGGCCCCTGCTCCCCGAACGAGGCGGGCATCTGCCTCTCGATCCTCGACACCGCCCCGCTGGACATGCCGATCTTCGGCGTCTGCCTGGGACATCAGGCCATGGGCCAGGCCTTTGGGGGCGAGGTGATCCGCGCCAAATCCCTGATGCACGGCAAGACCTCGCCGATCGAGCATGAGGGCCACAGCGTCTTCAAGGGCCTGCCCTCGCCCTTCACCGCCACCCGCTACCACTCGCTGGCCGTGCGCCGTGAGACCCTGCCCGATGTGCTCGAGGTCACCGCCTGGACCGCCGACGGCGAGATCATGGGGCTGGCGCACCAGACCCGACCGATCCACGGCGTCCAGTTCCACCCCGAATCCATCGCCACCGAACACGGCCACGACCTGCTCGCCAATTTCCTCGATCTGGCCAACGTCAGACTCACGGCGATGGTCTGAGATGGCTGAAGGTTTCAAACCCCTGCTGGCCAAACTGGTCGACGGCCGCATCCTGTCGGCGGACGAGGCGCACGACTTCTTCGCCGCCTGCCTGCGCGGCGAGCCGACCCCCGCCCAGGTCGCCGCCGCCGTCACCGCCCTGCGCATCCGCGGCGAGACGGTCGAGGAGATCGCCGCCTTCGCCACCGCCATGCGCGAGGCCGCCCGCACCCTCGACCACCCCTATGACGCCATCGACACCTGCGGCACCGGCGGCGACGGCCAGCACACCTTCAACATCTCGACCGCCGCCGCCCTGGTGCTGGCCGGCGCGGGCCTGAAGGTCGCCAAACACGGCAACCGGGCGATGAGCTCCAAATCCGGCTCCTCGGACGTGCTGTCGGTGCTCGGCGTCAATCTGCAGGCCACGCCGGCCCAGCAGCGCCGCTCGCTGGACGAGGCCGGCATCGCCTTCCTGTTCGCCCCCGCCTACCACGGGGCCATGCGCCACGTCGGGCCGGTGCGGGCCGAGATCGGCTTCCGTACCGTCTTCAACCTGCTGGGCCCGCTGTCCAATCCGGCCGGCGCCAAGCGGCAGGTCATGGGCGTCTATGATCCCCGCCTGCTCGAACCGTTGGCCGAGGTGCTGGGCCGGCTCGGCGCGACCCGGGCCTGGACCGTCCACGGCCAGGGCCTCGACGAACTGACCACCACGGGCGAGACCGAGGTGGCGGAATGGAAGGACGGCGCCGTCCGCCGCTTCACCGTCACGCCTGAAGACGCCGGCCTGCCCCGCGCTTCGCTCGACGCCCTGCGCGGCGGCGACGCGGAAGAGAACGCCGCCGCCCTCCGCGCCCTGCTGGACGGAGCGACGGGCGCCTATCGCGACATCGTCCTGCTCAACGCCGCCGCCGCCCTCGTCGTCGCCGACCGCGCCGCCGATCTGGCCGAGGGCGCGGTCCTGGCGGCGACGGTGATCGACGACGGCCGCGCGGCCAGGGCCCTCGCCGATCTGGTCGAGGCCACCAACACAGTCATCGAGGAAGAGCCGGCGTGAGCGATGTTCTGGCCGGCATCGCCGCCTACAAGCGTGAG
The DNA here is from genome assembly GCF_002483305.1 of Brevundimonas sp. UBA7664. Taxonomy (GTDB): domain Bacteria; phylum Pseudomonadota; class Alphaproteobacteria; order Caulobacterales; family Caulobacteraceae; genus Brevundimonas. Next base: position 254,745 of record NZ_DLHQ01000026.1, read on the forward strand.
GACGTGGCCGCCCGCAAGGCCGCGACATCGCAGGACGCGGTCGAGTTGTTGGCGCGCGCTGCCTCCACCCCGCGCGGCTTCCGCGCCGCCCTTGAGCGCCATGTCGAAAACACCGGCCGTCCCGCCCTGATCGCCGAGATCAAGAAGGCCAGCCCGTCCAAGGGCCTGATCCGCGCCGACTTCGACCCGCCCGCCCTCGCCCGCGCCTATGAGGCCGGCGGCGCCACCTGCCTGTCGGTCCTGACCGACGGCCCCAGCTTCCAGGGCGACGACGCCTTCCTCGCCGCCGCCCGTGACGCCGTCGCCCTCCCCTGCCTGCGCAAGGACTTCCTCGTCGATCCCTGGCAGGTGGCCGAGAGCCGGGCGCTGGGCGCCGACTGCATCCTGATCATCCTCGCCATGATCGACGACGCCCTCGCCGCCGACCTGCTCGCCGAGGCCGAACGGTTCGGCATGGACGCGCTGATCGAGACCCACGACGAGGCCGAAATGGCCCGTGCCTGCAAGCTGGGCGGCGATCTGGTCGGCATCAACAACCGCTCCCTGCGGACGTTCGAGGTCGATCTCGCCGTGACCGAACGCCTCGCCATCCTCAGCCCCGTCCGCGCCCTGCTGGTCGCCGAGAGCGGCATCTTCACGCCCGACGATGTGCAGCGGGTGTCGGATGCCCATGCCCAGGCGGTGCTGGTCGGCGAGAGCCTGATGCGTCAGGCGGATGTCGAGGCGGCGACGCGCGACCTCCTGCGGTAACCGGACCTTAACCGGAACAGCACAGGAACACCCTGTGGACGTTTGCGGTTTGTTCCGCTAGCGTTCCTGCAACGGGATTCGTCTTCGAGGTCGCCATGCTCACGCGCAAACAGCACGAACTGCTGATGTTCATCCACGAACGGATCAAGGAGACCGGCGTGTCCCCCTCCTTCGACGAGATGAAGGAGGCGCTCGATCTGGCGTCCAAATCGGGCATCCACCGGCTGATCACGGCGCTGGAGGAACGGGGCTTCATCCGGCGTCTGGCGCACCGCGCCCGGGCGCTGGAGGTCACCAAGATGCCCGATCAGGCCACGGCGGGCGCACCGCGCGGCCGGGCGGGCTTCGCCCCCTCGGTCATCGAGGGCGGCGGGCGCCCCATGGCCGCCGAACCGGCCAACGACACCCGCGAACTGTCGCTGATGGGCAAGATCGCCGCCGGCACGCCCATCGCCGCCATCGAGCACGAAACGGCCCGCTATCCGGTGCCCGAGGCCATGCTGGGCGCGGGCGAGCACTATCTGCTGGAGATCGAGGGTGACTCGATGATCGAGGCCGGCATCCTCAACGGCGATCTGGTGATCATCAAATCGACCGACACCGCCACCTCGGGCGAGATCGTCGTGGCCCTGGTCGAGGGCGAGGAAGCCACCCTCAAACGCCTGCGCAAGAAGGGCGCCTCGATCGCGCTCGAGCCCGCCAACCGCAACTACGAGACCCGCATCTTCGGACCCGATCAGGTCGAGGTCCAGGGCAAGCTGGTCGGGCTCATCCGCCGGTATCACTGACTTCCGGATCGCCGAGCCTGCTCCACGGCCGGTCGCCGCGCACCTCGGCCGCCCAGACCGCGCGCCAGCGGTTGGCTGACGCCGGCCCGTCGCGCCAAAGTTCGACCGCACCGCCGCGGGCATGGTCCGTCCCGTCCAGAACGAGCCGTCCCTCGCATGAGGGCGGCAGCACCGCGATGGACGCCCGCAGGCTGACCATCGGGGCAGAGCGGCACAGGACGTCGATCTGTTCCGGCGACGGCGCGCGGCGGCCCCACCACATCGCCATCGGACCGGCTCCGGGCTCGACCGGCGCGCACGAGAATCGCGCACAGGCCCACCCCTCCGTCGCCCGGTCGACCGGAGCCACGCCGCGCCGACGCGACCAGACATCGATCGCGAACTGCCGCACGCCCGGCCGCATCACCACGGCCTGACCGCGCTCGACGAAGGCCGCATTGGTCCCGCCGTCGCCGATCCACAGGTCCGGCGTCGGCGCGCGCGGGCACAGCATGACCGCCGCCGCGAACGGCAGGCCCAGCCAGCGCAACCTCCCGCGCCACAGGCAGCAGAACAGGACGCCGAGAAAGGCGACCGGCAGGACGAAGCCCGGCGCGCTGGCCACCGTCTTCACCGCCCCTGGCAGGCCCGCCGTCCACGCGCCGATGGCCAGCATCATCCCGATCCCCTGCCCCGCCAGCCACAGGAAGGGCGCGCCGAGGCCCAGCGGCTCCAGCAGGGCGCCGAGCGCCAACGCCGGCATGATGAGGAAGTCCGACAAGGGCGCCGTCGCCAGATTGGCCAGCAGGCCGTACATGGCTGTCCGGTTGAAATGCTGCATGGCGAACGGCCCCGTCGCCGCCCCCGCCACCAGGCTGGCCATCACGGCGATGCCCACCCAGGCGCCGGCGCGCTGCACGATCAGGATCGGCCACGGCGTCGAGATTTCGCGTGGCCTCGCCGGCCAGGCCTCGGCCAGGGCCACCAGGGCCGCGGTGGCCGCGAACGACATCTGGAAGCCCGGCGTGACGATGGCCTCGGGCTGAAGCATCAGGACCGCAAAGGCCGCGACCGCCAGGGCATGCATGCTGATCGCCTGGCGATCCAGCAGGATGGCGATGAAGGCGATCGAGGCAGTGATCGCCGCCCGCTCCGCCGGCGGGGGATGGCCGGACACCACCAGATAGGTCCCCACCGCCAGCAGCCCCGCGACCGCCGCCACCTTCTTGCCCGACACCCGCAGCGCCAGCCATGGCCAGGCCGCCACCAGCAGGCGCACGAGGAAGAAGGCGAAGCCGCCGACCACCGCCATATGCAGACCCGAGATCGACAGGATGTGCGCCAGGCCGGAATCGCGCATGACATCGACCTGGGCCGGGTCCAGCCAGGCCTCGTGTCCCGTGGTCATGGCGGCGGCGACCCCGCCGGTCCGTTCGCCCTGCCGCGCCACGATCCGCTTCGCGAGATCGTAGCGCAGACCGTTGACCGCCATGGCCGCCCTGACCTTCCACGGCGGCGGCGGCAGATACGCCGGCCGCGTCTCGCCCAGCGAAAAGGCCACCCCGCCGAGACCCTGGAAATAGGCATTGCGGCCGAAGTCATAGGCCCCCGGACTGGCCGGCGCCGGCGGTGGATTGAGAATGGCGAACAGCCGCACGGCCTGGCCCGGCTCCGGCGCCGCGCCGCGCACCGTGGCCCGGAGCCGCACCGGCGTCGCCTCGGGCGACAGGCCGCGAATGCGGACCGGGGCGATGACGACCCGCGGCCCGGCCGCGCCCGGGCTGTCGACATCGATGACCCAGCCCTCGACCACCGTCGGCGCGGCCATCGCGGGCGCGATCGGCGCCGCCACGGCGTCCGTCCGGAGTTTGGCCACGGCGATTCCCCCGGCCAGACAGGCCAACAGCATCAGTCCGAGCGTCCAGGCCCGCGTAAGCGCCAAGCGGCGCGCCCCGATCCAGAGACCGGAAGCCAGCATGGCCCCGGCGATCAACAGCCAGGCCGGCGGTTCGGACTTCAGGGCGAAATAGACGGCGCAGCCGCCGCCGAACGCCACCGGGGCCCACAGCCGCCAGCGCAACGTCTGGGCGGCGACCTGCGTCGCCAGGAACCGGCGCGCCCGTTCGGCGAGGGTGGGATTCGCCGGCGCCGGCGCTATAACGCCCGCCATGGCCTCCCCATCCGACTCCACGCCCGCTGTCGTCACGCGCTTCGCCCCCTCGCCAACCGGCTCCCTGCACATAGGAGGGGCCCGGACGGCGCTTTTCAACTATTTGTATGCCAAGGGACGCAACGGGAAGTTCCTGGTCCGGGTCGAGGACACCGACCGCGAGCGCTCGACCGACGCCGCCGTCAAGGCCATTTTCGACGGCCTCAGCTGGCTCGAGCTGTTCGCCGACGAGGAACCGGTGTTCCAGTACAGCCGCGCCGACCGCCACCGCCAAGTCGTCAACGACCTGCTGGAACGCGGCGCCGCCTATCGCGACTTCACCTCGGCCGAGGAGACCGGCCGTCTGCGCGACCTGGCCAAGGCCGAGCGCCGCACCTTCGAATCTCCGTGGCGCGACCGCGAACCGTCTGTCGATGACCTGTCCCAGCCTCACGTGGTCCGGTTCCGTCGCCCCCTCCCCGGCCAGGTGACGGTCGAGGACCAGGTGCAGGGCACGGTCAGCTGGGCCAATGACGACCTCGACGACCTGGTCCTGCTGCGCAGCGACGGCGCGCCGACCTACAACCTCGCCGTGGTGGTGGACGACCACGATATGGGCGTGACCCATGTCATCCGCGGCGATGACCATCTGAACAACGCCGCTCGCCAGAGCCTGATCTATGACGCCCTGGACTGGACGCGTCCGACCTTCGCCCACATCCCCCTGATCCACGGCCCCGACGGCGCCAAACTGTCCAAGCGGCACGGGGCCCAGGCGGTGCATGAATATGCCGAGATGGGGTATCTGCCCGAGGGCATGCGCAACTATCTGGCCCGGCTGGGCTGGGCCCACGGCGACGATGAGCTGTTCAGCGACGCCCAGGCGCTGGAATGGTTCGACCTGACCGGCGTGGGCAAGGCCCCGGCGCGGCTGGACTTCGACAAGCTGGCCCACGTCAACGCCCACTGGATCCGCCTCGCCGACGATGACCGGCTGGCCAAGATGACGCTGGACGTCCACCTCGCCCGCGGCCACGCCCTCGGCCCCGACGACGAAGCCCGCCTGCTGCGCGCCATGCCCTTCATCAAGGACCGCGCGAAGACCGTGCTGGAGCTGGCCGACCAGACCGGCTTCGCGCTCAAGGTCCGGCCCCTGTCGATCTATGAAAAGGCCTTGCCGATGTTGACGGGCGAATCAGGCGAGCGGATCGGCCGTCTGCGAGACCGGCTCAGGCTGTTCGCCAGCTGGGACGTCTTTGCGCTCGAGGCAGAGCTCAAGGTCTTCGCCGAGGAAGAGGCCGTCGGCTTCGGCAAGATCGGCCCCGCCGTCCGCGCCGCCCTGACAGGGGACGGCGTCTCGCCCGATATTGCGAAGACCCTGGCCGCCCTGGGCCGCGAAGAAAGCCTCGGGCGCTTGGATGATGCGCTGCAACAGACTATCTGACATTTCACCAGACCGTGGATTGCGCCTCCCCGCGCCGATCCGCCGCCTAGCAATTCAGGGGCTGCAATGACTGAACAAGCCAAACCCGCCGGCACGGCCACCCTCACCTACGGCGACAAGAGCGTCGACCTGCCGGTGCTTTCGGGGTCGACCGGCCCCGACGTGATCGACATCCGCAAGCTGTATGGCGCGACCGACGCCTTCACCTACGACCCCGGCTTCACCTCGACGGCGGCGTGCGAAAGCGCCCTGACCTTCATCGACGGTGATATCGGCACCCTGCTGCACCGCGGCTATCCGATCGACCAGCTGGCCTCGCAGTCCAACTTCGTCGAGGTCTGCCACCTGCTGCTGCACGGCGAACTGCCGACCGCCGCCCAGTACGAGGCGTTCGAGCGCAGCGTCACCATGCACACCATGCTGCATTCGCAGTTCGACCGCTTTTTCGAAGGCTTCCGGCGCGACGCCCACCCGATGGCGATCATGGTCGGCACGGTCGGGGCGCTGTCGGCCTTCTATCACGACAGCCTGGACATCCATGATCCGGTCCAGCGCAACATCTCGGCCATCCGGCTGATCGCAAAGATGCCGACCCTGGCGGCGCGGGCCTACAAATATCACATCGGCCAGCCATTCATCTCGCCGCGCAACGACCTGAACTACGCCGAGAATTTCCTGCGGATGTGTTTCGCGGTTCCGGCCGAGGAGTATGTCGTCAACCCGGTGCTGGCCCGGGCCATGGACCGCATCTTCATCCTGCACGCCGACCACGAGCAGAACGCCTCGACCTCGACCGTCCGTCTGGCCGGTTCGTCGGGCGCCAATCCCTTCGCCTGTATCGCCGCCGGCATCGCCTGCCTGTGGGGCCCGAGCCATGGGGGCGCCAACGAGGAGGCGCTGAACATGCTCAAGGAGATCGGCACCCCGGACAAGATCCCGGAGTTCATCCAGGGCGTGAAGGCCAAGAAATACAAGCTGATGGGCTTCGGCCACCGGGTGTACAAAAACTACGACCCGCGCGCCAAGGTGATGAAGGAAAGCGCCGACGAGGTGCTGGCCGCCGTCGGCGACCCCAACGACCCGCTGTTCCAGGTCGCCAAGGAGCTGGAGCGCATCGCCCTGAACGACGAGTATTTCATCGAGCGCAAACTGTTCCCGAACGTCGACTTCTATTCGGGCATCACCCTGTCGGCGATGGGCTTCCCGACCTCGATGTTCACCGTGCTGTTCTCGCTGGCCCGCACCGTCGGCTGGATCGCCCAGTGGCAGGAAATGATGGCCGACCCCGGCCAGAAGATCGGCCGCCCGCGCCAGCTCTACACGGGCCCGACCGAGCGGGATTACGTGCCGATCCAGTCGCGGGGCTGATCAAGCGGTCAAATACGGAACTGCGAAACGCCGGGGTAAAAGCCCCGGCGTTTTTCATTGGCGTGCGCTTTGAATGGAAGGCGGAGGTGCGATCCAGTACGCCGGGGCAACTGGGAGGCGGGCGCAATGATCGAACGACAAGGCTGGGGTGAGCTCAAAGAAGGACTTGGAGCGGCCATCCTTCGAGTGCTCACGGAGCGATACGGGCGATGCACCATCGTACGCATGGCGAGCGGTAAAGAACTGAGAGTCTACGACGGTACCGGATGGGGACGGGACTACGGCGATATGTGGGAGCACGTTACCGCACGCATTACTCCGCTCTCGGAGCCGCGGCGGGACTATGACTGCGAATTTTTCTACCTCTCTGAAGTTGAGAGCCTGCTGGATCCCGACAGCCGTGCGATCTTGATCAGTCAGGTGCCCGCGCCCGGCGAGACCTAAGAATCGCTTACCCGGATTTCGATCTATGGCCCTCCGGGAGCGGATCGTTCTAGGCCGGTCAGATAGCGCTATCTGCCAGCCTTGCCAGCAATAACCCTCAACACCGCATCCGCCGCGATCTCGGACGGATCGCGCCCCTCGCGCCCCATCAGGTCCAGCGCCGCCGTCTGACGCGCCGACTGCACGAAGCGCACCTGCGGATCGGCCAGCAGCCGCCCGACCTCCGCCGCCACCTTCTCCGGCGTGGCGTCATTCTGGATCAGTTCGCGGGCGATCTCGGCGTCCGCGGCGTGGTTGAACAGGGTCGCATACCTGCCCGTGAAGAACGGCTTCATGATCGCATAGCTGAGCGGCTGGAAGCGGTAGGCGATGACCATCGGCGCCCCGGCCAGGGCCAGTTCGGTGGAGACCGTGCCGCTGGTGGCGAGGGCGACCGTGGCCGCGCGCATGGCGGCGTATTTTTCTTCCTCGCCGACGACATGGGCGCGGAAAGGCCAGGCCGCGACCCGCGCGGTCACATCGGCCGCGACCGTTCCGGCTGCGATCACGGCGACCTCGAGCGACGGATCGGCGGCCTTCAGCCGGCCGACCGCCGCCTCGTAGACGGGCGTCATCAACCGGATTTCCGACGGGCGGCTGCCGGGCAGGACCACCAACAAGGGCGCCGCGGCCGCGATGCCGCGCGAGGCCCGGAAGGCGGCAGGATCGGCGGCGCTCATGTCGACATGCAGGGCCTGCGACCCCACCACCGTCGTTGTCAGACCCTCGCGCTCGAACCACGGCGCGTCAAAGGCGTAGAGGGCCAGCAGGTGGTCGACCGCCGCCGCCAGTGTCTTCGCCCGCCCCGGGCGCGAGGCCCAGACCTGCGGCCCGACGTATTTGATCAGCGGTACGTCTGGCAGAGCGGCCCTGAACGCCTTGGCCACCCGGATGGTGAAGCCCCAGCTGTCGATCAGCACGACCGCGTCCGGCTTCTCGGCCAGGCCCAGCGCCACCGTGTCGGCTACGCGCCGCTTGACGATCCCGTAGGCCCTGAGCCCCTCCACCCAGCCGTGAATGGACAGTTCGGCGATATCGAAGGGGCTTTCGACCCCCTGTGCCGCCATGCGCGGCCCGCCGACGCCGACAAAGGCGACCTCTGGCCCCAGCCGCGCCTTCAGCGCCCCGGCGAGCCCGGCCCCCAGCGCATCTCCCGACGCCTCGGCGGCGACCAGCATGATCTTCAGCGGCCGGCTCACCGTTGCTCGCCCCAGACGAACAGGCCCAGCCGGTCGGCGGCCTCGATCAGCCCGGCCCGGTCGATCAGGATCAGCTTGCCCGCAACGCCGCCGATCCCCGCCAGCCCTGCAGCCGCGGCCATCTCGATGGTTCGGACGCCGATCACCGGCATATCCACCCGCAGGTCCTGGATCGGCTTGGGCGCCTTGCCCAGCACGCCCTTGCGGTCCTCCGCCGAGCCGCGCAGATCGGCAGGCAGGCCCGCGACCCGGGCCAGCATGGCGTCCGTGCCTTCCTGGGCCTCGACCGCCAGCACCAGGCCGTCGCAGACGACTGCGCCTTGACCGATATCGAGTTCGCCCGCCTTTTCCGCGACGTGCAGCGCCTTCCTCAGATCAGACAGCTGCTCTTGCGTCGGCTGGACGGCGCCCAACGCCCCGCCCGGCAGGGTCTCGCCGCCCAGAATGTCGTCGGCCCCCTCGATGCCAAAGCCCTCGCCCTCGAACACCGACAGGATTTTGCGCAGCAGGGCGTCGTCGCCCTGGGTCGCCGCCTTGATGATGCCGGGCAGCAGGGTCGCGCCCTTCAGGTCCGGCTTCAGGGTCTTGAAATCAGGACGGCTGACCATGCCGGCGAAACACACGCCGGTGCACCCCGCCTTCTTCAGCGCCGACAGGATCTTGCCGAACTCGGCCATGCCGGCCTCGATGCCCGGATAGCGCGCCAGGTGCAGGTCAGCGAAGCCGGCCAGCCGCACGACGAACACCGGCCGGCCTTCGGCCTCGCAGCGCGCCGCCACGGATACCGGCAGGGCCCCGCCGCCGGCGATCAGGCCGAGCTTGCTCATTCGCCCGGCAGGCAAAGGGGACGTTTGCCGTCCTCTCGTATGAAGGCCACGATCTCCATGATCTCCGGCAGGTCGGCATAGCCGGCCCCGACCATGTCGAGGCGGTCGGCGAACGTCCCTCCGCCCTCGAACAGCTCCCGATAGGCGGCCAGCAGACGGCGGATGGCGGTCTTGTCGTAGCCCTTGCGCTTCAGCCCGATCAGATTGAGGCCGTGCAGCTGGGCGTGATTGCCCCAGGCCGAGCCATAGGGAATGACGTCGCGCGTCACGGCCGCCAGTCCGCCGACGATGGCCCCCTGCCCGACCCGCCCGAACTGGTGCACCGCGCAAAGCCCGCCCAGGAAGACCCGGCTCCCGACCCGCGAATGGCCGCCCAGGGTGGCGTGGTTGGCGAAGGTGACATGATCGCCGACGACCGCGTCGTGACCGACATGGGCCCCGGTCATGAACAGGCAGTTGTCGCCAATGGTGGTCAGCTTGCGGTCGCCCGGCGTGCCCCGGTTGAAGGTGCAGTGCTCGCGCACCAGGTTGTCCTTGCCGATCTCGAGCCGGACGGGCTCGCCCTTGTAGCCCCCGTGCTGGGGATCGCCGCCGATGACGGAAAAGGGGTGGATGACGGTGCGGGCGCCGACCGTCGTGTCCTGCTGGATCACCACATGGCTGGCCAGACGCACGTCCTCGGCCAGGATCACCCCCGGACCGACAATGCTCCACGGGCCGATCTCGACCCCGTCCGCCAGCTGCGCGCCCGGATCGACAACCGCCGTAGCGTGGATGCGGCTCATGGGACCGGCTTGTCGACGGTGACCATCATGGCGGCGAAATCGGCTTCTGAGGCCAGTTTGCCGTCGATGAAGGTCTCGCCGCGGAATTTGAAGATGTCGCCGCGGATCTTGGTCACGATGACCTTCATGTGCAGCTGATCGCCAGGTCGGGCCGGCTTGCGGAAACGGACGCCGTCGATGGACATGAACATGATCACCTTGCCCTCGACCTGGACGTCCATCGACTTGGACATCAGCAGGGCGCCGGTCTGGGCCATGGCCTCGATAATCATCACGCCGGGCATGACCGGATCGATCGGGAAATGTCCCGGGAAATACGGCTCGTTGTGAGTGACGTTCTTGATGCCGGTGATCGAGGTGTTGGCGACAAAATCCTCGGCCTTGTCGACCAGCAGGAAGGGATAGCGGTGCGGCAGCCGCCGCATCACCTCGGCATAGTCAATTCTACCGTCACTCATCCTGCGGCCTTCCTCGCCGTCGGCGGCTAAGAGCGCGCCCTGCCTGACGCCTGTTTGGCGAGCCAGACCGCTTCGCGCAAGGACTGTCGGATCGGTTTGGCGGGATATCCCGACCATGTTTCGCCCGCCGGAATATCGGCGAGGACGCCGGCCCCGCCCGCCACCCGGGCGCCGTCGCCGATGCGGATATGGTCGCCGACACCGGCCTGGCCGCCGAACATGACGTTGTCGCCGACGATGCACGAGCCGGAAATCCCGGTGTGGGCGGCCAGCAGGCAGTTGCGGCCGATCACGCAATTGTGGGCGATCATGACCAGGTTATCGATCTTGGTGTTCTCGCCGACGACGGTGTCGTCATAGGCCCCGCGATCAATGCAGGTATTGGCCCCGACGGTGACGCCGTCCTGAAGGATGACCCGGCCCAGCTGGGGAATATCGACAGGGCCGGCCTTCGAGCGGGCGGCCCCGAAGCCGGCCTCGCCGATCCGCGCGCCCGAAAACAGGCGAACGCGATCGCCGATCAGGGCGAAGGCGATGCTGACGTTGGCCCCGATGAAACAGTCGCGCCCGATCTGGACGCCGGGCCCGATCACGCTGTTGGCGCCGATGCGGGTGCCCCGCCCGATGCGCGCGCCGCGACCGACGACCACGCCGGGCTCGAACACGACCGTATCGTCTTCCGCGACCTCGCGCGGGTCGGCGGCGGCGTCGAGGCTCACCGGCCGGTGAAACGTCGCCGAAGCGCGCGCCCAGGCCGCCTGCGGCTCGTCAGAGATGATGATGGAGGCGGCGGCGGGGACGGCCTCCTGCGCCACGGCCGGTACGATGACGCAGCCGGCCTGGGTCTCGCCCAGGGCGGCGACGAATTTGCGATCACCGAGAAAGGCTACGTCCCCGGGACCCGCCGACGCCAGCGGAGCGACGGCGGAGACCTGTCGGTCTCCGCCCCGCATGACTTCGCCTCCGATCCGTTCCGCCAGCTCGGCGACGCCCAGCGCCGGCAGGCCATCGAAAAAGCGCGGATCGGGCATGGCAGCCGACTATTGCTGTTCGGCCGGAACTTCCAGGCGGTTGAACGAGAGCGACGGCAGGGACGTGTTCAGTCGCTGGATGATGACGTCGGTGATGTCCATGGCCGGGTTCTGGAGATAGACCGTCGAACGGTCCAGCAGCAGGCCGCAGCCACGCTCCTGATAGACGGCGACCAGGATCGGGTCCGCGGCGGTGGCGATGGCGCGGATCTGCTGGCGCTGGGTGTACTGCAGCTCGGCCTGACGGCGCTGCTCCAGTTGCTGGGCCTCCTGGGCGCGCGCCTGGAAGGCGCGGGCGCGCGAACCGTCCGGGTCAGCGGCCTGGCCGCCCTGTTGCAGGGCCTGGGCTTCGGTCTGCAGCGAGGTGGCGTAGGGGGTAAGTTCGCCCTGAACCTCGGTGAACAGGCGCTGCATGCCGGCCTGGACCGACTGGCCGGCGGTCGACTGGGCCAGCAGACGGTCGTTGTGGAACACGCACACACCCGGAATGACGGGGCCGGGGTTGGCCGGGGGCGCGGCTGACTGCGCCGCGGCGGAGCCTGCGGCCAGGGAGGCGAGAACGAAAGCGCCGATAGCGAACAGTTTCATCTTGGACCTTTGGTGCGGGACGGGACCCGCCGTTAGAATTGCGTGGAAGTCGAGAAGCGGAAGGTTTCGGTCTTGTCGTAGTCTTCCTTGCCGAGAATGTGGCTGAGGTCGAAACGGATCGGGCCCATCGGCGAGCGCCAGTGAATGCTGAGGCCGGCGGAGGCCCGCAGGGCCAGGTCGTCAACAATCGCAGGATTGGGAACGCCGCCGGCGCCCAGGGTGTAACGGTCGTCGAGAATGCCCACGGTACCAACGTCGGCGAACAGCGAGGTCCGGATGCCGTACTCTTCCGGCAAGCCGTTCGGCAGGGTCATTTCCAGCGTGCCGATGGCGTAGAAATTGCCGCCAAGGGCGTCATTGTTGGTGCCCAGCGTGAGGTCGCGCGGCCCAATGCCCGCCGTCTCGAAGCCGCGGAAGCTGTTCCCGCCCTTGAAGAAGCGATCATTGATCCGGATCGGATCGCCGCCCCAGCCCGAGATATACCCCATCGAGGTCGTCGCCGTGACCACCCACGAAGGCGTGATGCCCCAGTAGGCCGAAACTTCCGCCTCGCTCTTCACATAGTTCACATCGCCGCCGATGCCGGCGAAATCCTGACGAATTGTGCCGGTCCAGCCGCGCGTCGGCCGGACCGGATCGTTCCGGCGGTCGACCAGCAGGGTATAGCCCGCCGATGAGTTGATGAACGAGCCGATCTGGTCGCACAGGGCGCTGGAGCCGCCGGCGCCGGTGCTGCAGAAGCCGCTCGGCACGATGATCTCGTCGCTCTTCAGGAAGTAGCGGGTGCTGAGCAGGGTGTAGCCGTTCAGCGGATAGGAAATGCGCAGCCCGCCGCCGGTCGAACGGTAATCGTACGACGAATATTCGCTGAGGTCGTAGCGGGAGTGGAAGGCATCAAAGCCCGCCCGCAGATCGCGGCCGAGGAATTTGGGCTCGGTGAAGCGGAAGTCGATCTGCTGGCGCAGCGAACCCCACTCGGCCCGCGCGACCACGTTCTGGCCCCGACCGCGGAAATTGCGCTCGGTGATGCCCAGATTGATCACGAAGGCGTCGACCGAACTGAAACCGGCCCCGACCGAAAGCTCGCCGGTCGGTTGTTCGATCACGCTGACGTTGACCACGGACCGGTCCGGAGCCGAGCCGCGGGCCTCATCGATGGTGACGTCCTTGAAGAAGCCCAGACCCCGCAAGTTGTTGCGCGACCGCTCCAGCAAGGTACGGTTGAAGGCGTCGCCTTCGGTCAGCATCATCTCGCGCCGGATCACATTGTCCAGGGTGCGGGTGTTGCCGATGATGTTGATGCGGTCGACGTAGACGCGCTGGCCTTCCCTGATGGCGAAGGTCACATCGACCGTGTCGGTCTCGGGATTGGCGCGATAGGTCGGGTTGATCTCGACGAAGGCGTAACCGGCCGAACCCGCCGCGAACGTCAGGGCGTCGACGGCGGTCTCGATCTTGTCGCTCTCATACAGCTGGCCGGTCCGGATGGGGAGCAGCAGCTTGAGGAAATCCGTGTTCAGACGATCGTTCTCGGTGGTGATCTCGATCGTGCCGAAATTGTAGCGATCTCCCTCGTCCACGGTCAGGGTGATGCCGAAGGCGCTGGAGTCGGGCGCCAGTTCGGAAATCGCCGACAGGACGCGGAAGTCGTAATAGCCGCGGTTGGTGTAGAATTTCCGCAGTTGTTCGCGGTCATAGTCCAGCCGGTTGGGGTCGTAGTTGTCGTTGCTGGTGAACAGCCGGTACCAGGCCGACTGTTCCGTGATCATGACCTCGCGCAGGTCGCTGTCCGAGAAGGCCGAATTGCCCAGGAAGGTGATGGCACGCACGCCGGTCTCGGGGCCTTCGTTGATCTCGAACACCACGTCGACGCGGTTCTGGTCCAGCTGGACGATCTTCGGCGTCACGGTGGCCGAGATGCGGCCCGACAGGCGATAGAGCTCGACGATCTTGCCGACGTCTTCCTGAATTCGGGCGCGGGTATAGATGCCGCGGGGCTTCAGCGTGACTTCCTCGATCAGCTTGGACTCGCCGATCGCGCTGTTTCCCTCGAACACCACCTGGTTGATGATGGGGTTCTCGACGATCTCGACGACCAGATCGCCGTTCGGCTGGACGCCCAGCTGGACGTCGGCGAACAGCTGGGTGCGCGTCAGGGTGCGGACGGCGACGTCCAGCACCGACGGATCGACCGTGTCTCCGGGCTGGATCGGCAGATAGGACAGGACCGTGGTCTGATCGATGCGCTGGTTGCCGCGCACCAGGATGCGATTGATCGTGACACCCTGTTGCTGGGCGGGCGCCGCTTCGGCCTCGGCCGGCGGAGCGGCCTCGACCGGGGCGCCGGGCTGGATCGCGGGCGCGGGCGGAGGCGCTGTCTGGGCCATGGCCGGGCCGGCCAGCCCCGCGGCTACCGCAAGGGCCAGCAGGCTGGGGCTCAGGGCCCTGACGAAACGGAGGGCGGACGCATCTTGTCGGATCATACGGGAAACCATCGGGGGCTGGCGTCGGCTCGTCATGCGAGCCCGCCGAGGAATTTGAACAGGCTCAGCTTCTGCAGGTCGTTCCAGGTCGCGAACAACATCAATCCCGCCAGCAAAGCAAGACCGACACGGTAGCCGACCTCCTGAACGCGGGCGGGGACTGGCCTGCGCGCCACAGCTTCATAGCCGTAGAACAGCAGGTGGCCCCCGTCGAGGACCGGTATCGGCAGCAGATTAACAATGCCAATTCCGATCGAAACTATGGCGGCGAGGCTAATAAACGACAGGGCGAGGTTGCGGGCCATCCAGGCCGGGTCGGGATTCGCCGCGACCGCCTGCTGGGTCACGCCGCCGGCGGCCTTTGCGATGCCAATCGGGCCACTCAGCAGATCACCGGATTCCTTGCCAGCGAAGATTCGGCCGATATAAGTGCCCGTGGTCGCCACGGTCGTGCCGATGGTTTCGAACCCCTTGCCGGCCGCCTCCAGCGGATTGAGCCGACGGACGCGGATGTCGGGCTGCATGACCATGCCGATACGCGCGACGCGAACCTGTCCGGCCAGGTCGTCCTGTTCCAGGCGGCGGACCGGGGTGGCGACCAGGGTCATTTCGCGCCCACCGCGATCGATCACGAAGGTCAGCGGGTCTCCGGCGCTCAGCATGACGGTGTTGGTGACCTGGCTGCTGTCGACGACCGGGCGTCCGTTCACCGACTTGATCAGGTCCATGGGCTGGAAACCGGCCGCCGCGGCCGGCGAGCCCGGAGCCACCTGATAAACCCGCGGCGCCGCGCTCTGCTCTCCGACGACGCTGAACAGGATTGTGAACAGCACGGCGGCCAGCACGAAATTCGCCGCCGGCCCCGCCGCCACGATCAACGCCCGCTGCCAGATCGGCTTGAAATGGAAATAGTGGCGCTCGGCGCCCGCCCCGTTCTCGGCGATTACCCGCTGTTTCAGCTCGGCCAGACCCGCCTGGTCCGGCACGCTGGACGGGTCCAGATCGCCCGAGAATTTGACGTAGCCGCCCAGCGGCAGCCAGGCCAGCCGCCATTCCGTGCCGTGTTTGTCCGTGCGGGCGACGATGGTCTTGCCGAAACCGACGGAGAACCGGTCGATCTTCACCCCGAAGGCGCGGGCGACAAGAAAATGGCCGAGCTCATGGATGGTGACGATAAAGGTCAGCACCAGCAGGAAGGGTACGGTGTAGAGCAGCGCCTGACCGATAAATCCCGTCATGCCGATATCGGTCCCTCCGCCATTTAGGCTGCCGCCGCGATGCCGCGGATGATCGATTCCGCCATCCGACGCGCCTGAGCATCCACGGCCAGGGCCGCGTCGCAGGCATTGTCGGAACCCGAATCCACCCCCGAGGCCGTCACGCGCGACAAGGTGTCGGCGACGACTGCGGCAATATTGAGAAAGCCCAGTCGACGGTCAAGGAAGGCCAGGGCCGCAACCTCGTTCGCCGCATTGAACACGATGGGCGCCGCGCCGCCCGCCTGTAACGCCTGACGCGCGAGTTTCAGGGCGGGGAAGCGGTCCTCGTCCGGGGCCTCGAACGTCAATCGGCCCATGGCGGCGAGGTCGAGGCGCGGCGCGTTCCACGCGAGCCGGTCGGGCCAGGCCAGGGCATAGGCGATCGGCGTCCTCATGTCCGGCGGCCCCATCTGGGCCAGAGTCGAGCCGTCGACATATTCGACCAGGCTGTGGACGATGGACTCCGGGTGCACGACCACCCCGATCCGGTTAGCCGGCATGTCGAACAGATAGGCCGCCTCGATGGCCTCCAGGCCCTTGTTCGCCATGGTGGCGCTGTCGACCGAGATCTTGGCCCCCATGCTCCAGTTGGGATGGGCCACGGCCTGCTCGGGCGTGATCGCCTTCAGGGCCTCGCGCGGCGTGGTGCGGAACGGCCCGCCCGAAGCCGTCAAAACCAGCTTGGCGACCCGCTCGGGGGCCTCATGCGGGAACACCTGGTGGATGGCGGAATGCTCGGAATCGACCGGCAGCAGCCGTCCCCCGGACCGCCTCACCCGGTCGATCAGCGCCGGCCCGCAGCAAACCAGGCTCTCCTTGTTGGCCAGGGCCAGGGTCGCGCCGGTGGCCGCCGCGGCCCAGGCCGAGCGCAGGCCCGCGGCGCCGACAATGGCGGCCATGATCCAGTCGACGGGCCGGGCCGCGGCCTCGATCACCGCCTGATCGCCCGCGGCGACCTCGACCCCGGTTCCAGCCAGGGCCTCGCGCAAGGCGTCCAGCCGGGCCGGGTCGGCGGTGACCGCCAGCTTCGGCTTCCAGCGCCGCGCCTGTTCGGCCAGCCGCGCGATATTGGCGCCGCCGGTCAGGGCCTCGACCTCGAAAACACCCGTTCCCGCCGTCTCGGCCTGATCCATCAGGTCCAGCGTCGAACAGCCGACCGAGCCCGTCGAACCCAGCACCGTGATCCGCCGCCGGATCATGCCGCCCCGCCCGTGAGGCCGACGATCAGCCGGCCGCAGGCCACGACCACAACGGCGAACATCAGTCCGTCCACCCGGTCCAGCAGGCCGCCATGGCCCGGGATCAACTTGCCGGCGTCCTTGACGCCGTAACGCCGCTTGAGCGCCGATTCCCACAGGTCGCCGGCCATGGTGGCCAGGGCGGCCGCCAGCCCGAGGGCCGCCCCCCAGTAGGCGCCGATGCCCATGTCGAGGAAGGTCCCCAGCGCGGCGCCCGCGACGGTGCCGGCGGCGAGACCGCCGATGAAGCCCGACCACGTCTTGTTGGGCGAGAAGCGCGGCCAGAGCTTGGGTCCGCCAACCAGGCTGCCGACCAGATAGGCCATGATGTCGGACGCCCAGGCGATGGCGAAGGCGGACACGGTCCAGGCCAGACCGCTCGGGGTGTCGACGTCTCGCAGCCAGATGAGCAGCACGGCGGGCCAGCCGAGGTAGAGCACGCCGTAGGCGGCATCCAGAGCCTCCTGACCGCGATTGCGGGCGAACAGGCCGGCCGCGACCGCGCCGAAGACCAGCATGACCAGGGCCAGGGACAGTTGCCCGGCGTGGGCCGCCACCACCCCGGCGACAAGCCCGAAGGCCACGGCCCCGGCCATGACCCGCCACGCCCGCGCGGCGCTCATCATCGCCCATTCGGCCGCCAGCAGGGCGCAGGCCATCAGCATAAGGGCGAGGAACCACAGCCCCCCGGCCCAGATGGCCAGGACCGCGGCCGGCGCCAGCACGATGGCCGATGCAGCCCTCAGGCCAATGTCGCCCGCCTTGACCGCCATCAGCCGGCCGCAAGGGCGGGCGCGGCGGCCTCGGCTGGCGCAGTCCGGCCGCCGAAGCGACGATCGCGGTTGCGGTACTGTTCCACCACGTCGGCCAGCCCCTCGGCGCCATAGTCCGGCCAGAGCACGTTCTGATAGACCAGTTCGGCGTAGGCGGCCTCCCACAGCAGGAAGTTCGACAGCCGCTGCTCGCCCGAGGTGCGCACGATCACATCGACCGGCGGCGCGCCCGCCGTCGACAGCCGAAGCCCCAGTGCCTCCTCGTCCAGCGGGCCGGTCGCCCGACCCTCCAGGACGTCATCGACATGGCGCTGCACCGCATCGACGATGTCGGCCCGGCCGCCATAGTTGAAGGCGACCTGGAGCAGGAATTTGTCATTGTGCGCCGTCGACGCCTCGGCGTGTTCGATGATGCGGATGATGTCAGCCGGCAGGCCGGCGCGGCGGCCCAGCACCCGGACCCGCACGCCCGCACGCTCCAGCCGTTTCAGATCGCTGGCGACATAGGAGCGGACCAGTCCCATCAGGTCCGACACTTCCTCGGCCGGCCGGCTCCAGTTCTCGGTCGAAAAGCCGAACACCGTCAGGCAGCGGATGCCGAACCGGGGCGCGGCCTCGACGGTGCGTTTCAGCGCCTGCACGCCCTCGCGGTGACCCATGGCCCGCGGCACGCCCCGCGCCTCGGCCCAGCGCCCGTTGCCGTCCATGATCAGGGCGACGTGGCGCGGTCCGTCAGTCGGCGCGATATGAAAGGGCTCGGCGGGCATGCGACGCGTATCCTACGGCAATTCGCGCCGTCAAACCTGCATGATCTCAACTTCCTTGGCCCGAAGCGCCTCGTCGATGCGCTTGATGGCCGCATCCGTGTCCTTCTGGACCTCGGTTTCCATCTTCTTCTGCTCGTCCTGGCTGATCTCGCCGGCCTTTTCGGCCTTCTTGAGATCCTCATTGGCGTCGCGGCGCACGTTGCGGACGGCGATCTTCTGCTGCTCGGTATATTTGCCGGCCAGCTTGGCCAGGTCCTTGCGGCGCTCCTCGGTCAGCGGCGGCACCGGGATACGCAGGGTCTGGCCGTCAACGATCGGGTTCAGGCCCAGGCCGGCGGCGCGGATGGCCTTCTCGACGGGGCCGACCATCGACTTGTCCCAGACATTGACCGAGATCATCCGCGGCTCGGGCACGCTGATCGCGGCGACCGAGTTGAGCGGGGCGTTGGAGCCGTAGGCCTGCACCTGCACGGGGTCCAGCAGGCCCACGTTGGCGCGGCCGGTCCGCAGGCCGTTGAACTCTTCCTTCAGGGCGGACACGGACTTGTCCATACGCTCGCGGTAGGTCTTGAGGTCGGGCTTGGCCATGGTGGTTTCTCTCGTGTTTTCTTGGCTTTGGCGGCTCAGGCGGCCTTGTTGGACGAGATGACCGTAAAGGTCCCCTCCCCCGTCAACGTCCGACGCAGCGAATTGTCTTCCCGGATCGAGAAAACCACGATCGGAATGCCCGAGTCACGCATCAGGGCGATGGCCGAGGCGTCCATGACCTTCAGATCCTTCGCCAGCACATCGTGATAGGTCAGGGTCTCGTACCGCGTCGCGGTCGGGTCCTTCTTGGGATCGGCCGTATAGACGCCGTCCACGCTGGTGCCCTTCAGCAGGGCGTCGCAGCCCATCTCCGCGGCCCGCAGCGCGGCGCCCGAATCGGTCGTGAAGAACGGCGCGCCGACGCCGGCGGCGAAAATCACCACCCGGCCCTTTTCGAGATGGCGCAGCGCCCGGCGGCGCACATAGGGCTCGGCCACCGCATTCATCGTCAGGGCGCTCTGCACCCGGGTCTGGACGCCGATCTTCTCCAGCGCCGCCTGCATGGCCAGGGCGTTCATCACCGTGGCCAGCATGCCCATATAGTCAGCCGTGGCCCGCTCCATGTCCCCGGCGGCCTTGCTCAGTCCACGGAAGATGTTGCCGCCGCCGATAACCAGGCAGATCTCGACGCCCTCGCGCGCCACATCCGCCACGGCCTGGGCCACGACGGAGACGGTCTTCATGTCGATGCCATAGGCCTGATCGCCCATGAGGACCTCGCCCGAGACCTTGAGCAGGACGCGCTTGTACAGAAACTCGGGCGGGGCGTCGGGCATGGGGCGGTCCTGGGCGGCGGATTCGGCTCCTTATAGGAAGCGAACCCGCCGGTTCAAAGGCCTGACTGCCCGGATTACATCCGCAGAATGATCGTCTCGACGATCGGCCGCCGGTCCCAGATCTGCTGGCTGGCCTTCTTCAGAGCCCGCGAGACGGCCTGTTCGATGACCATCTCGTCCTCCAGCGCCGCGCCCTTCAGCTTCATCACCGCCTGTTCGGCGCGTTCCGCCAGATCATCCAGGGCATCGCCCAGCGGCGACGCCTCGTCGCCCGGCAGGCCAATGGCGCGCACGTCGATGTCGCTGACGATCTTGCCGCGCTTGTCCATGGCGAAGCTGACGATCAGCACGCCGTTGGTCGACGCGTGCCGCCGCTCATGCAGCGCCTCGCCCTGTTCGGTGACCAGACGCCCGCCGTCGACATAGAGCCGGCCGCTGGGGACCTCGTCGATGATGGCAGCCAGACCCGGCGCAAGACGCACCATGTCGCCGTTGCGGGGCGTGACCTGCTCGGGGACGCCGAGGTCTTTCGCCATATTGGCGTGCTCGGCGAGGTGGCGGCGCATGCCGTGCGTCGGCACGGAGATGCGCGGCCTCGCCCAGGCGTACATCTGCTTCATCTCATCCCGGCACGGGTGGCCGGAGACGTGGACGTGCGGGTGATCCTTCTCGGTGTAGAGGCGCACCCCGCGGTCGGCGAGCCGGTCCTGCAGGGCCGCGATCGACAGCTCATTGCCCGGGATCACGCGCGACGAGAAGATGCAGTGGTCACCCAATCCGAGCTTGATGAGCGGATGGGTCCCCTGTGACGCGCGCGACAGGGCGGCGCGGTCCTCGCCCTGGCTGCCGGTGCACAGATAGAGAATCTGGTCCGCCGGCCAGACCCGCGCCTCTTCCTCGGTCAGGATGCGCTGCGAGTCGTTGAACAGACCGACGTGCCGGGCCGCCGCGGTGATCCGGTGCATTGACCGACCGGCCAGCGCCACGCGCCGTCCAGCCAGCTGGGCCGCCTTGATGACGCTGACCATGCGGGCGACGTTGGAGGCGAAACAGCCGACCGCGATCCGGCCGGTCTTCAGGCTGCCGATCAGATCGATCAGCCCTTGCTGGGCGTCGGATTCAGAGCCGGCCTGGCCCTCGACGAAGACGTTGGTCGAGTCGCAGACCATGGCCAGCAGACCATCGTCGCCCAGCTTGGTGATGGCCGCGATGTCGGTCGGCTGGCCGATGACCGGGCTGGGATCCAGCTTCCAGTCGCCGGTGTGGAAGACGGTGCCCAACGGCGTCTTGATGGCCAGCGAGTTCGGCTCGGCGATCGAGTGGGTCATGGTGATCATGGTCACCTGGAAGGGCCCGAGATCGATCGTGCCGCTGAGCGGCACCTCGATGATCTTCACCTCGTTCAGGATACCCGCCTCGCGCAGCTTCTCCCGGATCAGAAAGGCGGTGAAGGGCGTGGCGTAGATGGGGGCCTTAATGCGATGCCACAGCCAGCCGAGGGCGCCGATGTGGTCCTCGTGCGCGTGGGTCAGGACGATGCCGCGAATGGTCTCGCCGTCCAGGAATGCCGGATCGGGCACGATCACATCGACGCCGGGCGTCGACAGGTCGCCGAACGTCACGCCGACGTCGACGATCAGCCATTGGCGATTCGCCTCCGGCCCGTAGCCGTAGCAGTTCAAATTCATACCGATCTCGCCCGACCCGCCGAGCGGGACAAAGACGAGTTCGTCGTTGGGGTTCTTTTTCATGCGTCCTTTAGATGGGTGTTCCGCCGCCATATTTCGAGCAGGCCGCGGATAGTGAGGTCCGGATCGAACCGGTCGATTGATTCTGTGGCCCCTTCGAACAGCGAAGCGACGCCGCCGGTGCCGATGACGGTCATGGGCTTGCCCCACTCCGCCTTGATGCGCGCGACCATGCCCTCGATCAGGGCGACATAGCCCCAGAAGACGCCGGACTGCATGTTGGAGACGGTATCCTTGCCGATCACCCGGTCGGGTCGCTGGATGGCGATGCGCGGCAGCATGGCCGCCGCCTCGTGAAGCGCCTGAAGGCTCAGATTGATCCCCGGCGCGATGGCCCCGCCCTCGAAGGCCCCGTCGGCGGCTATGACGTCGAACGTCGTGGCCGTGCCGCTGTCGATGACGATCAGGTCGCCCGGATAGACCAGATGCGCGCCGATGGCGTTGACCAGCCGGTCCGCCCCCGCCTCGCTCGGCTTGGTGATCCGCGCCGCCATGCTCAGTTGCACATTGTCGCCGATGACCAGCGGCTCGACCGACAGATAGCGGCGCGACAGGTTGCGCAGGTTGAAGATCGACTGCGGCACGACGCTGGAGATGATGCAGCCGTCGAGCTGACTGATCGCCAGCCCGTGCATGGCCAGCAACTGGCTCAGCCAGACGGCGTATTCGTCGGCCGTACGGCTGCTTTCCGTGGCCGTGCGCCACTGGGCGATCCAGTCGCTGCCGTCATGGACCGCGAACAGTGTGTTCGTATTGCCCTGCTCGATCGCCAGCAGCATTACGCGGCCTCCCCGAAGAAGACATCGCCGGCGGAGATCAGCCGCAGGCTCCCGTCCGCCAGCCTCAGTTTCAGCGCGCCGTCGGGCGCCACGCCCTCAGCGATGCCCTCGACCGTCTCGCGACCCAGCCGCGCCACCGCGGGCCCCTCCAGCCCGGCCGTCCGCGCCCGCCAGGCGTCGAGGATCGGCTCAAAGCCCAACGTCTCCCACCGCGTCATCCAGACGTCGAAGGCGCCGGCCAGCGTCGCGGCCGCGGCCTCGACCGTGGGCGGCGCCGTCACGTCTCCCCGGAGGTGGTGGACCAGCGCCGTCGCCGGCCGCTCGGTGCCGTCCGGTGCATGGGCCAGGTTCACGCCGATCCCGACCGCCAGCCACAGGCCGCCGCTCTCGTGCGCCCCGGACTCCACGAGCACGCCAGACGCCTTCTGACCCGCCAACATCACGTCATTGGGCCATTTGATCGTCACCAGCGACACGGGGGCGTACGCGTCCAGCAGGTCCGCGATCGCCAGCGCGGCGACGAACGTCACCTGCGCCGCTTCAGCGGGCGATTTTCGGGTCAATTGCAGCAGGGTGGAAAACAGGTTGCCGTCCTGGCTTTCCCAAGACCGCCCACGCCGTCCCCGGCCCTCGGTCTGGCGTCGGGCGACGATCCACAACGGGCCGGACTCGCCCGCGTCCGCGCGCCGGCGGGCGTCGGCATTGGTCGAGTCGGTCTGGTCGAGCAGCAGGATGGGCGCGGCGGGCATCCGCCCCTACCCGGCTCCGAAGCCGGTCGCCGCGATGCCCGCGAAATGGTCGATCCAGCCGATGGCGACGATGACCAGCGGGAAGGCGAAAGCCGCCGAGGCCCAGGCGATGGTCCTCGCCTCGACCGGCGACGCATCCGTCGGCCCCACGCCCTCGGGCGTCGGGTCGAACCACATCAGCTTGATGATGCGCAGATAGTAGAACCCGGCCACCACCGAGGCGACCAGACCGGCCGCGCCGACCATCCAGTAGCCGGCGTCGGCGGCTGCGCCGAAGACATAGAATTTGGCCCAGAAGCCGGCCAGCGGCGGCATGCCCAGCACCGACAGCGACAGCACGGTCAGGGCAATGGCCGTCACCGGCTTGTCCTTCCGCAGGCCCGCCAGGTCGGCGATTCTGCGGATCGGCTTTCCACCGCGCGACAGCGACAGCAGGATGGCGAAGAAGCCGAACTGGTCGATGACATACAGGGTCATGAACACCAGCATGGCCTTGACCCCCAGCGTCGTACCGGCGGCGATGCCCAGCAGGGCGTAACCGATATTGGCGATCGAGGAATAGGCCAGCAGCCGCTGCAGATCCTTCTGCACCAGACCGCCGAACGCCCCGACGGCGAACGAGATCAGCGAGATGAGGATCAGCACCTGGGCCCACTGGTCATGCGAACCGGCGAAAGCGCCTTCCAGCGTACGCGCGATCAGCACCATGGCGGCGACCTTGGGCGCCGTGGCGAACAGGGCCACCACCGGCGTCGGCGCGCCCTCATAGACGTCGGGCGTCCACATGTGGAACGGCGCGGCCGAGACCTTGAAAGCCAGACCACAGATCAGGAACACCAGGCCGAAGATCAGCCCCGTGGACTCATTGGCGGCGGCGTAGGCGGCGATCTCGTCGAACCGCATGGAGCCGGTGAAGCCGTAGATCAGGCTCGCGCCGTACAGCAGCAGTCCGGACGACAGGGCGCCTAGCACGAAATACTTCAGCCCCGCTTCCGACGCCTTGAGGTCGTCGCGGTGGTAGGCGGCCAGCACATAGAGGGCCAGCGAGTGCAGCTCGATGCCGACATAAAGCGAGATCAGGTCGCCCGACGACGCCATCATCCCCATGCCCGCCGAGGCCAGCACGATCAGGACCGGATATTCGAATTTGGCGATCTTCGCCCGGCGCATCCAGCCGTCGCCCAGCACGATGGCCACGGCGCTGGACAGGAAGATCAGCGCCTTGCCGTAGACGGCCAGCGGATCGGCCACATAGGCGCCGTTGAAGGCCATGCCGAGCGGCCCCGTCACGGTCACGGCGGTCGCGGCGACCAGCAGGCCGACCGACAGGATTGAGATGAAGCGCGCGCTCTTCTCACCCATGAAGGCGCCGAGCATGAGCAGCACGAGGCCGCCGACCGCGAGCGTGCTCTCGGGGGCGGACAGGCGCAGGGCGAAATCAAGATCTGGCATCATCGTCTCACCCGCCGATCGCGGCGCGATAGGTGGTCGTCAGGGCCTCGACCGAGGCGGCGGTGTAGTCCAGCACCAGACCGGGCTGGAAGCCCAGCCACAGGGTGCCGATGATCAGCGGCGCGAAGATCAGCAGTTCGCGCTTGTCGACGTCGGTGATCGCCTTCATCGCCGGATTGGTGATCTCGCCGAACATGACGTTGCGGTACAGCGTCAGCGCATAGACCGCCGAGAAGATCACGCCCGAGGCGGCGAACAACGCCGTCCAGGTCGAGACCTCATAGATGCCGACCATGGTCAGGATCTCGCCGATAAAGCCCGAGGTGCCCGGCAGGCCGACGTTGGCCATGGTGAACAGCATGAAGATGGCCGCGAACCATGGCATGCGCGCGGTCAGGCCGCCGTACAGGGCGATCTCGCGGGTGTGCATCCGGTCATAGACCACGCCGACGCAGAGGAAGAGCGCGCCCGAGATCAGGCCGTGGCTCAGCATCTGGAACACCGCGCCCTGCACGCCCTGATCGTTGCCGGCGAAGATGCCCATGGTCACGAAGCCCATGTGCGCCACCGACGAATAGGCGATCAGCTTCTTCATGTCCGTCTGCCGGAAGGCGACCAGCGAGGTGTAGACGATGGCGATGGCCGAGAGGGCGAAGACCAGCGGCGCGAAGGTCTGCGACGCCTGCGGGAACATGGGCAGGTTGAACAGGATGAACCCGTAGCCGCCCAGCTTCAGCAGGATGCCGGCCAGGATGACCGACCCCGCCGTCGGCGCCTGGACGTGGGCGTCGGGCAGCCAGGTGTGGACCGGCCACATCGGCATCTTGACCGCGAAGGAGGCGAAGAAGGCCAGCCAGAGCAGCGGCTGGACCGTCGGGCTGAAGGCGTATTCCTTGAGCGCCGGAATGCTGGTCGTGCCGGTCTCGGCGGCCATCCACAGCATGGCCAGCAGCATCAGCACCGAGCCCAGCAGGGTGTAGAGGAAGAATTTGTACGAGGCGTAGATCCGGTTCGCCCCGCCCCACACGCCGATGATGATGAACATCGGCACCAGGGTGCCTTCGAAGAAGATGTAGAACAGGAACAGGTCCAGCGAGGTGAAGACGCCGATGACCAGCGTCTCCAGAACCAGGAAGGCGATCATGTAATCGACCACCCGCTCCTTGATCGTGGCCCAGCTGGCCAGGATGCAGATCGGCATCAGGAAGGCGGTCAGCAGGACGAACAGGATCGAGATGCCGTCCACGCCCATATGGTACTGGGCGCCCACGAACCAGACGTAGCGCTCGACGAACTGGTAGGCCGCGCTCGACGGATCGAACGTCGCCACCAGCACGGCTGAAACCGCAAGGGTGACCACGGTGGTCAGAAGCGCGATCCAGCGCGCCGCGCTGTCCGCTCCGGCCTTGTTGAAAAGCCGCGCCAGCAGGATCAGGCCCGCGCCGACCAGCGGCAGGAAGGTGACGACGCTGAGGATGAAGGGGATCTGGGGCAAGATCAGGCTCCCCACGTATAGATGGCGAAGGCGAGGAAGCCGGCCAGGCCGAGCAACATCACGAAGGCGTAGAAATAGACATAGCCGGACTGGAAGCGGCTCAGGCCGCCCGCGAATTTGCGCGACAGCCAGGCCATGCCGTTGGGCCCGCCGCCGTCGATGATCTTCACGTCGCCGACCTTCCAGAACAGGTCGCCGACCGCCCGCGCGCCCTTCACGAACACGACCTCATACAGCTCGTCGAAATACCATTTGTTGTAGAGGAAGCCGTGGACCAGCCCGCCCCGGTCGGCCATCCGGCGCGCCATGCCTTCCTTCATCACATAGAGCCAGAAGGCGGCGAAGCTGCCGATCAGCGTCAGGACCAGCGGCGACCACTTCACCCAGGTCGGGACGTCGTGGCTGTCGTGCAGGACATGGTTGGACTCGGCGACGAAGATCGCGCCGCGCCAGAAGTCGTGCTCGTGGTGACCGATGAACCAGGGGGCGAAGACGAAGCCCGCGGCGATCGCGCCGACCGCCAGAAGCAGCAGCGGAACCAGCATGATCCACGGGCTCTCGTGCGGCTTCAGCGGGCCGTGATGGGCGTGGTCGTCATGGGCATGGCCGTCATCAGCCAGCGGCTCGTCATGCGTCTCGAGCTGGGCCGGATGAGCGGCGTGGTCGTCATGCGCGTGGTCGTCGTGATGCGCGTCCTTCCACACCGGCTTGTTGTGGAAGGTCATGAACACCAGACGCCATGAATAATAGGCGGTCAGGCCGGCGGCGAGGATGCCGACGAAGAAGGCGAACAGCCCCATGGCCGAATGGCCGTTGGTGAACGAGGCGAAGGCGCTCTCAATGATCGAGTCCTTGGAATAGAAGCCCGCCAGACCGCCAACGCCGGGAATGCCCAGGCCGGTGATGGCGATGGTGCCGATGGTCATCACCGCATAGGTGACGGGCAGCAGCTTCCACAGCCCGCCCATCTTCCGCATGTCCTGCTCGTGGTGCATGCCGTGAATGACCGAGCCGGCGCCGAGGAACAGCAGGGCCTTGAAGAAGGCGTGGGTGAACAGGTGGAACATGGCGGCCTGATAGGCGCCGACGCCCGCCGCGAAGAACATGTAGCCGAGCTGCGAACAGGTCGAATAGGCGATGACCCGCTTGATGTCGTTCTGGGCCAGACCGACCGTCGCCGCGAACAGGGCCGTGACCGCGCCGGTCAGGGCGATGATGGCCGAGGCGAACGGGGCGTACTCATAGATCGGCGACAGCAGGCAGACCATGTAGACGCCGGCGGTGACCATGGTCGCCGCGTGGATCAGGGCCGACACCGGCGTCGGGCCCTCCATGGCGTCGGGCAGCCAGGTGTGCAGGAAGAACTGGGCCGACTTGCCCATGGCGCCGACGAACAGCAGGGCGCCAGCGAGGTCGAGCGCCGACCAGTTGTGACCCAGGAAGACCCAGCCGGTTCCCGCCTTGGCGGCGATCATCGGGAACAGTTCGGCGAACTGGATCGTGCCGAACATCCAGAACACCGTCAGGATGCCGAGGGCGAAGCCGAAGTCGCCGACCCGGTTGACCACGAAGGCCTTGATCGCGGCGGCGCTGGCGGTGGACTTCTTGTACCAGAAACCGATCAGCAGATAGGACGCCAGCCCCACCCCTTCCCAGCCGAAGAACAGCTGCATGAAGTCGGCGGCGGTGACCAGCGCCAGCATGGCGAAGGTGAACAGCGACAGATAGGCGAAGAACCGCGGCTTGTCGGGATCCTCGGCCATATACCCCCACGAATAGAGGTGGACGAGCGAGGACACGCTGGTGACCACGACCAGCATGACCGCCGACAGGGCGTCGATGCGGATCGACCAGACCGACTGGAAATCGCCGACATTGATGAAGGGGAACAGCTCGACCGTGAAGGCCTCCATATGCCCCCAGGTCCACTGGCTGAACACGACCCACGCCACGGCGCAGGAGAAGAACAGCAGGCCCGTGGTGATGGTCTTCGAGACCAGGTCGCCGAGCCGCCGGCCGCTCAGGCCGACGATAACGGCGCCGAGCAGCGGCGCGAAGACGCCCAGGGTGACGAGAAGCGCGAGATCCACGGTCAGCCCTTCATCACGGAGGCGTCGTCAACCGCGATGTCGCCGCGGTTGCGGAAGAAGGTCACCAGAATGGCCAGGCCGATGGCGGCCTCGGCCGCGGCCACGGTCAGGACGAACATGGCCATGATCTGCCCCTGCACGTCGTTCAGATAGGCCGAGAAGGCGACGAAATTGATGTTCACGGCCAGCAGGATCAGCTCGACCGACATCAGGATGATGATGACGTTCTTGCGGTTCACGAAGATGCCGAAGACCCCGATGGTGAACAGGATCGCGCCCACCGCCAGATAGTGCTGCAGGGTGATATCCATCAGACCAGATCCTCGGGAGTGACGCCGGCGCCGGTGGTCACGGACTTGACCTCCATCGCCGTCTTCGCATCGCGGCCAACCTGGCGGGCGATGTTCTGGCGCTTGATGCCGGGCTTGTGGCGCAGGGTCAGGACGATGGCGCCGATCATGGCGATCAGCAGGACGATCCCCGCCGCCTGGAAGATGTAGACATAGTCCGTGTACAGAACACGTCCGATGGCCTCGACATTGCTCATGTCCGCCGTCGCCGCGACCGGCCCGGTCGCATCGGCGGCCGCGCCCCCGCTGACCACGGCCAGCGAGATCATGACCATCTCGGCGAGCAGGATTCCCGCGACGATCATCGCCAGCGGCAGATAGCGGGCATAGCCCTCGCGCAGCTTCACGAAGTCGACGTCCAGCATCATGACGACGAACAGGAACAGCACCGCCACGGCGCCGACGTAGACGACCACCAGCAGCATCGCCAGGAACTCCGCCCCGAGCAGGACGAACAGCCCCGCCGACGAGAAGAAGGCCAGGATCAGCCACAGCACGCTGTGCACGGGGTTCTTCGCCGTGACGACCATCAGGCCGCCCAGCACGGCCACCGTGGCCAGCAGATAGAAGGCAATGCCTTGCAACATCGGAGGCCTGCGCCCCTTTCGGTTAGTGGAGGACGACCCCGTTCGGAATCGCCGTCCTGTTCAGCGTGTGCGCCTTACCGGTAAGGCGCGTCGAGTTCCAGATTCTTCGCGATCAGTCGTTCCCAGCGGTCGCCGTTGGCGAGCAGCCGGTCCTTGTCGTAGAGCAGCTCTTCCCGCGTCTCGACGGTGAACTCCGAGTTCGGACCCTCGACGATGGCGTCGACCGGGCAGGCCTCGGCGCACAGGCCGCAGTAGATGCATTTGACCATGTCGATGTCGTAGCGGGTCGTGCGGCGGCTGCCGTCGGCGCGCGGTTCGGCCTCGATGGTGATGGCCTGGGCCGGGCAGATCGCCTCGCAAAGCTTGCAGGCGATGCAGCGTTCCTCGCCGTTCGCATAGCGGCGCAGGGCGTGCTCGCCCCGGAAACGCGGCGACTGCGGATTGCGCTCGAACGGATAGTTCACCGTGGCCTTGGGCCGGGCCATGTATTTCAGCGACAGGCCGACGGCGCCGATCACGTCGATCAGGAGGGCGCCCTTCGCGGCCTGGACGAGACGGTTCAACATTACTGGCTGGCTCCGGACACGCCGCGGCAAAGCTCTTCCTTGCGCGGGTCGTCTTCCCTGGTGATGCGGCACAGGCGTTCCCGCTCGGCCTGCTGGCGCATGATCGCCTCCTGGCGACGTTCCCACTGATGCGGCGACACAGGGTCGGCCTCATAGGTCGGGATGGTGCAGGCGCCGGTCAGCGCGGCCAGCACGGCGATGGTCAGGATCCGGGTCATGCGCCCACCGCGAACACGCGCCAGGCGGCGACCACGACGACGCAGACCAGCGAGGTCGGCAGGAAGATCTTCCAGCCCAGACGCATCAGCTGGTCGTAGCGGTAGCGGGGCACAAAGGCCTTCACGAGAGCGATCATGCAGAACCAGAAGACGGTCTTGCCCAGGAAGGTGACCAGATAGATGGCCTGCTCCAGCCAGCCCGGCAGCATGTCCAGCCAGTCCTGCGGCACGCCCGGATTCCACCCGCCGAAGAACAGCAGGGTGATCATGGCGCACATGAAGACGATGTTGGCGTACTCGCCGATCATGAACAGCAGGTACGGGGTCGAGCTGTATTCGACCTGATAGCCCGCCACGAGCTCGGACTCGGCCTCGGGCAGGTCGAACGGCGGACGGTTGGTCTCGGCCAGGGCCGAGACGAAGAAGATGATCGCCATCGGGAACATGACCGCGATGGTCGGCCAGGTCCCGGCCCCGCCGCCGAACGCGAACCAGTTCCAGAACATGCCCTGCTGCTGCGTCACGATCGAGGTCAGGTTCATCGACCCGGCCAGCAGGATGACGTTGATGATCACCAGGCCGATGGACACCTCATAGGACACCATCTGCGCCGCCGACCGCAACGAGCCGAGGAACGGATACTTCGAGTTCGAAGCCCAGCCGCCCATGATGATGCCGTACACGCCCAGCGAGCTGATCGCGAAGATGTACAGGATGCCGACGTTGAGGTCGGAGATAACCCAGCCCGGCGCGAACGGAATGGCCGCCCAGGCGATGAAGGCCAGGATGAAGGTCAGCAGCGGCGCCAGCAGGAACACCACCTTGTCGGCGCCGGCCGGGACGATGATTTCCTTCAGCACGAATTTGAAGAAGTCGGCGAACGACTGCAGCAGGCCGAACGGCCCGACGACATTGGGCCCTTTGCGCATCTGCACGCCGGCCCAGATCTTCCGGTCGGCCAGCAGCAGGAAGGCCAGCGAGATCAGGATCCCGACGGTGACCAGCAGGATGCCGCCCGCCGTGGCGAGGGTCCAGCCGAGGGGTGTGGTCCAGAAGTCCATCGCGCCTTACTCCGCCGCCATCGCGACCGGGGCGATCCGCAGGGCGGACAGCTCGGCCATGGTCGCGCTGGCGCGCGTGATCGGGTTGTTCAGATAAGGGTCGCGCACGGCCGAACGGAACGCCACGTCGCCGAGGTCGCCCTTCTTGCCCAGCGACCCGACGTCGAAGGACGCGGCCGGGGCCAGATAGTCGATCCGGCCGAAGGTCGGGTGATCCGCCATCAGCTTCGCACGCAGGGCGTCCAGCGTGTCGTACGGCAGGGTCCGCCCCACGCGGGCCGACAGCGCCCGCAGGATGGCCCAGTCCTCTTTCGCCTGCCCCTTGGGGAAGACGACGCGTTCGGCGAGCTGAACCCGGCCCTCGGTGTTGACGTAGAGGCCCGACTTTTCCGTATAGGCCGCGCCCGGCAGGATCACGTCGGCGCCGTGCGCGCCACGGTCGCCATGGCTGCCCAGATAGACCTTGAAAGCCTTCGAAGCCGAGGCGTCGATCTCGTCCGCGCCCAGCAGCAGCAGCACGTCCAGCGCGCCCTTGCCCGCCATCTGCGCCGCCGTCAGGCCGCCTTCAGCGGGCACGAAACCCATGTCCAGACCCGCCACGCGCGAAGCGGCGGTGTGCAGGACGTTGAAGCCGTTCCAGCCCCCGGCCACCACGCCGACCTTCTTCGCCAGCGCGCCGAGCGCGTTCAGCACCGACGGTCCGGACTCGCCCGACAGCGCGCCGCCGCCGACGATGATCGCCGGTCGCTCGGCCTTGGTCAGGGCGTCGATCGCCGCCTTGGGCAGTTTGCCGAGGGTCTTCGAACCCGAGCCGAGGTAGCTGTATTCATAGGTCAAATCGGCCTGCTCGCCGACCAGTCCGATCTCGCTCGTCCCCGCCAGCCACGCCTTGCGCAGACGGGTGTTCAGCAGCGGCGCCTCGGTGCGCGGATTGGCGCCCACGATCAGCACGGCGTCGGCCGCCTCGATCCCGGCCAGGCCCGAGTTGAACAGCCAGCCCTCGCGCGGGCCGTAACCCAGCGCCGAGCCGTCCTGACGGCAGTCGGTATTGGCCGATCCCAGCGCCCGGAACAGATCCAGCGCCGCCTTCATCGACTCCGCATCCTGCAGATCGCCGGCGATGACGCCGATCCGGTCCGCCGAAGCGGCCGTCAGTTTCTCGGCCACGACCCCGAGCGCTTCGTCCCACGTGGCCGGGCGCAGCTTGCCGTTCTCTCGCACATACGGCTGGTCCAGACGACGCGCCTGCAGACCGTCAACGGCATAGCGGCTGACGTCCGACAGCCACTCCTCGTTGATGCCCTCGTTGACGCGCGGCAGGATGCGCATGACCTCGCTGCCCTTCGCATCGGCCCGGATGTTCGAGCCCAGCGCGTCCATCACGTCGATGGTCTCGGTCTTCTTCAGCTCCCAAGGACGATAGTGATACTGCCACGGCCGGTGGGTCAGGGCGCCGACGGGGCACAGGTCGTTGACATTGCCCGACAGCTCGCTGTCGACCGCCTTCTCCAGATAGGTGGTGATTTCGGCGTCCTCGCCGCGCGAGATCATGCCGATGTCCGGCACGCCCGCCACTTCCGTCACGAACCGCACGCAGCGGGTGCACTGGATGCACCGCGTCATGAAGGTCTTGATGGTCGGGCCCATGTTCTTTTCTTCGACCGCGCGCTTGTTCTCCGCATAGCGGGAGCCGTCGCGGCCATAGCCCATGGCCTGGTCCTGCAGGTCGCACTCGCCGCCCTGGTCGCAAATCGGGCAGTCCAGCGGGTGGTTGATGAGCAGGAACTCCATCACCCCTTCGCGGGCCTTCCTGACCATCGGCGTGTCGGTGAAGATCTCCTGGCCCTCGGCGGCCGGCAGGGCGCACGACGCCTGCGGCTTCGGCGGTCCGGGCTTCACCTCGACCAGGCACATACGGCAGTTGCCGGCGATCGACAGCCGCTCGTGATAGCAGAAGCGCGGAATCTCCTCGCCAGCGCGCTCGGCGACCTGGAGCACGGTCATCCCGGGCTCGAACTCGACCTCTACGCCGTTGACTTTCGCGATGGGCATTCGCCGCGACCTCTGCGTTTCTCTAAGCGGACCGGATCAGAACCAGGACTTGTTCCCCGCGACATAGTCGCGGTGGAAGTCGCCGTCGGTCTTGAGCAGGTAGATGATGAATTCGATGAAGGCGATGAGGTAGACGAGCGCCGGAACAAAGCCGAACGTGATCCAGCCGATCGTGCCGCCCAGCAGCATCAGCACCCCGGCGGTCGTCTTGCCGAGATAGAATTTGTGGATGCCGATCCCGCCGAGAACGAAGGCCAGCAGGGCGGCCACGATCCGGTTCTTGTCGCCCGACAGGTTCAGCGGTGCGCCGCCGGTGACGTAGATGTTGGTCGCCACGCCGTCCGCGACCTCGAAATCGACCTGCTGGCCGGCGAAGGCCTCGCGCGCCCCGCCCATCAGGCTCCCGCGCGTGAAGGTGTAGCGCACGCCGTCGTCGCCGCTGATCAGGCCGGAGCCGGTATAGTCGTCGTAACTCAGAACCTTGCCGCGCATCAGCCCCGCCCCCTGGCAGACGGTGCAGACAGCATCGTCTGCGTCTTTGTTCCGTCATCGAATGTCTGGGTGACGAGAATTTCGTCACCCTCAAAAGCGAAGCGGGTCACCGGATCGGCAGGCCCGTTCATCCAGGCCGCGGTTTCGCCGGAGCCCGGACGGGTGGGTCGCCACTGAATCACATCGCCCTCGATCCGGCAGTCGGCGAAGCGCCGTCCGCCGTCGACCGGGGCCGGCCAGGAGAGGGAGATGATGTTCCCGTCGGTTCCATCGATGCGAACCGCCCCGACCGTCTCGCCTTCGAAGCCGGCCGCGTCGATGGTCTGCCCGTGAATCGCCGCCATGCCCGCGACGCAGACCTGCCGTCGGCTTGTCTCGTTCAGGACGACGGCGGGGGCGGAACCGGCGTCAACAGCAGGAACCACAGGCCCAGCAACAACCTCCGGCGTCGGCGCAGCCGTCTCCGACTCCGCGCCGCAGGCGGCGAGAGCGAGAGCGGTCACGACGATGACGGCGAGAACCCGCATCCCCTACTCCGCCGCGATCGCATGGCCGGCGAAATTCGCACGGCGGCTGCGGTAGGACGAGATGCGCTCCTCGATCTCGTGACGGAAATGCCGGATCAGCCCCTGCACCGGCCAGGCGGCGGCGTCGCCGAGGGCGCAGATGGTGTGGCCCTCGATCTGGGTCGAGACTTCCAGCAGCAGGTCGATCTCGGACGGGTCGGCTTCACCGACGGCCATCCGCTCCAGCACCCGCCACATCCAGCCCGTGCCCTCGCGGCACGGCGTGCACTGGCCGCAGCTCTCGTGCTTGTAGAAATAGCTGATGCGGGCGATGGCGCGGACCAGGTCGGTCGACTGGTCCATGACGATCACCGCCGCCGTGCCGAGGCCCGAGCGCATTTCGCGCAAGGAGTCGAAATCCATCAGCGCGACTTCCGACATTTCGCGCGTGATCAGCGGCACCGAGGAGCCGCCGGGGATGATGGCCTTCAGATTGTCCCAGCCGCCCCGCACGCCGCCGCAATGGTCTTCCAGCAGCTGACGCAGCGGGATCGACATCGCCTCCTCAACATTGCACGGCCGGTTCACGTGGCCGCTGATCGACATGATCTTGGTGCCGGTGTTGTTCGGCCGGCCGAAGCCCGCGAACCACTCGGCCCCGCGGCGCAGGATGGTGCCCACCACCGCGATCGACTCGACGTTGTTCACCGTGGTCGGGCAGCCGTACAGACCCGCGCCCGCCGGGAACGGCGGCTTCAGTCGCGGCTGGCCCTTCTTGCCCTCCAGCGACTCCAGCAGCGCCGTCTCTTCACCGCAGATATAGGCGCCCGCGCCGTGGTGGATATAGACGTCGAAATCCCAGCCGTGGACGTTGTTCTTGCCGATCAGCCTGGCCTCATAGGCCTGCTTGACCGCCGCCTCCATGCGCTCGCGTTCCAGCACATATTCGCCGCGCAGATAGATGTAGCAGGCGTGCGCCTGCATCGCGAAGCTGGCGATCAGACAGCCTTCGATCAGCAGCTGCGGATCATGGCGCATGATCTCCCGGTCCTTGCAGGTCCCGGGCTCGGACTCGTCGGCGTTGACGACCAGATAGTGCGGCCGGTCCTTCACCTCTTTCGGCATGAAGGACCATTTCAGACCCGTGCCGAAACCGGCCCCGCCGCGTCCGCGCAGGCCCGAGTTCTTGACGTTGGTGATGATCCAGTCACGCCCGAGGTCGAGCATGTCCTTCGTCGCGTTCCACGCGCCGCGGTTCTTCGCCCCCTCCAGCGTCCAGTCCTGGAGGCCGTAGAGGTTGGTAAAGATGCGATCCTTGTCTTCGAGGATTCCGACCATGGTCAGTTCAGATCTCCACGCCGGTCTTCGACCTGGCTGAGCTTGTGGCGGCCCCATACGATCAGGACCACTCCCCACACGGCGACGGCGACGCCAGCGAGCGAAAACAGCTCGAGGCCGGGGCCGAACAGGCCCCTGATCATGGCGATCGCCAGCCCGGCGCCAATCACGACATCCGCGATCCCGGCAAAGACGAGAATGCGCAGGGTCTCCGGCTTCAGGTTCATCGTCATCACCCCTCCTCCCGCATGCGGCGGCGGTGATAGCGCGTGCGCAGGAAGATGGCGGCCAGCATCAGGGCCCAGCCGAACGCGAGGGCCGCATAGCCGCCCCACTGGACCGCCGGTCCCGCTCCACCGGCATAGCCGGCGGCCCAGACGGCGATGGCCCCGAGGATGACCAGGGCGAAACCCGCCAGCCGCTGGTTGCGGCCAACCGTGCGCAGTTCCGCGCGGTACTCGGCCAGCCGGGCGTCATCGGAAAGGTCGGGACGGCTCATGCGACCACCGGATCGCTATTGGGCAGCTTCTTGATCTTCTTGCCCGCCGAGCCGTCGTACAGCTTGGGATCGGTCAGGGTCAGGGCCCCGCCCTCCGGCTCGGAACTGGCGCGACCGACGCGGCTGCCCGGTTTCGGCGTTTTGCCGGCGGCGAAGTCGTCGATGATCTGCGCCATGCTGTCGGCGGTCAGATCCTCGAAATAATAGTCGTTGATCTGGGCCATCGGCGCATTGGCGCAGGCGCCGAGGCATTCGACTTCCTGCCAGGTGAAGCGGCCGTCGGCGCTCAGCGTGTCTTTCGGCCCGATCTTCTTCTTGCAGACGTCCATCAGTTCGCCGGCCCCGCGCAGCATGCAGGGCGTGGTGCCGCAGACCTGGATCAGGGCCGCCGAGCCGACCGGCTCGAGCATGAACATGGTGTAGAAGGTGACGACCTCGAGCACCCGGATGTAGGGCATGCCCAGCAGCTCGGCGATGGCGCGCAACGCCGGCTCGGGGCACCAGCCCTCCTGCTTCTGCACCAGCCACAGGATCGGGATCACCGCCGACTGGCGGCGGTCATCCGGATATTTGGCGATCCACCAGTCGGCCTTGGCCTTCGTCGCCTTCGAGAAGGCGAACGAGGCGGGCTGTTCCTTGGCGAGACGACGAACGCTCATCAGACTTCCAACTCCGAGGCGACGATCCCCTCGCCCATCATTTTCTTGCGCAGCGTCAGGATGCGATGCGCGCCCTGACGGGTGAGCAGCACATTGTGCTGATAGGTTTCGCCGCTCATGTCGGTGGCCGAATAGGCGACCACGGACCAGCCCTGCCGCACCAGATCGCTCAGGGGTTTGTCGCTCATCGCGTCCTCCCCAGCCAGCGGCCCAGACGCTCGCTCCACACGGCCCGTCCGGCGTTCCCCAGATCACGCGACAGCCACGACATCGGCGGCAGGAAACGCACGGCCATTTGGCCCGCGAAGATCGCGCCGCTCATCCAGACGATCGAGCGCAGATTGGCCTCCCAGAAGCCGCGCCCCTCTTCCAGATAACCCAGCCGGTAGGCTCCGCGCACGAAGGTCACGCCGGCCAGCCCCGGAGCCGCGACGACGGCGCTGGCCATGGCGAATTTCATCCCGCCCATGATCGCCCGACGCTTGGGCGAGAAGGCGAACTGCACCGCGACGGCGAACGCCAGCAGCCCGGCGAACGCGATCGCCTGCAACTGGGTGAAAATCGGATCGACGGCGAAGGCGCTCACTGGACCGCCTCCGTCCCGGCCGAAGCCGCCTGGAACGGCAGATAGTCCGCACGGGTGATCAGGCAGTTCTGCACGCGATAGATGACGACGGCGCGTCCGCCGCCCCGCGCCCACGAAACCGTCTCGTCGTCGATGACGTATTCGCCGGAAACGATCCGCGTCTCGATGACCACCTCTGCTGCGCCCCTGGCGGCGAACGCCTCGGCATAGCGCGCCTGAATGGCCTCGCGGCCGCTGAAGGTCACCACGCCCGGATGGTCGGTCATCACCGCGTCGGCGGCATAGTGGGACGCGAACGCCTCCGCGTCGCGCGCCCGCCATGCGGCGAGTTGCTGGTCGATAACGGTGGCGGGATCGCAGTCGAACATCACCGGTCGACCTCGCCGAACACGATGTCGAGCGAGCCCAGAATGGCCGAGACATCCGCCAGCATGTGGCCGCGGTTCATCCAGTCCATGGCCTGCAGCGAGCGGAAGCCCGGGGCCGAGATCTTGACGCGATAGGGTTTGTTGGTGCCGTCCGAGACCAGATAGATGCCGAACTCGCCCTTGGGCGCCTCGACCGAGGCATAGACCTCGCCCTCCGGGGTGCGGAAGCCTTCGGTGTAGAGTTTGAAGTGGTGGATCAGGGCTTCCATCGACCGCTTCATCTCGCCGCGACGCGGCGGGACGATCTTGTTGTCCTCGACCATGACCGGCTCGCCGGGGCAGTTGCGCAGTTTGTGGATGCACTGCTCCATGATGTGCACCGACTGCTTCATCTCCTCGATGCGGCACAGGTAGCGGTCCCAGCAGTCGCCGTTCTTGCCGACGGCGATGTCGAACTCGAGATCGGCGTAGCATTCGTACGGCTGCGACTTGCGCAGGTCCCACGGAATGTCCGAACCGCGCAGCATCACCCCGGTGAAACCCCAGTCCAGCGCCTGCTGTTTCGACACCACGCCGATGTCGACGTTGCGCTGTTTGAAGATGCGGTTCTCGGTAACGAGGGACTCGATGTCCTTCAGCGCCGCCGGGAATTCACGGCACCAGCGGCCGATGTCGTCGACCAGCTCCATCGGCAGGTCCTGGTGGACGCCGCCGGGGCGGAAATAGTTGGCGTGCAGACGGGCGCCCGAGGCGCGCTCGTAGAACACCATCAGCTTCTCGCGTTCCTCGAAGCCCCACAGCGGCGGCGTCAGGGCGCCGACGTCCATGGCCTGGGTGGTCACGTTCAGCAGGTGCGAGAGGATGCGGCCGATCTCGGAATACAGCACCCGGATCAGTTGGGCCCGGTACGGCACGTCCACGCCGAGCAGCTTCTCGATGGCCAGGCAGAAGGCGTGCTCCTGGTTCATCGGCGCGACATAGTCGAGACGATCGAGATAGGGCACGTTCTGCAGGTAGGTCCGGGCCTCCATCAGCTTTTCGGTGCCGCGGTGCAGCAGGCCGATGTGCGGGTCGACGCGGGTGACCAGCTCGCCGTCCAGCTCCAGCACCAGACGCAGCACGCCGTGCGCGGCCGGGTGTTGCGGGCCGAAATTGATCGTGAACTTCCGCTCGTCCATCGCCCGGGCGTGATCGGTCAGACCGTCATCGAAGATGTCGGTGGCGCCGATGGGCAGGGGTTTGTTGTGACCGTCAGCCATCAACGGAATCCTCGTCGTGCAAACGGCCCTTGCGGGTCAGTGCCACCAGCCATCCCAGGGCCAGCGTCAACACGCCCATGCCCGAGACCGCGGCCGTTGAAAGCTCCCAGTTGCCGGTCAGCACTGCCAGCGCCAGCGGCGTCGACAGCAGCACCGCCGAGGCGCCCAGAAGCGCGCTCTGCAACTCGCCGGCCGACAGCCGACGGATCCCTGCCCCGACCGCCAGACAGACCACGGCGACCATGATCGCCACGCCCAGCGACTGCAGCTGCGCCGGCTCCACCTCGGGCGCCCGCGTGAACCAGCCGGTCAGCCGCGCTCCCAGCGTGAACAGGAAGGCCGTCGAGAACGTCACCAGGAAGAAGGAGGACGCCGAACGGATGGCCGCGCGATTCATCTTC
Source organism: Brevundimonas sp. UBA7664 (assembly GCF_002483305.1). Lineage (GTDB taxonomy): Bacteria > Pseudomonadota > Alphaproteobacteria > Caulobacterales > Caulobacteraceae > Brevundimonas. Next base: position 293,733 of record NZ_DLHQ01000026.1, read on the forward strand.
ATGGATCATCCCGCCTTCTCGTCGCCGGGCAGAACGGGCAGCGGATAGTCCGCGCCTTCCCAGGGCGACAGGAAATCAAAGTTCCGGAACTCCTGGGTCAGTTTGACGGGTTCATACACAACCCGCTTCTGCTCCTCGTCGTAACGCACTTCGACATACCCGGTCATCGGGAAGTCCTTGCGGAGCGGATGCCCCTGGAAACCATAGTCGGTCAGCAGCCGGCGCAGGTCCGGATGGCCCTCGAACAGCATGCCGTACATGTCGAACGCCTCGCGCTCGAACCAGTCGGCGCAGGGGAAGACGCCCACGGCGCTCGGCACCGGCTGGACCTCGTCGGTCGTCAGCTTGACCCGCACGCGCGCGTTCCGCGTCATCGACAGCAGGTGATAGACCACCTCGAACCGCTCGGCCCGGTCGGGGAAGTCGACGCCGCACAGGTCGAGCAGCTGGTGGAAACCGAACCGCTCCTTCAGCGCCGTCAGCACCGACAGGATGTTGGCGCGCGTGGCCATCAGCGTCAGTTCGCCGAACGCCACCTGCGCCTCGACGCCCAGTTCGCCGACCATCTCCGCCCCGAGCGGCGTCAGGGCGGATTCCATCTCCGCAATACGGGCGAGCGCGTTCATCGGTCGATCGTCCCCGTGCGCCGGATCTTCTTCTGCAACTGCAACAGCCCGTACAGCAGCGCCTCCGCCGTCGGCGGACAGCCCGGCACATAGACATCCACCGGCACGACCCGGTCGCAGCCGCGCACCACGCTATAACTGTAGTGGTAATACCCGCCGCCGTTGGCGCAGCTGCCCATGGACAGGACGTAGCGCGGGTCCGGCATCTGGTCGTAGACCTTGCGCAGGGCCGGAGCCATCTTGTTGGTCAGGGTGCCGGCCACGATCATCAGGTCCGACTGACGCGGGCTGGCGCGCGGGGCCATGCCGAACCGCTCCATGTCGAAGCGCGGCATCGACGCCTGCATCATCTCCACGGCGCAGCAGGCCAGGCCGAATGTCATCCACATCAGCGAACCCGTCCGGGCCCAGTTGATGACGTCGTCCAGCGAGGTGGTGATGAAGCCGCGCTCGCCCAGTTCGGCGTTCACGGCCTCGAAGAATTTGTCGTGGATGGCCGGGTCATAGCCCTCGACCGCCGACCGCGCGCCGGTGTTGAACATGGTCGTGCTCATCGGCGTGGCCAGACGCGACGACGCCGGCCCCACGGGCGAAGCGCCCTGGTTGCCGACTCCGACCAGCGGGACGGTATTGGTCGTCACTCCCATTCGAGCGCGCCCTTCTTCCATTCGTAGATGAACCCGACGGTCAGCACGCCGAGGAAGACCATCATCGACCAGAAGGCGAACACCATGCCCGCGCGCGACAGGTCGAACATCGACACCGCCCACGGGAACAGGAAGGCCACCTCAAGGTCGAAGATGATGAAGAGGATGGAGACCAGATAGAAGCGCACGTCGAACTTCATGCGCGCGTCGTCGAACGCGTTGAAGCCGCACTCATAGGCCGACAGCTTCTCGCTGTCGGGGTTCTTCGGCGCCAGCACCCAGGCCGCCAGCATGAAACCGAGACCGAGCACCGCCGCGATCCCGAGAAAGATCACGATCGGCAGATATTCGAGCAGGAATGCATTCATCCGGAAGGGACCTTGTCCGCCGTCAAAGGGAGGGGCGGATTCGGCGCTTTCTAGCCCCGGAACCGCGCCCGTTCAAACCCATGTGACGAAAGGTTTTTCTTGAGAATGGTTCGCAGATTAGGGGACAGCATGTCGCAGGCCGTCAGTCTTGCCTCGCAAGCGCCGCTCCCGCCCTATGGCGCGCTGTTCTGAGAACCGTCCGGGAGGGACGCATGACCATGGGAAGCCGGGTGCTGAACGGCATCGAACGCATCGGCAACAAACTGCCCGATCCCGTCTTCCTGTTCCTCTGGCTGATCGGCGGACTGATCGTCCTGAGCCTTGTCGGGGCCGGCCTGGGCTGGTCGGCGGTGAATCCGGTCACGGGCGATGCCCTGGCCGCGAAGAGCCTGCTGGCGCCCGAGAACCTCGAGCGGCTGATCATCGGCATGCCCTCGACCCTGACCGACTTCCCGCCCCTGGGTATCGTCGTCACCATCATCTACGGGGCCTCGGTCGCCGAACGCAGCGGCCTGTTCACAACCGCGATCCGCTCCGCCCTGCTGAACGCCCCCAAGGCGATCCTGACGCCGGTCATCGTCATCACCGGCATGCTCTCCCACCACGCTTCTGACGCCGCCTATGTCGTGGTCATCCCCCTGGCCGCCGTGATCTTCGCCGCCGTCGGCCGCCATCCCCTGGCCGGTCTCGCAGCCGGGTTCGCGGCGGTTTCGGGCGGCTATGCGGGAAACCTGTTCCCCGGCGCCCAGGACGCCCTGCTGCTCGGCATCACCGAACCGGCCGCGCATCTGATCGACCCGTCCTACTCCGTGAACATCGCCGGCAACTGGTTCTTCATCGTCGGCGTCGTGCTGGTCTTCACCCCGATCGTCTGGTTCATCACGGACCGGATCATCGAGCCCCGCCTCGGGCCCTGGAAGCCGATCGACGGCGCCGTCACGACCGCCGACGAGAAGACCGCCATCACCGCAGATGAAAAACGTGGCCTCGCTTTCGCGGGCCTGACGGTCCTCGCCATGATCGCCCTCTGGGCCCTGATCACCGCCCTGCCTGGCTCGCCCTTCGTCGACCCCGACGCCGAGGCGGCCCAGCGGTTCAACCCCCTCTACAAATCCCTCGCCGCCTTCTTCGCCCTGACCTTCTTCATGTCCGGCGCGGCCTTCGGCATCGGCGCGCGCAGCGTGACCAGCCACCGCGATCTGGTCCGCATGATGCGCGAGGGCATCGTCCAGCTCGCCCCCTATCTCGTGCTCGTCTTCTTCGCCGCCCATTTCGTGGCGATGTTCAACTGGTCGGGCCTAGGGCCGATCCTTGCCATCAATGCCGCCGAGCAGCTGCGCCAGATCAACATGCCCGCTCCCCTGCTGCTGATCAGCGTCGTCCTGGTGTCATGCTTCTTCGACCTGTTCGTCGGCTCGGCCTCGGCCAAATGGTCGGCCCTCGCCCCGATCGTGGTGCCCATGTTCATGCTGCTGGGCATCAGCCCGGAGATGACCACGGCCGCCTACCGCATGGGCGATTCGGTGACCAACATCGCCACCCCGCTGATGAGCTACTTCCCCCTGATCCTGACCTTCGCCCAGCGCTGGGACCCGAGATTCGGCCTGGGCTCGCTGATGTCCACCATGCTGCCCTACGCCGGCGCCTTCCTGGTCGCGGGCCTGACCATGGTGGCGCTGTGGGTCGCGCTGGATCTGCCGCTGGGGCCGGGGGTCGGCGTCCACTACACGCCACCGCCGCCTGCGGTCGCGGTCCAACTGCCCGTGGACGGCGGTATCACGGGCCCGGTCGCGCCTCCGGAAGCCGCCGCGGTGGCGGGTCCGGGAGTCACAACGCGATGATCGTCGATTTCCTTCCCGGACGCGCTTGACACTGCGAGGCCCCCCCGCCTAAACGACGCCCCTCGCCGCGGAGCACTGCTTCGCGTCGGGAATACGCGGGTGTAGCTCAGTTGGTTAGAGTGCCGGCCTGTCACGCCGGAGGTCGCGGGTTCGAGTCCCGTCACTCGCGCCATTCCCTTTGAAACCGAAATCAGGGAATGGCGCGGCCCCGCCGGTGTGAACCGGCGTCCCTCACCGCAGCGTCAGCACCGCATCATCCGCCGCCAGCGCCTGTTCGCGCCCGTCCGGCCCCGCCGTGATCTGCACGAAGGTGAAGCCGCGCGCGGTCAGTTCGTCCAGCAGGCCGGGTAGCGCCCGGATCATCTGCGGCCGGGTCTCGTGCAGGATCAGCACCCCGCCCCGGTTGCTCTCCATCGCATTCAGCGTGATCCGGGTGATCGACTCGGCCGAATAGCCGCGCCAGTCATCGGTGCCGGCCTCGGCCGAGACGACGATGATCCCGCGCTGGTTCAGCCAATCCGCCATCCAGGCGCCCTCGCCCAGACCCGGAAAGCGGAACATCGGCTCGATCCGGGCGCGTTCCTCGGGCGGGGCGTCGGCCAGGGCGGCCTCGAGGGCGGCGTAGCTCTTGCGCACCTCGCTGACCTGGGCCTCACGCGCCCAATGGCGGAGATAGGTCGGATGCGACCAACTGTGGCTGGCCACGTTATGGCCCCGGCGCACGACCTCGCGCACCTGTTCAGGGTGCATTCGCACATACTGGCCGACGAAGAAGAAGGTGGCCTTGATCCCCCGCGCGTCGAGGATGTCCAGCACCTGGGTGTTGTACAGGGGGCTGGGGCCGTCATCGAAGGTCAGGGCGATGGCCTTGGGCGGCAACGGGGTCCGGACATGCTGGATCGAACCATAGCGCCCGGGCGGCATGGTCAGGACGGCCTGGCCAGCCTGGATCGTCGCCGCGGGGATATAGGGAACCTCGCTGCCCTCGGCGGGCGCGCGAGGCAGCCACACGGCGAAGGCGGCCGTAAGGGCGATCAGAAACAGACGCACACGCCCTCCCCCGAGGTTTCAGACCCGCACGCTAGCGACGCGTCGCCGTCCGGCGAGGGCGCGCAACCCGTGGGGGAGATCGGGTGCTACGGGTTGCGGCCCGCGACCAGGATATTCTGGACCCGGCGGCCCAGCGGATCGCGGGACTGCCAGGTCTCGCCAACCTCGGCCTCAACCATCTCGGTGCAGAAGCGCGGGATCATCATGATGCTGGGCCGCATATGCGTCAGGCAGACCCGCTCGCCCGCCACCGACCAGCGCGCCGCCAGCCGCCGTCCGTCCGAGAACTGCGCCGCATAGGTGCCGTCCGGATTGAACCAGTGCTTGACCCAGCCGCCGTCCGGATAGCGCGAGACCACCGTATTGCCGAAAACGGAGTTTATGTCGGCCCGGCCCGGGCCTGCAGCCAGACACACGACAGCCAAGGTCGCGACGACAAGCGCTCGCAGCATCTGGAAGCCCCCAACTCAACCCATCCCGAGGCCGACTATTAACAATCGGTTAGGAAAAGCCAAGCCCCGACACCCGGCACACGAATAGTTGACTCTGTCGTGGGGACTTCTATATGCGGCGCACGTTCGGGACAGGACTGGCGAATCCGCGCCGCCCGCTCGCCCAGAGACAGGGCGGTTCCGCGACATCGCACGACGACCCGATGCGCGGGCCGTCCTTACCAGTCCCAAGGACCTATGACCGAATTCTCAATGCTGGGCCTCTCGCCCACGACTCTCAAGGCCGTCGCCGACACCGGCTACACCACCGCCACCCCCATCCAGGCTTCCGCCATTCCGGTCGCCCTCGCCGGCCGTGACGTGCTCGGCATCGCCCAGACCGGCACCGGCAAGACCGCCGCCTTCACCCTGCCGATGATCGACCGGCTGTCGTCGGGCCGGGCCAAGGCCCGCATGCCGCGCGCCCTCGTCCTGGCCCCGACCCGCGAACTGGCTGACCAGGTCGCCTCTTCGTTCGAGAAATACGCCAAGGGCACCAAGCTCAGCTGGGCCCTGCTGATCGGCGGGGTCTCCATGGGCGACCAGGTGACCCTGCTGAACAAGGGCGTCGACGTCCTGATCGCCACCCCGGGCCGGCTGCTGGACCTGTTCGAGCGCGGCAAGGTCATGCTGAACGGCGTCGAGATCATGGTCATCGACGAAGCCGACCGCATGCTGGACATGGGCTTCATCCCCGACATCGAGCGCATCTTCAAACTGACGCCGCCGCGCCGCCAGACCCTTTTCTTCTCGGCCACCATGCCGCCCGAGATCACCCGACTGACGACCCAGTTCCTCAAGGACCCGACCCGGCTGGAGGCCTCGCGCCCGGCCATGACGGCCGAGACCATCACCCAGTACTTAGTCCGCATCCCGTCCAGCGATCCCAAGGCCAAGCGCGCCGCCCTGCGCGCCCTGATCGGCCGCGCCGACGTGCGCAACGGAATCGTCTTCTGCAACCGCAAATCCGAAGTCGATGTGGTCGCCAAGTCGCTGAAACAGCACGGCTTCGACGCCGCGCCGATCCACGGCGACCTCGACCAGTCGCTACGCATGAAGACCCTGGCCGCCTTCCGCTCGGGCGAGCTGAAGCTGCTGGTCGCCTCCGACGTGGCCGCACGCGGTCTCGACATCCCCGACGTCAGCCACGTCTTCAACTACGACGTCTCGCACCACGCCGACGACTACGTCCACCGCATCGGCCGCACCGGTCGGGCGGGCAAGCTCGGCCAGACCTTCATGATCGTGACGCCGGCCGATGACCGGTCGCTCGACAAGGTGCTGAAGCTGATCAAGATGGATCCCATCGAGCTGACCCTGGACGGTGCCGACTTCTCGCCCGGCAAGGAGCAGCCGCGCCGCGACGCGGATCGCGATTCCAGCCGCTCCGAACGTGCGCCCGCCCGGGGCCGCGGCCGCGGGCCCCGCGAAACACCGCGCGACGCCGCGATCGAACCGGTCGCGTCCGCCGAGCCGGCTCCGATGCCTGAACCCGTCGCCGCGGCCGTCGAAACCCCCGAGGTCGACGTCGCGGCCGCTGACGCCCCCAAGCCCCGCCGGACCCGCAGCCGTCGTGGGGCCAGGTCCGCCGTGGCGGAGGCGGCTGAGGCTCCGATGCCGACTCCGGCGCCGATCGCCGCACCCGCCGAGGCGCCTGCTGCGGCGACCCAGGACCGACCGATGCAGGAGACTCACCTGCGCCAGTCGGACCGCCGCGGCGACGGCACAAGCCCCGAGCCCCAACGTTCGAACGGACGTCCGTTCGGCGAAGGCGACGTTCCCGCCTTCCTGCGTCGGCCCGTTTCCCTCAAGGGTTGAAACGTCTCGGAATTCGACGATCAGCGAACCGGATTTAACCCGACGTTACGGAACCGCGCATAGCGTTGCCGGCAGAAACGGTCGCTCAGGGCGACGCGTCGGGGAATTCGTATGGCGCCTCAGCTCGAAACCACCCTTCGGGGCCCGGAAGCCTACGGACTGGCGCGCCGGGTGATCGAGGCGATGGAATCGGCTGGCGTCTGGCCGACCCCGTTGAATTTCGAAATCTGGGTCCACTATCTCGGCGACCCCGACGGCGCGCTGGGGCGGGAGATCAAGCGTATCCTGGCCGCGTCCGAGCCGTTCACGGAAGCGACTGCCGACATGCTCGCCGCCGAGTATTTGCCGCGGGGACGGCTGACCGAGGAAATCCGCGACGCCGGCCGGGTGCTGGACCGCGAACTGTCCAGCGTCTCCGAAGCCATCGCCAACGCCCACAAGTCCCAGGCCGCCTACGGCCACACCCTCGACAAGGCCGCCACCAGCATCGAAACGGCCAGTGACGGCGCCGGTCTCCAGACCATCGTCTCGGGCCTGACCACCGCCACCCGCCGCATCCAGCGCGAAAACGAGACCCTCGAGAAGCGGCTCGACGATTCGACGCGGGAGGTGGCCCGTCTGCGCGAGCACCTCGAACAGGTCCGTCGCGACGCCATGACCGACGCCCTGACCAATCTAGCCAATCGCAAGGCGTTCGACGAACATCTGGAATCCGCCTGCGCCCGGGCTGAGTCGGAGGGCGGCGCCCTGACCCTGGCGGTGCTCGATATCGACCATTTCAAGCGGTTCAACGACACCTGGGGTCACCAGACCGGCGACCAGGTGCTGCGCTACGTCGCCAGCGTCATGGGCCGGGTGGCCAAGGCGCCGCGCATCGCCGCCCGCTACGGTGGCGAGGAGTTCGCGATGATCTTCCCCGAGGAAAGCCTCCCCCAGGTCCAGAACGCGCTCGAGGCCATCCGCAAGGAGATCGCCTCTCGCTCGCTGCGCCGCCGTTCGACCGACGATGAACTCGGAGCCGTGACCCTGTCGGCCGGCTTCGCGCAGCGACGCGTCGGCGAATCCGCCTCCTGCCTGCTGGATCGCGCCGACGCGGCCCTCTATGCGTCGAAGCACGCCGGCCGCAACCGGGTGACCAGCGCCGAGCGGCTCGACCAGGCTGCCTGAAGCCTTTCGCCCGGACCGTTTCACGTCATAGTGGACCGATGCGCAGCCTCGCCTTCAACGTCGCCTACTGGCTCCTGTCGGTCATCTATGCCTCGGCGGCGGCCTTCGCGGCCCTGACGCCGGGCCGAGGCGCGACCAGCTGGATCATCCGCCGCTATGTGAAACGGATGGTCCAGGCCATGCGGCTGTTCGCCGGCATCCGCATCGAGGCACGCGGCAAGGACCGCCTGCCCGCCGCCGCCTTCATCATCGCGTCCAAACACCAGAGCTGGGGCGACGGGTTCGCGACCTATGACCAGTTCGACGACCTCGCCTTCGTCACCGGCGACCACCTTGAAAAGTTTCCGTTGCTCGGCACGGTCCTGCGCAAGCTCGGCGCCATCGTGGTCAACAACTGCGGCGGCCGCGAAGCCCGCGAGGCGCTGAAACACCGCTCCGCCGACGCCCATGCCGCCGGCCGGAAGATCCTGATCTATCCCGAGGGCAACCTGGCCAAGGTCGGCGAGAAATTCCGCTATCGCTCCGGCGTCTGGCACATGTACCGCGATTTCGACATGCCGGTCGTGCCGCTGGCCACCAACCTGGGCCTGTTCTGGCCGCAGGAGGCCTTCCGCAAGACGCCGGGGACCGCGACGCTGGAATTCCTCGATCCCATCCCGACCGGGCTGGGCAAGGAGGAATTCCTCGCCCGCCTCGAAGCCGCCGTCGAGGGCAGGACTGCCGAACTGATCGCCGAGGCCACGGGCCGTCCCGTCGCTCCGGCCGTACGGGTTCTCGCGCCCGATGAAGCCGCACGGGCGAAGACACCGGCCGCTGCGGCCTAGGATTTCGGCTTGCGCGGCTTCCGGAGCGCCGACTTGCGAAGGGCGGCGTCGATCGATGTCCGGGCCCAGTCGGCCGCCGCGTCGGAATCGTCCAGCGCGGGCTCCGGCAGCGACCAGTAGGCCATCGCCATCTGCTTGCCGTCCTTCGTCGGATAGGTGAACTGACGCGACCCGGCCGCCGCGAGCAGCGGTGCATTGACCTCGTCCGCCTTCAGCCAGACCACGCCGTCATCCAGCAGGGCGAAGATCAGGCCATGCGCATAGACGCCCGCGCCGCCGAACATCCGCTTGATCTCGAGCGGACCCAGGGCCGCGAAATGCTCGCGCACCCATTCGCCGAAGTCGGGGTCATAGGCCATGCGTCAGGCCGCCGGGATCACCGCCCCGTCGTATTTCCGGGCGATGAAATCCTTGACCGCCTGGCTGCGCAGCATGGCCGCGAGGGCCACGACGCGAGGGTCCTCGCGATTGTCCGGCCGGGCCACCAGATAATTCACATAGGGGCTGTCGGCGCCTTCAAGGGTCAGGGCATCGGTGCGCGGCCTCAGGCCGGCGTCCAGCGCATAGTTGGTGTTGATCACCGCCATGTCGACCTGGTCGAGCACCCGCGGCAGGGTCGCGGACTCCAGTTCGCGGAAGCGCAGGTTCTTCGGATTCGCGACGATATCCCTCAGCGTTTGCAGCGGATTGGCCGGATCCTTCAGGCGGATCAGCCCGGCTTTTTGCAGCAGGATCAGCGACCGTCCGATCGAGGAGGCGTCATTGGGCACCGCCACCTCCGCCCCGTCCGGCAGCTCGGCCAGGGTCCGGAACCGGCGCGAATAGGCGCCAAGCGGCTCGACATGCACCCCCGCCACCGTGATCAGGTCGGAGCCGCGCGAGGCGTTGAACTCGTCCAGATAGGGCTTGGTCTGGAAATAGTTCACGTCCAGCCGGCGCTCGGCCAGCTGGGTGTTGGGCTGGACGTAGTCGTTGAAAACCTTGATCTCGATGTTCACCCCCTCGGCCGCCAGCAGCGGCTTGATATGCTCGAGGATTTCGGCGTGCGGGACGGCCGTCGCCCCAACCAGCAGCGGCCCTTCGCCCCCGGCCTTGTCCGCCCCCTGCCCACAGGCGGCGAGCACCGTCGCGGCGGCGGCGAGGATCAGGAGCGAGCGGCGGATCATGGGCGGGCCTTTCGGGGAGCGATCAGCGGTGGGAAACAGAGGCGACCAGCCGGTCGCCGAGCATCTGGAGGACCTGCACCAGCAGGAGCAGCAATACGACGGTCACCACCATGACATCGGTCTGGAAGCGCTGGTAGCCGAAGCGGATGGCCAGGTCGCCCAGACCCCCGGCCCCGACCACCCCGGCCATGGCGGTGTAGGACACAAGGGCGATGGCGGTCACGGTCGCGCCGGCGATGATGCCGGGCATGGCCTCGGGCAGCAGGGCCCGGGTGACGATCTGGAAGGTGGTCCCGCCCATGGCCTGGGTCGCCTCGACCACGCCCTTGTCGACCTCGCGCAGGGCCGTCTCGACCAGCCGGGCGTAGAAGGGCGCGGCGCCCACGACCAGCGGCGGGATCGCTCCGGCGACGCCCAGCGACGTCCCGACCAGCAGCACCGTCACCGGCAGCATGACGATCAGCAGGATGATGAAGGGCACAGAGCGGAGGATGTTGACGATCAACGACAGCACCGCGTTCACCAGCGGATTGGCCGCCAGCCGGCCCTTGCCCGACAGATAAAGCAGCACCCCCAACGGAATACCGAACAGCACCGTCAGCGCCATCGATCCGCCCAGCATCAGCAGGGTGTCGCGCGACGCCCGGGCGATCTCGGGCCAGTCCACATTGGCGAAGAAGGCTTCCATCAAACCGCCTCCACCGTAACGCCACGCGTGGTCAGCTGCGCCACCGCCGCTTCGGCGTCGCCGCCGGTGAAGGCCACGACCAGCTGGCCATAGGGCTCGCCGCGAATACGGCTGATGCGGCCCGACAGGATCGAATAGTCCACGCCCACCGACCGCGCGACGCGGCTCAGTTCGGGCTCATAGGTCGAGCCGCCCCGGAACGTCAGCTTCGCCAGCCGGCCGCCCGGCGGCACGTCAGCGGTCTCGAATCCGTCCTCGCCCTCGGCCAGCATGGCGCGGGTCGCGGCGTGTTTCGGATGCAGGAAGACGTCGGCCGTCGCCCCCTCCTCCACCACCCGCCCGTCCTTCAGCACCGCCACCCGGTCGCAGACGCGGCGCACCACCTCCATCTGGTGGGTGATCAGCACGATGGTCAGCTTCAGGTCGCGGTTCAGCTGGTCCAGCAGCGAAAGGATCTCGTCGGTCGTCTCGGGATCCAGGGCGCTGGTCGCTTCATCGCAGAGCAGCACGCCGGGTTCGCAGGCCAGGGCCCGGGCGATGCCCACCCGCTGCTTCTGCCCGCCCGACAGTTGAGCCGGATGCTTGCGCGCATGCTCGGACAGCCCAAGCTGCTCCAGCAGGTCCGCCACGCGCCGGTCCACATCCGCCGCCGGCCGCCCCTCCAGCCGCAGCGGGAAGGCCACGTTCTCGGCCACCGTCTTCGCGTTCAGCAGGTTGAAATGCTGGAAGATCATGCCGATCCGCCGCCGCGCCGCGCGCAGCTCGGCCGGCGCCAGGGCCGTCATCTCCCTGCCATCAACCGTCACCGTCCCGGCGTCCGGCCGTTCCAGCAGATTGATGGCCCGGATCAGCGTCGACTTGCCGGCCCCCGAGCGCCCGACCACGCCGAACACCTGGCCCGCCTCGACGGTCAGATCGACGGCGTCGAGCGCCACGCGCTCGCCCGCCGCGCTATGAAAGCGCTTCGTCACCCTCTCCAGTCGGATCATCAGTCGGCTTCCAGCGCCTTCGCGGGAATGATGGTGACGCTCTCGCCGCAGCCGCAGGCGTCGGTCTGGTTCGGATTCCGGAACACGAATTTCGACGCCAGCTTCGTCGTCTCATAGTCGATCTCGGAGCCGATCAGGAACAGGATCGCCTTGGGGTCGATCAGGATGGTCACCCCCTTGTCCTCGACGACTTCATCCATCGGCTCGATCGTCTCGGCATAGGCGAAGGTGTACTCCTGCCCCGCGCAGCCGCCGTTCTTCACCCCGACGCGCAGGGCGACATAGGGCTTGTCTGCCCCGTCCTTCCTGGGTTTGGCCATGATGTCGCGCACGCGGTCCGCCGCGGCCTCGGTCAGGCTGACGGCCTTGGGACGCGGTCGGCGCGGACGGGTCGTGGTCTGAAGCTCGGTCATCGGACGGTCCATCAGAACATGTTCAGGGCCAGCTTGGCCTCGTCGCTCATCTTCGACGCGTCCCACGGCGGATCGAACGTCAGCTCTGCCTTGGCCGACCGGACGCCCTCGACCTTCCGGACCGCGTCCTCGACCCAGCCGGGCATCTCGCCGGCCACGGGACAGCCGGGTGCCGTCAGAGTCATCTCGATGGCCACGTCGCGGTCGTCGGACAGGTCGACCTTGTAGATCAGTCCCAGCTCATAGATGTCGACCGGGATCTCCGGATCGAACACCGACTTGAGCGCCTCGATGATGTCGTCCGTCATCCGGTCGATCTCGGCCTGGGCCAGGGCGCTCTTCTGCGGCGCGTCCCACGCTTCGGCGAAGGCGGCGTTGTCAGTGACAGGGATCGTCGGGTCGCTCATGCGAAAAACTCACGGGCCTTGATCATGGCGTCGGCGAAGGCGTCGGCGTCCTCGAGGGTGTTATATAGGGCGAAGCTGGCGCGGGCGCTCGATGTGACGCCGAACCGGCGGGACAGCGGCTCGGCGCAGTGCAGGCCGGCGCGCACGGCGACGCCGTAACGGTCCATCACCTGGGCGATGTCATGGGCATGGGCGCCGTCGACGGTGAAGGTGAAGATCGCCCCCTTGCCCGCCGCGGTTCCAATCTCGGTCAGCCAGTTCCGGCCGTCCAGCCGCACACGGACACGGTCCATCAGCATCGCTTCGTGAGCACGGATCGCACCGGCGTCGAACTGGCCCAGCCAATCGATCGCAGCCCCCAGGCCGATGGCCTCAAGGATCGGCGGCGTTCCCGCCTCGAACCGATGGGGCAGGCCCGCATAGGTGACTGTATCCTCGGTCACGGTGGCGATCATCTCGCCCCCGCCTTGATACGGCGGCAGGGCCTCCAGCGCCGCGCGCTTGCCGTACAGGCCGCCGATGCCGGTGGGGCCGAACAGCTTGTGGCCGGTGAAGACATAAAAGTCCGCGTCCAGGGCCTGGACGTCGGGGCTGCAATGCACCGCCCCCTGGCAGCCGTCCACCAGCACAAGCGCCCCGGCCGCATGGGCCAGATCGGCGATGGCGCGCACATCGTTCACCGTGCCCAGCACGTTCGACATATGGGTCACGGCCACCAGCCGGGTCCGCGGCCCGATCAGCGCCGCCAGCGCCGGCATGTCCAAGGCGCCGTCGTCGGTGACCGGCGCCCATTTCAGCACCGCGCCGAACCGCTCCCGCAGCATATGCCAGGGCACGATATTGGCGTGATGCTCCATCTGGGTAATGACGATCTCGTCGCCCGGCCGGATGGACTGGCCGAGGCCCGACGCCACCAGATTGATCGCCTCGGTCCCGCCCTTGGTCCAGATGATTTGGTCGGGGCTTTCCGCGTTCAGGAACCGCGCTACGCTTTCGCGCGCCGCCTCGAACGCCTCGGTCGTCTCATTGGCCAGGGTATGCAGGCCACGGTGAACGTTGGCGTAGGAATGCTCCATCGCCGCCGTCAGGGCGTCGATCACAACCCTCGGTTTCTGCGCCGAGGCGGCCGAGTCCAGATAGACCAGCGGCTTGCCGTTCACCGTCCTCGACAGGATCGGGAACTGGGCGCGGGCGGCGTAAGGATCGAAGTCCCCTCCCCCATCGGGGGAGAGGGACCGCGAAGCGGTGGAGGGGCGGGTGGTCACAAGCGCTGCTCCAGCCATTCCCTCGCCACCTCTCTCGCGCCCTCGTGCGCGATCCGGTCCACGACCTCGATCAGAAACGCCTGGGTGAGCAGCGCCCGCGCCTCATCAACCGGCAACCCGCGCTGCTGCATGTAGAACAGCGCCGCCTCGTCCAGATTCCCGACCGTATTGCCGTGCGCGCACTGCACGTCGTCGGCGTAGATCTCCAGCTCGGGCTTGGCGTCCACCTCGGCCCGTTCGCCGAGGATCAGGGCGTGGTGGCCCATCCGCGCATCGGTGCCGTCGGCCCCGCGCTCAACCACGATCTTGCCCTGGAAGACCCCCCGCGCCGTGTCGCGCACCACGCCCTTGGTCAGCTGGCTGGTCACGCCGTTCAGGCCGTCGTGACGGACCACCGTGGTCAGATCGCTCTGCCGCTCGCCCGACAGCACATAGATACCGTCCAGCCGAACATCCGCGCCCTGCGCCCGATGCGCCACCTGGGTCTCCAGCCGTTGCAGTTTCGCGCCGGTCGTCAGGATGGTCTGGCGATAGACACCGCCCGGCTCGACCCGCACCACCGCCTGGCTGATCGAGATCGCATCGGCCGGCTCGTCGGCGAGAACGATCCGGGTCACCTCGGCCCCGCGCGCCACGTCCAGCTCCAGCCGGTTGTGCGCCACATAGGCCGAGCCCTGGCCTTCATGCGTCTCCAGCAACAGCAGCTTCGCGCCCGCCCGCGCCGACAGCCGCGCGGTCATGGCGTGGCCCGTCCCCTCGGCCTTGGAAATCAGCCGCAGGCGCACGGTCTTGTCGCCGCAGACCATCAGCTGGGTCTCGTTCACGGCCCGGCCGTTGACGAACACCATGGCCTCGCCGCCCAGCGCTCCAAACGGCCCGGACCCGACCAGCGGCACCGCCGCCGACGGCGAAGGCGGCGGCGCCTCGCGAAGATATCGCCGCAGGTCGCTGTATTTCCACGCCTCGACCCGCTTCGAGGGGAAGCTGGAGGCGTCCTTCAGATCGATGACCGGAAGCGCGTTCACGCCGCCTCCGGCAGGTATTTGTCATACCCTTCCGCTTCCAGCTGCAGCGCCAGCTCCGGGCCGCCGGACGCCACGATCCGCCCGCCCGCCAGCACATGCACCCGGTCCGGTTTGATGTAGTCCAGCAGCCGCTGATAGTGGGTGATCACCAGCATGGCCCGGTCCGGCGACCGCAGGGCGTTGACGCCCTCCGACACGATCCGCAGGGCGTCGATGTCGAGGCCCGAATCCGTCTCGTCGAGGATCAGCAGCGACGGCTCCAGCAGGGCCATCTGCAGGATCTCCATCCGCTTCTTCTCGCCGCCCGAGAAGCCGACGTTGAGCGGCCGCTTCAACATGTCGAAATCCATCTTCAGCGCCGCCGACGCCGTCTTGACCAACTTCAGGAAGGCGGGGGCCGAGACCTCCTCCTCGCCGCGCGCCCGCTTCTGGGCGTTCAGCGCCGTGCGCACAAACGTCAGCGCCGGGACGCCGGGAATCTCAATCGGATACTGGAACGACAGGAAGACGCCCTTGGCCGCCCGCTCGGCGGGCTCCAGACCCAGCAGATCCTCGCCCTTCCACGACACGCCGCCCTCGGTCGCCTCATAGCCGGGCCGTCCGGCCACGGCGTAGCCCAGCGTCGACTTGCCGGCCCCGTTCGGCCCCATGATGGCGTGCACCTCGCCCGCGGGTACGTCGAGCGTCAGCCCCTTGAGGATCGGCTTGTCGCCGACGGAGACGTGGAGATTGGAGATGGAGAGCATTATTTGAGCTGAGACCAGAGGTAGAAGCCGCCGAGCGCGGCGAAGATGAGGATGGGGACGATCAGCTGTTTCAGCAGATCCTTCGTCCTCGCGTGCGGGTCGACCGGAATGGGCGGATAGTGTTTGGCCACGTAGCGCTCCATCGCCGCGGCGCGCTCGGCGGGCGTGCCCCGCATCGTCGCGGCGAAGTCCGGATCGAGGTCGGCGGACGGTTCGCCGGCAGCTTCAAGCGCCGTCGGCGGCACAAGTTCGCCGTCGATCATCAGGGCCGCCTCGTACCGACGGCCCAGCACTTCCTGGATCAGCGACACCGTCTGCGCCGACAGCGAACCTCGCGCGCCGAACCACAACACCGTGTCGCCCCAGTCCGCCGCGCCTTCGGGCAGGTCTTCCGACGCGATCTCGGCCAGGGGTTGAACACGGTAGTCGAAGCCCGTCTTGTCCCCGTCGACCGTGACCGCAAGCCAGCCGTCCGCCGTTCGGTCCGGACGGAAGCCGGCGGGAAAGGCGATGGTCACGCCCGTCTCGGCGATCGCGGCCGTCAGGTCCGCACGCGTCGGCAGCCTGTCCTTGCGGACAATCAGACCGCTATCGACGCTCAACCCACGCTCCCTTCCAGACTGATCGCCACCAGCTTCTGCGCCTCGACGGCGAACTCCATCGGCAGCTTCTGCATCACGTCGCGGACGAAGCCGTTGACCAGCAGGGCCACCGCCTCCTCCTGCGACAGGCCGCGCTGCTGGGCGTAGAACAGCTGGTCGTCGGACAGGCGCGTGGTCGTCGCCTCGTGCTCCAGCTGGGCCGAGCCGTTGCGGGCCTCGATATAGGGCACGGTGTGCGAGCCGCAGTCGCCGCCGATCAGCAGGCTGTCGCACTGGGTGAAGTTGCGCACGCCCGTCGCTTTCGGGTGCACCGACACCAGGCCGCGATAGGTCGAGTCCGACTTGCCCGCCGAGACCGCCTTGGCGATGATCCGGCTCTTCGAATTCTTGCCGAGGTGGATCATCTTGGTGCCGGTGTCGGCCTGCTGATGTCCGTTGGTGATGGCGATCGAATAGAATTCGCCCGAGCTTTCCTCGCCCTTGAGGATGCAGGACGGGTATTTCCACGTCACGGCCGACCCGGTCTCGACCTGGGTCCAGGACACCTTCGACCGGTCGCCGCGGCAGTCGGCGCGCTTGGTGACGAAGTTGTAGATGCCGCCCTTGCCCTCGGCGTCGCCGGGGTACCAGTTCTGCACCGTCGAATATTTGATCTCGGCATCGTCCAGCGCGACCAGCTCGACCACCGCCGCATGCAGCTGGTTCTCGTCACGCATCGGGGCCGTGCAGCCCTCCAGATAGGAGCAGTAGCTGCCCTTGTCGGCGATGATCAGGGTTCGCTCGAACTGGCCCGTCTGGCTCGCATTGATGCGGAAATAGGTCGACAGCTCCATCGGGCAGCGCACGCCCGGCGGGATGTAGACGAACGATCCGTCGCTGAAGACCGCGCTGTTCAGGGCCGCGAAATAGTTGTCCGAGACCGGCACCACCGATCCCAGATATTTGCGCACCAGCTCAGGATGTTCGCGCAAGGCCTCAGAAATCGGCATGAAAATGACGCCGACCTTGGCCAGCTCGGCCTTGAAGGTGGTGACCACCGAGACGCTGTCGAACACCGCGTCCACGGCGTAGCGCGGCGCGCCCTCGACCCCCGCCAGCACCTCCTGCTCCTTCAGCGGAATGCCCAGCTTGGCGTAGATGGCGAGGATCTCCGGATCGACCTCGTCCAGCGACTTCAGCCCCGCCTTCTCCTTCGGCGCGGCGTAGTAGAACAGGCTCTGGTAATCGACCGGCGTATATTTCACCGACGCCCAGGTCGGCTCCTCCATCGCCTGCCAGCGCTCATAGGCGGCCAGACGCCATTCCAGCATCCATTCCGGCTCGCCCTTCTTCTCGGAGATGAAGCGGACGATGTCGGCGTTGAGCCCGCGCGGCGCGTATTCGGTGTCTATGTCCGAGGTGAAGCCGTGCTCGTACTTCTCCAGGGCGGCGACGGCGTCGATGGTCTTCTGGACGGCGGCCATCAGGCGTCAGCTTTCTGGCGGGCGGCAGTCCGCGCGCGATACGTCTCATATGCAGCGACCCAGGCCTCCGCGAACCGCGCCCAGTCGTCGCGGGTGGTGCCCCAGCCGCCCGAGACCCGCACGCCGCCGGTCGCCAGATGATCCAGCCCCATGGCCGAGATCGTCTTGGACGGCTTGGTCTTGCCCGAGGAACAGGCGCTGCCCGCCGAAACCATGACGCCCTGCAGGTCGAGGGTGATCAGCTGCTGCGGGCTGTCCCAGCCCTCGACGGCCATGAACAGGGTGTTGGGCAGGCGCTCGACCGCCCCGCCGATGATGGTGGCGCCCGCAGCCTTGACCCGGGCCTCGGCCGCGTCGCGCCACGCCCTGTGCGCCATGGCTTCCGACAGATCGCGCGCGGCGCAGTCGGCCGCGACGCCGAAGCCGGCGATGCCCGGCACATTCTCGGTGCCGGCGCGCAGCCCCCGCTCCTGCCCCGCCCCGTGCAGGGTGCGGATGATCGGAACGCCTTCTTTCGAGATCAGCGCGCCCACACCCTGCGGCCCGCCCAGCTTGTGCGCCGACAGGGTCAGGGTGTCCGCGTCCAGCGTCCGCATGTCGACCGGGATCTTGCCCGCCGTCTGGATCGCATCAACGTGCAGCCAGCCGCCCGCGCCCCGGACCAGCGCCGCCGCCTCGGCGATCGGCTGGATGACGCCGCTCTCATTGTTCGCATGGTGGATGGCGACCAGCGCCCGGCCCGGCCGCTTCAGCGCCTCCGCCAGCCACACCAGATCGACCACGCCGTCGGCGTCGACAGGCAGGATCTCGACCGGCACGCCGCTGACGTTCGCCGCCTCGGCCACGCAAGGATGTTCGGTGGCGCTGACGATCAGCCGCTCGCAGCCGGCCGCGATGGCGCTGGCCACGGCCTGGGCGTTGGACTCGGTGCCGCCGCTGGAGAAGACCACCGCCGTCGGATCGGCGCCGACCAGCTCGGCCACCCGCGCCCGCGCCGTCTCCACCCGCGCCCGCGCGCGCCGTCCGGCCGCATGGACCGCATTGGGATTGCCGCCCTCGGCTAGGGCTTCGGCCATGGCCGCCTGCACCGCGGGGCGGACGAGGCCGGAGGCGTTGTAGTCCAGATAGACGCCGCTCACGCCGCCACTCCCACTTCCGCTTCAGTCGCCCGGCGCCGTGCCCCGGTGCGGTTCATCACCACATCCTCCAGCGACACCCCGGCCAGATAGCGGTGGATCTCGTCGCCCAGATCCTCCCACAGATTGTGGGTGATGCAGCGCTCGCCGGCCATCATGCAGCCCTTGGGCGAGGAGTGGCCGATGCAGCGGGTGGCGCGGATGGGCTCGTCCACGGCCAGCACGATCTCGGCCACCACCGTCTCCCGCGCGCCCTTGGCCAGCCGATAGCCGCCGCCCGGGCCGCGCACGCTCTGCACCAGGCCGCTCTTCCGCAGCCGCGCGAACAGCTGCTCCAGATAGCTCAGCGAAATCTCCTGACGCGTCGCGATCTCGGCCAGCGACACGGCCCGGACCACGCCGTCAGCCTGTCCATTCCGGGCCAGATCGGCCATCGCCATCACGGCGTATCGTCCCTTGGTCGACAGACGCATCGCACACCTTCAAAAATCGCGCGCTTTTCGGGGGTCCTGTGCTAGAACCCGCGCCTTCGCAAAGGCGTCGACACGCACGCGGGACTTAGAAAGTCCTACTGCTGCGGTCAAGTATTACGCAGATGCGAAACGACAGTTGAACACGGATTTCGCCGCCCATGCCTGAAGTCATCCTGCCCGGCGCCTCTGGCCGTATCGAAGGCCGCTACTCCCCGGGCAAACGCCCGAACGCGCCGATCGCCCTGATCCTGCATCCGCACCCCAAGGCGAACGGGCATATGAACAACCCGGTCACCGTGACCCTGTACCAGCTGTTCCAGAAGCGCGGCTTCGCGACGCTGCGCTACAACAGCCGCGGCGTCGGCAAGTCGCAGGGCGAGTTCGACTCCGGCATCGGCGAACTGGCCGACGCGGCCACCGCCCTCGACTGGCTTCAGACCCAGAACCCCGGCGCCTCCCAGACCTGGGTCGCCGGCTACCAGTTCGGCGCCTATATCGGCATGCAGCTCTTGATGCGCCGCCCCGAGACCGACGGCTTCATCTCGGTCTCGCCGCCCTCGAACATGTACGACTTCAGCTTCCTGGCCCCCTGCCCCGCCTCGGGCCTGTTCCTGCACGGCACCAACGACACCGTCGTCCCGCCGGTCGAGGTCGAGCGCGTGGTCAACAAGCTGCGCACCCAGAAGGGCATCATCATCGACTATGAGCTGGAAGAGGGCGCGACCCATTTCTGGCAGGACCATATCGGCGCCGTCGAGACGCGGGTCGGGGCCTATCTGGACAAGCGGCTGGCCGAAAAGCCGGCGTAAGGTTCACACATTTTCCGCTCATTCCGGCGAAAGTCGGGACCCAGTCCTGTCCAGCTTGACGCTGGCGTTTCAGGACTGTCGGCCTGCGAAATCGCATAGACCGCTCACCCAAAGCACTGGGTCCCGGCTTTCGCCGGGATGAGCGGATATTTGATAGCTCAATACAGCAGATACGGCCGCCGCAGCTCCACCCAAGCCGCCTCATCCGGCCCGGCCAGCGCCTCCAGACCGGCCGGGGTGGCCGCCGCATCGTCGACCCACTCCCGCAACCCCGGCCCGCCGTTGATCACATCGATGGCCAGCTTGTCGAAGACGTATTCGTACGGGAAGTCCCGCCACAGGGCGTAGTCCGGATACAGCCGCCGGATCGCCTTGAACCCCAGCGCCTGCAGCCGCCACGGCTTGAACCTCGCGTGGTCATAGGCCGGGTCGTCGACGTGGATCTGCACCCCGTTGCACAGCGTGCCGACATGCTTGTGGAAGGTCGGCTCGAACCAGCAGTCGCGCAGGACGCAGCCCTGCAGCCATTGCGGCGCGAACGCCTGCATCTCGGCGATCACCGCGCGCGCGTCGATGTCCGGGGCCCCGAACAACTCCAGAGGCCGGGTCGTGCCGCGGCCCTCGGACAGGGTCGTCCCCTCCAGCATGACCGTCCCGGCATAGGCCCGCGCCATGCTCAGGTTCGCGGCGTTCGGGCTCGGGTTGATCCAGCTGCGCTGGCCGATCGGCCAGCCGAAGCCCGGCCCCTGATCGGGCGCCCAGCCCTCCATCTCGATGACGCGGTATTCCACATCCAGCTTGAAATGGTCGATGAACCACCGGCCCATCTCGCCCAGGGTCATGCCGTGCCGCATGGGCATCGGCCCGGCCCCGACGAAGCTCTCCCAGCCCGGCAACAGGGTCGTGCCCTCCACCGGCCGCCCCGCGGGGTTGGGGCGGTCCAGCACCCAGACCGCCTTGCCGTGCTTCGCCGACTCTTCCAGCACATAGAGCAGCGTCGTCACGAAAGTGTAGATGCGGCAGCCGAGATCCTGCATGTCGACCAGCAGGACGTCGAACGTCCCCATCGCCTGCCCGCTCGGCCGCCGCACCTCGCCATAGAGACTGAACACCGGGATGCCGTGCCGCGGATCGGTGAAGTCCGGGCTCTCCATCATATTGTCCTGCAGGTCGCCCCGCATGCCGTGCTGCGGCCCGAAGGCCGCCGTGACGTTCAGGTCAGGACAGGCCATCAGCGCATCCAGCGAATGCGTCAGGTCCGCCGTCACCGAGGCCGGATGCCCCAGCAGGGCGACGCGGCGGCCCTTCAGCGCGGCGCGCAGCTCGGGCTCGGACAGCAGGCGGTCGATGCCGAATTTCATGCGGGCTCCGGAGGCGGCAGGGTCAGGGCGAACGAGTCGGGATGGTGGAAGTCTGGCTTACCCGGCGGATGGGCCAGGGCCCAATAGGAGATGCCGCCGTCGATATCCTCAATGACCGCCGACAGGCCCATGCGCCATGGCCTTGGCTGGTCGCCCATCACCCGATCCAGATCGAAGGTGCCGGCCAGGCTGAAGCTCGTCTCGTCCTGCACCCGCCGGGGGTCGCGCTTCTCGACGCCCGCGTGACTGTGCATGCCTTCCCGATAGCCGGTGAAATCATAGGCCGCCCACATCCCCGTCGGGGAAAGGTTGAGTTCGCAGTAGCCGCCGCCGGCTTTCTCTATGAAGGCCTCGAAACAGGTCGTCCGCCACAGCTCGTGGGCCCGCGAGGGCCGGACGGAAGCGGGCAGGACGACCCGGGACACCTCGCCGGACAGGACGTAGCGCAGCGCGACGGCCGGCGTTCTCGGACGCAGAACCTCGACGGCGATCCCGATCGCGGGTCCCGGCGTCTCCGGGTGCGGCTTGAGCGTGACCAGCATTCTCCTTCGATAGCGCGCCCTTGACGCCGGTCAAAGGCGGCGGCTACCGACAGGACCATGTTCGCCCGCGCCATCGCCACCGGCCTGTATTACCGCCTCTCGATCTGACGAGCGGCCAGCGAACCCACGCGCCGCCTACACCGGCGCGCAAACTCCCATGACGCCCGCCGGCATCCCTGCTAACGGAGCCGCCATGACCGAGACCGCCTTCAAGTCCGACTTCCTGAAAACCCTTCAGGCGCGTGGCTACATCCATCAGATCACCCACCCGGCCGAGCTCGACGCCGCGGCCGACGCCGGCGTGGTCACCGGCTACATCGGCTTCGACGCCACCGCGCCCTCCCTGCACGTCGGCAGCCTGATCCAGATCATGATGCTGCGCCGGCTCCAGCAGGCGGGCGGCAAGCCCATCGTCCTGATGGGCGGCGGCACCACCAAGGTCGGCGACCCGACCGGCAAGGACGCCTCGCGCCCCCAGCTGACCGACGACACCATCCAGTCCAACATCGCCTCCATCAAGACGGTGTTCGAGAAATTCCTCACCTTCGGCGACGGCCCGACCGACGCCATCCTGCTCGACAACGACCAGTGGCTGTCGACCTACGGCTATGTCGAATTCCTGCGCGAATACGGCACGCATTTCACCATCAACCGGATGCTAGCCTTCGACTCGGTCAAGCTGCGGCTGGAACGCGAACAGCCCATGACCTTCCTCGAGTTCAACTACATGCTGATGCAGTCGGTGGACTTCCTCGAGCTCAACCGCGCCCGCGGCTGCACCCTGCAGATGGGCGGCTCGGACCAGTGGGGCAACATCGTCTCGGGCGTCGACCTGGTCCGCCGCGTCGACCAGAAGGCCGCCTTCGGCCTGACCACGCCCCTGCTGACCACCGCCTCGGGCGGCAAGATGGGCAAGACGGCCCAGGGCGCGGTCTGGCTGAACGCCGAGCAGCTGTCGCCGTATGACTACTGGCAGTTCTGGCGCAACGTCGACGACGCCGACGTCGGCAAATTCCTGCGCCTGTTCACCGATCTGCCGCTCGACGAGATCGCCCGCCTGGAGGCGCTGGAAGGCGCCGGCATCAATGACGCCAAGAAGACCCTGGCCGACGCGGCGACCACCATGCTGCACGGCGCCGAGGCGGCCGCGACGGCCCGCGCCGCCGCCGAAGGGGCCTTCGAACGCGGCACGCTGTCGGCGGACCTGCCCACCGTCGAACTGCCGGCGGACGAAGTCATCGGCGCCATGATCGCCGCCGTCACGACCAAGGCCGGGCTGACCGCCTCCAATGGCGAGGCCCGTCGTCTCGCCCAGGGCGGCGGCCTGCGCCTGAACGACGCGGCCATCGCCGACGGCGCCCGGCTGATCGAGGCGTCCGACGTCAATGCCGACGGCGTGCTGAAACTGGCCGCCGGCAAGAAGAAGATCGTTCTCGTTCGCCCTGTCTGAAGGCCCAACATGACCGAAATCACCGAAGGCTCGAAAGCCCCCATGTTCGACATGGCCACGGCCGACGGCGGCCGCGTGTCCCTCGACGGGCTCAAGGGCCGCACCGTCGTCCTGTATTTCTATCCCAAGGCCGACACCCCCGGCTGCACCACCGAGGGCCAGGATTTCTCCGCCCTGATCGCGGACTTCGACAAGGCCGGCGCAACCGTCATCGGCGTCTCGCGCGATCCGGTGAAGAAGCTCGACCGCTTCAAGGCCAAATACGACCTGAAGGTCATCCTCGCCTCGGACGAACCCGAGGACGTCACCGAGGCCTTCGGCGTCTGGGTCGAGAAGAAGCTCTACGGCCGCGAATACATGGGCATCGAGCGCGCCACCTTCCTGATCGACGGCGCGGGCGTGGTCCGCCGCGTCTGGCGCAAGGTCTCGGTCAAGGGCCATGCGGCCGAAGTCCTGGCGGCGGTTCAGTCGATCTGAGTGCTGATCGATTGACGCCTTGGACGTTGAAACCGGCGTTTCATAGATTCGCCGAGAGTCCGGTCAGGTTCGCGAACCACAGTTCCAGATTCGCGAACTCGCCCCACAAGCGAAAATAGGATGCGAATACCGCTGTTATTCGCGTGAAGACCGGGCAGGATGGTTAACAAGTCGTGAACAGACTTGTACCCAAGCTGTACCTTGGCGCATAACCCGTCGTCGTACGTGGGGGCGTTGCGTGATGACCGAACGAGAACCGACTGTCAGGCGGTCTCTGCTGGGAAAGTGGTTTCCGACCCGATACCTGTATCTGCGTGATGGCGACGCCGTCCGCGCCTGGGCGCTGACGCCCGGCAAACAGGCGATGGGCGCCGTCGCCGCCGTCTTGCTGGGCGGATGGACCGCGGTGGCCTCGGGCAGCCTGGTCTTCGACATGGTGGCGCAGAGCCAGTCCGACCGGACCGTCGCCCGCGCCCGCGCCGCCTCCGAACGCATGAACGCCGACCTGCAGGCCCGGCTTGACAGCGCCGTGGTGCGCATGACCGCGACCACCGGCTCGCTCGATGAAATGGCCCAGATGGTCGAGCGCCGCCACGCGGCCCTGACCCAGGTCATGGGCATGTTCCGCGGCGTCGAGGGCGCCGAGCAAGCGCTGCGCCCGGCCCCCGCCCTCAGCGCCAGCCGGTCCACGCCCGTCCAGCGCATGATCGCCGTGCGCATGGACCAGGAGCGCCTGATCGCCCGGGCCGAGACCGAGGCCCAGACCCGCGCCGAGCGGCTGCGTCTGGCCTTCCGCCTCGCCGGCCTCAACCCGGCGGCCTACACCCCGACGGGCTCGGCCCTCGGCGGGCCGCTGGTCGAAGCGCGCGACCCGCGGGCCCTGGCCGCCGTGCTCGATGTCGACGAGGCCTTCGCCGTCCGCATCCGCCACGCCGCCGACAATCTGTCGGACATGCGCTCCCTGGCGAATGCCGCCGAGAGCATGCCCTTCCGCCGCCCCACGCCGGCGCGCACCACCTCGGGCTTTGGCGTCCGCTTCGACCCGTTCAACGGCCGCCCGGCCCTGCATCAGGGTCAGGATTTCGCCGCGCCGCTGAACACGCCCATCTACGCCCCGGCTCCCGGGATCGTGTCTTTCGTCGGCGTGCGTTCAGGGTATGGCAACACCGTTGAGATAGATCATGGACGCGGTTTCAAGACGCGATACGCCCACCTGAACGCCACGGCCGTCCTGCCCGGTCAGCGGATCAATCTCGGTCAGCGGGTCGGCGCCATGGGAACCACAGGACGCTCCACGGGCGTGCATCTGCACTACGAAGTGTGGATGAACGGCCGACCCCAGAACCCCGCCCGCTTCATGAGAGCCGGAGACCAACTTGTTCAACAAGACTAAATCCCCCGCCCCGTCGCCCCAGCCCCGCGCTGACAACGGTTCATCCATCCCGCCGCTGCCTGATCTGCCCACGCCGGGCGGTCCTGCGGCGTCCGCTGCCCGTCCGGCCCCGGCCGCCAGCGCGCGCGGTCTGTCGACCCTGTCGTCGGACCTCCAGTTCGAAGGCGGCATCACGGGCGGCGGCGACCTGCAGATCGACGGCTCGATCAAGGGCGACGTCCGCGTCGGCCGACTGATCGTCGGCGAGACCGGCGCGGTCGAGGGCAATGTCTCGGCCGACTATGTCGAGGTCCGCGGCCGCGTCGTCGGCGGCATCTCGGGCAAACAGGTCAAGCTGATCGCCACCGCCTATGTCGACGGCGACATCACAGCCGAACAGATGTCGATCGACATCGGCGCCTATTTCCAGGGCCGCGTCCTGCAAGGCCGCCGCGAGGCGCCCGCTCCGACACCCGCCCCGCGCCCGGCCGCGCCGGAGCCGGCGCCGCAGATCATCGACATGAAGGGCCCGTCCTGACCTTACGGGACGCCTGAAAGACAAAAGGCCCCGGATCGCTCCGGGGCCTTTTTCTATTCGACGGTCGATCCGCGCGTCTCGCCGACCCGCGCGGCCAGCGCCGCGCCCATGAACAGGTCCAGATCCCCGTCCAGCACGCCTTGCGTATCCGAGGTCTCGACGTTGGTCCGCAGGTCCTTGACCATCTGATAGGGCTGCAGGACGTAGGACCGGATCTGGTGGCCCCAGCCGATGTCGGTCTTGGCGTCGGCCACGGCCTGGGCCGCCGCCTCGCGCCGTTGCAGTTCCAGTTCGTACAGACGCGCCCGCAGCATTTTCCACGCCTGTTCGCGGTTCTGGTGCTGCGACCGGCCGGCCTGACAGGCCACCACGGTGTTGGTCGGAATGTGCGTCAGCCGCACCGCCGAGTCCGTCTTGTTGATATGCTGACCGCCCGAGCCCGAGGCGCGGTAGGTGTCGGTGCGCACGTCCGACGGATTGATGTCGATCTCGATGGCGTCGTCGACCACCGGCGAGACCCCGATCGAGGCGAAGGACGTATGCCGCTTGGCCGCCGCATCATAGGGGCTGATCCGCACCAGCCGGTGCACCCCCGATTCCGACTTCAGCCAGCCATAGGCGTTGGGCCCGGTGATCAGAATGGTCGCCGATTTGATGCCGGCCTGGTCGCCGTCTTCCGACGCCTCCAGCTCTACCTCGTATCCGTGGGCCTTCGCCCAGCGCGAATACATCCGCAGCAACATCCCGGCCCAGTCGCACGACTCCGTCCCGCCGGCGCCGGAGTTCACTTCCAGATAGGCGTCATTGCCGTCGGCCTCGCCGGACAGCAGGGCCTCCAGCTCGGCGCGGCCGGCGCGGTCCTTGATCGCCTTCAGCGAGGCGCGCGCCTCTTCGAGCGTGGGCTCATCGCCCTCCTCGTCGGCCATCTCGGCGAGCATGACGCCCTCCTCCAGACCGGTCTCCATCTCGCGGACGGTGTTGATCTGGGCCTCGAGCCGGGCGCGGTCGCGCGACACGGCCTGGGCCGCCTCGGGGTCGTTCCACAGCGTCGGGTCCTCGACCCGCGCGTTCAGCTCATCCAGTTTTCGAAGCGCGACATCCCAGTCAAAGACGCCTCCTGAGCAGAGCGATGCTCTGCTCGATGTCGGCCTTCATGGCCTCGACATCCGGTCTCATCGCGAACTCCTGCGATACGAAAGTGAGGCGCGGACATAGAGCGCGCCGGGGGAAAGGGGAAGGGCCGGAGGCAACAGGAGTCAGGCAACAGGCAGCAGGATTGACGGAAGGCGTCCGCCGCCAGACGGCAACTCAGTCCGGCCGTTGCCTGCTGCCTGTTGCCTGCTGCCTCAGTACAGTCCGCTCAAATCCTCCGCCGGCTCCTTCTTCGGCGGCGTCGGAGTCGCGGGCGGGGCGGGCGCGGTTGAAGGCGGCAGGCCGGCCGCCTCCTCCTCCTCGCGACGGACCACCTCATTGTAGTTCTGCGGGCCCGTCGGGATCTCCTGCGCGGGGGCCTCCTCCTGGCGGCGGCGTTCGGTGCCGGGGCGGAAGGCCTCCTCGATGCCGTTCACGGTCCGGAACACCGCGTTGCGGGGCCGCACGAACGGCCGCGCCGGGCGTTCGCGCAGGGCGGCCTGCATGAACTCTGTGAACACCGGCACCGGCCCGGTCGCGCCTGTCTCGCCCCCGCCCAGCGGCCGGTTGTCGTCAAAGCCGATGAACACCCCGACCACGATATCGGACGAGAAGCCGACGAACCAGGCGGAACGATACTCATTGGTCGTGCCGGTCTTGCCCCCGACCCAGCGGCCCAGACCGCGGGCGCTGGCGCCGGTGCCGCGCTGGATCACGCCTTCCAGCATGGAGCTGATCTGATAGGCGGTGATCGGATCGATCACCTGGGTCCCGCGCTGCTCTAGCCGCGGCGACTCCTGGCCGCTGAAGGCCCGGCCGCAGTCACGGCAGCGGCGCGGATCGGCACGGAAGATGGTGTCGCCGTCGCGGTCCTGGACCAGCTCGATCAGATAGGGATCGACCCGCCGCCCGCCGTTGACGAAGGCCGCATAGGCCGCCGTCAGGCGATAGGGCGTGGTCTCGCCCGCACCCAGCGACACCGACAGGTTCGGCTGCAGGGTGTCGGAGACGCCCATCTTCCTGGCGAGGTCGACGACATTTCGCATGCCGATGTCCTGGGCCAGCCGCACGGTCATGACGTTGCGCGACAGCTCCAGCCCGCGCCGCAGGCTCTGCGGCCCGTAGTATTCGCGGCTGTAGTTCTCGGGCGTCCAGCGTTCGCCGTTGCGCCCACCGGCGAAGCTGATCGGCGCGTCCAGCACGATCGAGGCCGGCGTATAATCGCCCTCCAGCGCTGTCGCATAGACGAAGGGCTTGAAGGCCGAGCCCGGCTGACGGTTCGCCTGGGTGGCGCGGTTGAAGCTGGACAGGGCGTAGGAATAGCCCCCGACCATGGCCAGCACCCGCCCGGACTGCGGCTCGATCGCCACCAGCGCCCCGTTCACAGCGGGCACCTGTTTCAGGGCGTACTGGCCGCCGCGCGGCTCGACGAAGATCAGGTCGCCGCGCCGCAGCTGCCGATTGGCGTTGGCCCAGGCCGCGTCGGCGGTGATCAGCGCGCCCGCGCGGTTGTCGCGCGCGGTGCGGATGCGGACGTTGTTGCCCGAGACGGATTCGACCGCCGCCGCCTCCCAGGCCCGGCGCTCGGGCGGGCGCACGCCGCGCACGGCGGTCTCGCGCCAGCCCTCGGCGAAATCGGTGGTGCCCCAGGGCCCGCGCCAGCCGTGCCGCCGGTCATAGTTTTCCAGCCCACGCATCAGGGCGTCGCGCGCCGCCGACTGCAGGGTCGGATCCAGCGTCGTGCGCATATAGTAGCCGCCGCGATTGACCTCCTCCTGGCCGAACTGGGCGATGGCCCGGCGCCGCGCCTCCTCGACGAAGAAGTCGGCGTCGGCGTAGGCCGCCCGGCGCGGCGCGTCCTGCGCGGCCAGCGGGCGGGCCAGCGCCGTGGCCAGCTGGGCGTCATTGATGAAGCCGTTCTGGTTCATCTCCCCCAGCACCCAGTTGCGGCGGCCCAGCGCGGCCTCGGGGTGGCGTTTGGGGTGATAGTTGTTCGGCCCCTTGGGCAGGGCCGCCAGGAAGGCCGCCTCGTCCGGCGTCAGCTGGCTCAGCGACTTGCCGAAATAGTTATAGGCCGCCGCCGCCACGCCATACGAGCGATAGCCGAGGAAAATCTCGTTGAGATACAGCTCCATGATCTGCTGTTTCGTCAGCGTCGCTTCCAGCCGGTTGGCCAGGATGGCTTCCTTGACCTTGCGGTTGATGCTGCTCTCATTGGTCAGCAGGACGTTCTTGGCCACCTGCTGGGTGATGGTCGAGCCGCCCTCAAGCCGCCGCCCGGTGGCGGCGTTGAAGATGTTCTTGAACATGGCCCGCCCCAGGCCGCCCACGTCGATGCCGCCGTGGTTGAAGAAGTTGCGATCCTCGGCCGCCAGAAACGCCTGGATCACCGGCAGGGGGATCTGCTCATACGGCACATAGATGCGACGCTCGTCAGAGAACTCCCCGATCAGCGTCCCGTCGCCGGCATAGACCCGCGTCGCCGTCGCCGGCCGGTAGTCGGCCAGCTCTGAGGCGTCGGGCAGGTCATGGAACAGCCAGGCTGCATAGATGGCCACGATCAGCCCGGCCAGGGCGATCCCGCCCAGCAGGGCCACGCCCGCCATCACGAACCAGCGTTCGGCGATCTTCAAGCTGAATACTCCGAAAAGGCGGGCCCGATGGGCTGGTTTAGCCCGCGTCGGAGGCCCCGGCTAGAGCCGTGACGCGACGGTCCAGCTCCTGTCGCGCGGCGGCCACGACATCGGCGTCCATATCCCCCTGCCCTGCCATCCAGCGCAGATAATCATCCGGCGGTTCGGCCCACGGCCGCCCGCGATGTTTGCCGAACGGAATCCGCTCCAGCCGCCGCGGCTCGTTCGTCCAGGCCAGCATCTGATCGACCGTGGCGACCTTGAGCAGGTCGATCAGCAGATGCGCCGTCACCCAGGCGTCCGGCCCCGCCCGGTGCGCCGGATCGGCCAAGGCCGGGTCCAGCCGCAGCCCCCGCCAGTATCGCAGCACCTGATTCGAATGCCCCGGCGCCTCGGGCCAGACGTTCTTGGCCGAGCGCACGGTGCAGATCCACGGCAGGCCGCCATGCGCCGTATCGGCGATGAACCCCCGCTCGAACCGCGCCGAATGCGCCACCATGACGTCGGCCGGCGTCGGCAGGAACATCTCCCGCAGTCGGTATTCGTCGCAGTGCGGATCGTCGTCGCAGAAATGCTCGGGCGTCAGATGATGCACCGCCATGGCGTGAAACGAGATCTCCCCACGCGGCCGGAACAGCTTCGTCACCGGCGGCGCCGCGACCCAACCGCCGGCGCCGTCGGGCGTCACATCGACGATTCCGACCTCGAGGATCTCGGCGGACCGGTCCCCGCCGGAGGTTTCAAGATCGACGACACGCAGGCGCATCGGTCGGAGATAGGGGGTTTGGGGGCGGAGGGCGAGCGGAGGTCGAACCAGATTTCCGCCGTAAGCGGACAAGGCGAGAGTGAGAGCCCGCGACCAATTGAGAATGATAGTGAGATTGACTCGCAAGTACACTTGTGGTCAGACGCCCGCTCTCCTTCTCCCTTGTTTCGAAGCGCTTCATGTCCCCTCGCCTGCTGGCTACCGTCGCCCTCCTGCCGCTGCTCTTTGCCGCACTTCCCGCCAAGGCGCAGGAGGCCGCGACCCTCGACGAAGTCATCGTCACTGCTTCCCGGTTCGAGACCCCTCGATCGGCCATTGCCGCGACGGTGGAAATCCTCGACGCCGAGGCGATCACCCAGCAGACAGCCCTGGCCGCCTCTGCCGTCGATACGGTGGCGGCCCTGGTCCCCTCTTTCTCGCCGACGCGACAGAAGCTGTCAGGCTTCGGCGAGACTTTGCGCGGGCGCTCGCCGCTCTATCTGGTGGACGGGGTGCCGCAGTCGACGCCGCTGCGTGACGACAGCCGCGACGGCTACACCATCGATCCCTTCTTCATCGACCGGGTCGAGGTCATCTTCGGCTCCAACGCCATCCAGGGCATCGGCGCCACCGGCGGGGTGGTCAACTACGTCACCGCCCGCAAACCGTCCGAAGGCGAAGGGCTGACGGGGCGGATGATGGCCCAGGTCACC
>NZ_DLHQ01000029.1:0-34897 GCF_002483305.1 Brevundimonas sp. UBA7664
CCGCCGCCGCCGCCGCCGCCGACGGCGGCGGCGGCGGCGGCGGCGGCGTCCCCTCGTCCGGCACATAGACCCCGCCCGGCGAAGGCCCGGTGGCGTAGGGATCGCCGCCGATATCGACCGCGCTGTCCGGCAGGATCAGTCTCTGGCCGGGATTGATCGCCGCGCGCGGCCCCAGGCCGTTGAGGTCGATCAGGGTCTGCACCGGCGTCTGGAAGCGCCGGCCGATGCCCGAGATGGTGTCCCCCGGCTGAATCTCATAGGCCGCCCCGGCGGTGACGGCCCCGCCCGATCGCGCGGGCGGCGGCGGCTCGCTGAAGCCTTCCGAGGCCGGTCCGGCGGCCGGCCGCGGCCCCGTGTTCACCGGCGCGTCCAGCGCCCCGCCCTCGATCGAGGCGACGGGGGCCGTCATCGGCGGCGGCGCCTCATCGGCGGGATTGGTCGCCCCACGCACGCCCTCGCCGCTCGGCGCCGGCGCGGCGGGATAGACCGGGCCCCGCGCGGGCGGCGGCGCATCGGCCGCGTGGATCGCATAGCGCGGCGCGTCCGGATAGCTGGCGCAGGCCGCCAGAGTCGCCGCGGCGCCCAGCACCGCCAGAGCCCTGATCGCGAATCGAATCGTCATGCCGTCTCCCGCCGCCCGGTCGCGTCCCAGGCCTCTCGCCTGTGTGCCCCGACCGTCGCCCCAAGCCAACCCGTCAAAGGGCGCCAAAGTTGGGCGCGAAGGTTAATGGGGGTCGAGGGTCGTGGGTCGAGAGAGTCGCCGCCTGCCGCGCGTGGCGCGCCAGTATATTCCTCGACCCGACCCTCACCCCTCTTTCGCCGTCCCCTCGACCAGCGGCACGAACCGCACCTCGGCCAGGCTCTCGCGCTGGAAGCTGCCGTCGGCCTGGCCGACGTAGCGGTGCAGCCGCTGCACCGACGACCGACCCACCGGGCAGACCAGAATGCCGCCCGGCTTCAGCTGATGCAGCAGTTCGGTCGGCTCGCCCGGCGACGCCGCCGTGACCATGATCCGGTCGAACGGCGCCTGTTCCGGCCAGCCCAGGCCGCCGTCGCCATGCCGGGTGATGACATTGTCGATCTTCAGATCCTTCAGCCGCGCCTCGGCCTCGGTCAGCAGGCTGCGATAGCGCTCCACCGAATAGACATAGCGCGCCAGCCGGCTCAGCACCGCCGCCTGGTAGCCGCTGCCCGTGCCGATCTCCAGCACCCGGTGGCGCGGCTGCACGTCCAGGGCCTGGGTCATCAGGCCGACGATATAGGGCTGCGAAATCGTCTGTGCGCAGTCGATCGGCAGGGCCTGGTCCTCCCACGCCTGGTCGAGGAATTTCTCATGCACGAAGACCGCCCGGTCGATCGACTCCATCGCCGTCAGCACGCGCGGGTCCGTGACCCCCTGCTGACGAAGGCCGAGGATCAGACGTCCGGCGCGGTCGTCTTTCAAGCTCATCTCCCTTCCCCCATTTCGGGGGAAGGTGGCAGGCGAAGCCTGACGGATGGGGGCTGGCGGACGGCGGAGCGTTCACCTGCCGATCCGGACGCGGACAGAGCCCCCATCCGAGCCGCTCCGCGGCCCACCTTCCCCCGAGATGGGGGAAGGCCGTGCAGGAGCGACCTCATTTCGCCGCC
Organism: Brevundimonas sp. UBA7664; assembly: GCF_002483305.1. Lineage (GTDB taxonomy): Bacteria > Pseudomonadota > Alphaproteobacteria > Caulobacterales > Caulobacteraceae > Brevundimonas. Next base: position 1,630 of record NZ_DLHQ01000029.1, read on the forward strand.
AGCGTCTTCGGCGGCGCCCCGCCCAGCACGCCCTTCAGGTCGTGGATGCTCGGCGCATGGGTCAGGTCGATGTGCAGCGGCGTGACCGAAATCTTGCCCTCGTCCATGGCCCGCAGGTCCGTCCCCGGCGGATGGTCATGCTTGGTCCCGCGGAAGCTCATCCAGTAATAGTCGCGGCCGCGCAGGTCGGTGCGCTTGACCGCATGCATCTCGCCGATGTCGCGGAAGCCCTGCCGCGTCACCTCGACCTCGGTCACCTCGTCCGGCGCGCGGCTCGGAAAGTTCAGGTTCATCACCACACCGGCTTGCCACGGCTGGGCCAGCAGGCGCGAGATGATCGCCGGCGCATATGCCTCGGCCGTCTCCCAGTGCGCCGTCACCTCGTCGTGGAACCGCTCCAGCGACTGGCTCAGGGCGATCGACCGGATGCCGAACGCCATCCCCTGCAGCGCCCCCGCCACCGTCCCCGAATAGGAACAGTCCTCGCCGACATTGTGCCCGCGGTTGACCCCCGACAGCACCAGATCCGGCCGCTCCGGCATCAGGTCATTGACCGCCAGCACGACGCAGTCGGTCGGCGTCCCCGTCACCGCGAACCGCTTTTCGCCCATCTGGTTGACCCGCAGTGGCTCGGTCAGAGTGATTCCCCGCCCCTTGCCCGACTGCTCGACCTGCGGCGCGCAGATCCAGATGTCGTCCGACAGCGTCCGGGCGATCCGCTCCAGACACTCCAGGCCTTCCGCCTCGATGCCGTCGTCGTTGGTGAGGAGGATTCTCATCCGACGTGGGTCATCCCCTCGGGCATATACCGCTTCAACGCCTCCGGCACCGCGATCCGTCCGTCTGCCTCCTGATAGTTCTCCATCACCGCCACCAGCGTGCGCCCGACCGCGAGCCCGCTGCCGTTCAGCGTGTGCACGAACTCGGTCTTCTTCTCCCCGGCCCGCTTGAACCGCGCATCCATCCGCCGGGCCTGGAAGTCCCCGCAGTTGGAGCAGGAGCTGATCTCCCGATACGTCCCCTGCGACGGCAGCCAGACCTCCAGGTCAAATGTCTTCCGCGCCGAAAAGCCCATGTCGCCCTTGCACAGCAGCATCCGCCGATAGGGCAGCCCCAGCTTCTCCAGCACCGCCTCGGCGCAACGCACCATCCGTTCGTGCTCGGCCTCGGAATCCTCCGGCCGGGTGATCGAGACCATCTCCACCTTGTGGAACTGGTGCTGCCGGATCAGCCCGCGCGTATCCCGCCCCGCCGACCCCGCCTCGGCCCGGAAACAGGGCGTCAGGGCGGTGAGGCGCATCGGCGTCGCCAGCTCGTCCTCGGGCAGGATCTGCTCGCGCACGAGATTGGTCAGGGAAACTTCGGCGGTGGGGATGAGGAAAGCCTGCTGCGATCCAGGCTCGCGTTTGAATTGGCGGGCTTCCACAATTTCGTCCGCGGTCTGGCGCAGGCTGGTGATGCGTTCGCGCGTGTCCGCCAAAAGTCGCGAATCACCGTCTCCCACGGCTTCAAGCAAGGTCTCTGTAAGCGATGCCGTCTGCATCAATTCGTAGACGACGGAGCCGACCCCCATGAGCTCGGCATTCGTCCGAAACGCCGGGGTTACGACCTGGAACAGATCCTCCTCGAACTTCGGCAGCTGCCCCGTCCCGAACATCGCCTCGTCGCGCACCAGATACGGCGGATTGACCTCCAGATAGCCGTGCTCAATCGTCTGCACATCGAGCATGAACTGGCCGATCGCCCGTTCCAGCCGCGCCAGCCCGCCCTTCAGCACCGCGAACCGCGACCCCGACATCTTCGCCGCCGCCTCAAAGTCCAGCAGGCCCAGCGCCTCACCCAGATCGGCGTGATCCTTCGAAGGCCCGCCCTCCTTCGGCGTCCCCCACGGCTGGCCGACCAGCACATTCCCGGCCTCGTCCTCGCCGTCCGGCACATCGTCCGCCGCCAGGCTCTTCTGCGCCGCCAGCAGGTCGCGCAGGGCCTTGCCGACCCGCGCCTCCTCGGCCTCCGCCGCCGCGATCTCGCCCTTCAGGCTCTCGACCTCGCCCTTCAGCCTTTCGGCCTCGGCCAGGTCCTTGCGGCCCATGGCCGCCCCGATCAGTTTCGAGCTCTCATTGCGCCGCGCCAGCGCCGTCTGCCCCGCCGTCTGCGCCGCCCGCAGCGCCGTATCCAGCGTCAGGATTTCATCCACCAGCGCCTGCGCGTCCTCAACCTCGCGCGACGACCAGCCGCTCACATAGGCGGCGGGATTGTTTCGAATGGCGCGGATGTCGTGCATGGTCGTTCAGTCTGTCTGGGGAGGAAGGGATGCTCTATCCGACTCCCTCTCCCATTGGGAGAGGGCTTGAGCGCACGAGCGCGAAGCGGTCGTTCTTGCGCGAAAGGGTGTGGGACGACCGCCTCGGGGCGGCTTCGCCGCTTCAACCAGCCGACCCACATCCGGCGCTACGCGCCACCTTCTCCCAGAGGGAGAAGGGTCCGTGCTTCCTTCCCTTGCCGTGTCTTCTCGCCCTTCTCGACCCCCAACAGTGACTTCTCGCCCCTCCCCGCGAGCGAAATCCCACCCCACGTCCGAATCTGACGCAGCCGCATGCCTTAATGCCCAAACCCCCACGGGGCCGGTCTTTGACAATCCTGATCCATTGCTCCGCCCGCCCCAGGACGCAGCCCCCCGACCCAACCGGGTACATTTTTTTGTACCGCCCGGACCCAATTTTTTGGGTCGACTGAAGACTCTCAGATCAGCCCGGCCATTGGCGAGCTCGCGCTGGCGTACATCCGCTTCGGCATCCGCCCGGCCAGATAGGCCTGCCGCCCGGCGATCACCGCATGCTTCATCGCGCTGGCCATCAGGATCGGATCCTTCGCCGCCGCGATGGCCGTATTGGCGATCACCGCGTCGCAGCCCAGCTCCATGGCGATGGTCGCATCCGAGGCCGTGCCCACGCCGGCGTCGACCAGCACCGGCACCCCGGCCCCCTCGACGATCAGCCGGATGTTGACCCGGTTCTGGATGCCCAGCCCCGAGCCGATCGGGCTCGCCGCCGGCATGATCGCCGCCGCCCCGGCGTCCTCCAGCCGCTTCGCCATCACCACGTCGTCGGTGCAATAGACCATGACGTCGAAGCCGTCGGCGACCAGCAGGTCCAGCGCCCGCAGCGTCTCGACCATGTCCGGATACAGGTGGGCGCTGTCCGACAGCACCTCCAGCTTGACCAGATTCCACCCGCCCGCCTCGCGCGCCAGCCGCAGCGTCCTGACCGCGTCCTCGCCGGTGAAACAGCCGGCGGTGTTGGGCAGGAAGGTGAACCGGTCCGGCTTCACATGATCGACCAGCATCGGCTGGCTGGGGTCCGACAGGTTCACCCGCCGCAGCGCCACGGTGACGATCTCCGCCCCCGCCGCCTCGGCCGCCGCGGCGTTCTGCGCATAGTCCGCGTATTTGCCGGTGCCGACGATGAGGCGGCTGTTGAAGGTCCGTCCGGCAACGGTCCAGGTGTCTGTGGGAGAGGTCATGGGCGGGCTTCTAACGCCTATCCGGGTCCGCGCGAAGCCTCAGGGCGCCGCGCAGGCGAGCGGCGCCACCGGATCGTCGAGTCGTTCCAACGGCGCTCCTGTCAGGGACGCCTTCACCGCCTCATAGGCATCGTCCGCGCCGCTGAAGCTGAACAGTCCGCCTCGATCCGTGGCATGCCGCCCATGCAGGATCGACAGCGCCTTGCGCACACCGTCTATCGCCTCCTCATCCTGCCCCGGCGTTACCAGCATCTGCTGCAGCAACTCACTGTCCAGCTCGTCGCCCCACAGGCCGAGGGTCTGCACAGTCATGATCCTCCCGGATTCCCCGGAACAGAAAAACCGGACGAGCGCCACGTCCCGTTCCTTGCCGAAAATCCAGACCAGGGTCCGCAGCGGCAGCCACGCCGGGTCCTCATCCTCAAGCCAATTCGCAGAAGGAGTCACTCTTTGAAGCTCTTCCGCCGCCCAGGATTGCAGAGGCTCGTCATAACGCGTCGCCAGCGCCAGCGTGACCTCCGGCCTCGCCCGGTAGTCCGCGGGTCTGAGCGCGCGGATATCGTCACCGGCGCGCACGTCGATCCCCCGGCGCTTCATATCCCAGAACAGGCTCAGCGCGGTCTCGGGCCAACGCGCCGCGACATGGGAATGGGCACGCCAGGTCGCATCGCCCTCGCCGAAAGTGAAATCCTTGCCCTGCATTGCGTACTCGACGTCGCTGACCAGCGCGATCGCCTGATCGTCCGGCAGCCCGCCCATACGCCGCATGACTTCGGTTTCGACGATACCGAAGGCCCGACGAAACTGCCCACCGTTCGCCAGATAGCGGATGGAAAGCCCGAGCGTCCGCGGGCTCGGGCCCGCCTCGAGCAGCCGCTCAAACAACGGAAGCGCGTCCGGATGGGAGCCGTTGACCAGCGATGTCAGTACGAAATCCTTCTGCCGCTCGATGTCGAAATCCGGCCTTTGGATGTCGAACACCAGGTCGGTCAGGGCGTCGGCCATCCCGCCCTCGCGGTTGGCCTCCGGCCCGCGAACGGAGAACCGAGGGCTCTCCCCCCGCTCCAGCGCCTCATAGGCCCTGACGAGATAGGGTGTCGGCTTCTCAGGCGACAGGGAGCTCAGCTGATCCCGAATATCCAGCGCCACCTGCCGGTCGCCCGCCGAGGCTCCAGGCGATTCAAGCACTGGCAGGCGAGCGGCGAGCGCATCCAGCGCGGCCATGCCGTCCGGGTCTTGCTGGACCTCTATGTAAAGGTTCAACGCCCGGACCCAGGGGCTGTCAGCGCCGGCGTAGTCTTCAGCCCCGCGCCAGAACGTGGGCTGGAACGCATACCACTCGGCCGGCTCCTCGACGCCGTCGCCCTGCTCCAGGAACAGCACGTAACGGCCGCCTTGCTGGAATGTGGACCGCGAGCAGCCCCCGAAATAGGTCTCTGGATGGGCGACGGTCAGATCATTGGGATCGCTGGGCGTGGTCTGGCCCAGACGAGCGCCCGCCATGAGCGCGGTCGCCGCCGGATGGCCCTTCAATGTCTGTTCGATCCGAAAGGTGACGCCGCTCAGCCAGGGCTCGGTCCCGGACGTTTCGCTGCTCGCGACGGCGACTACAACCGCGTCGGCCTGCTCAACCAGTTCATAGCTGGTCGACCGGACGAATTCACTGTCCACCGAGCAGGCCATGGCGGCGGTACCGGAACCACACAAGGCAACCCCAGCCAACACCGTCGCTACAATTCGCATACCCACCCCCGAAATTCCCGCATCAGGAGCTCATCAAACGATGACACAACTGTGGCGTCACCCCCCGCCGACGAACTGCACCAGTTCCACCCGGTCCCCCTCGGCCAGCGCCGTCGTCGCATGCAGCGACCGCGGCACGATCTCCAGATTGCGCTCCACCGCCACCTTGCGCACATCCAGCCCCAGCTCCTCGACCAGCGCCAGGATAGTCGTCGCCGCAACCTCGCGATGTTCCCCGTTGACCTGTATGCGCATGCCCTTACGTCACTCTTTCAAGCGCGCGGTTTGATAACCGTCCCGCCTCAGCTAAAAGGCCGGTCCGATTCCGGTCGGACCGTCCAATCCGCGAGCGCAATGCCCGAGACCCCCGTCCTCTACGTCCTGAACGGCCCGAACCTCAACCTGCTTGGGGTGCGCGAGCCCGACATCTATGGCCATGAGACCCTGGCCGACGTGCAGGCGCTGTGCGAGCGCGCCGCCGAAGGCGCGACCGTGGTCTTCCGCCAGACCAATCACGAGGGCGAACTGATCGACCAGGTCCACGAAGCTCGAGAAAAGGCCTCGGCGCTGGTCATCAACGCGGCCGGCTACACCCACACCTCGGTGGCCCTGCTGGACGCCCTGAAGACGCTGACGATCCCCGTCGTCGAATGCCACCTGTCCAACCCGGCGGCGCGCGAGCGCTTCCGCCATCGCTCCTATGTTTCGTCGGTCGCGGCCGGCGTGGTTTCGGGCTTCGGCCCATTCAGCTACGAACTGGCCGTCAGGGCCGCTCTGCGGCTGGCGCAGGAACGCCGCGCCGCCGCCGATCGTTCGGTTTAGAAGGTAAAAAGAGGCTCCCATGGCCGAATCCAAAACGCCCGCTCCGAAGCTCAAGAACGAAGCCGAGATCGACACCACCCTGGTGCGGTCACTTGCTGACATTCTCAATGACACCTCCCTGACGGAGATCGAGTTGGAGCGCGGCGAGCTGCGCATCCGCGTCGCCCGCGAAATCGTGGCCGCGCCGGTCATGCAGTACGCCGCCGCCCCGGCTCCTGCCGCCGCCCATGCGCCCGCGTCGGCGCCCGCCGCCGCGGCCCCGGCCTCGATGCCGTCCGACCCGGCCACCATCGTCGCCAAACAGGGCGAAGAGGTGAAGTCGCCCATGGTCGGCACCGTCTATCTGCAGGCCTCGCCGGAAGCCCCGCCCTTCATCGCCGTCGGCGACAAGGTCAAGAAGGGCCAGACCCTGCTGATCGTCGAGGCCATGAAGACGATGAACCCGATCCAGGCCCCCCGCGACGGCGTCGTGGTCGAGGTGCTGGTCGGCGACGCCCAGCCGGTCGAGTTCGGCGAAGCCCTCGTCCTGCTGGAAGCCTAGGCCGTGTTCACCAAGGTCCTCATCGCCAACCGCGGCGAAATCGCCCTGCGGATTCACCGCGCCTGCAAGGAGATGGGCATCTCCACCGTCGCCGTGCACTCCGAGGCCGACCGCGGCGCCATGTGGGTGCGGCTGGCGGACGAAAGCGTCTGCATCGGCCCCGCCCCGGCGGCGAAGAGCTATCTCAACATTCCGTCGATCATCGCCGCCGCCGAGATCACCGGCGCCCAGGCCATCCACCCCGGCTACGGCTTCCTGTCCGAGAACGCCCGCTTCGCCGAGATCGTCGAGGCCCACGGCATGACCTTCATCGGTCCCAAGCCCGAGCACATCCGGGTCATGGGCGACAAGATCACCGCCAAACAGACCGTGCTCGAGGCCGGCATCCCCTGCGTCCCCGGTTCGGCCGGCGAGGTCGAGACCGTCGAGGACGCCATCGCGGCTTCGAAGACCATCGGCTTCCCCCTGATCGTCAAGGCCGCCGCGGGCGGCGGCGGGCGCGGCATGAAGGTGGCCCTGACCGCCGATGACCTCGTCGAGGCCGTCCAGACCGCCCAGTCCGAAGCGACCGCTGCCTTCGGCAACGGCGCCGTCTATATGGAGCGCTACCTCCAGAAGCCGCGCCACATCGAGCTTCAGGTCATCGCCGACAGCCACGGCAACGTCGTCCACCTCGGCGAGCGCGACTGCTCCCTGCAGCGCCGCCACCAGAAGGTCATGGAAGAGGCCCCCTCTCCGGCCCTGTCAGCGGCCGAACGCGTCGCCATCGGCGAGACCGTCAACAAGGCCATCGCCGCCATCGGCTACCTCGGCGTCGGCACCATCGAATTCCTCTGGGAAGACGGCGAATTCTTCTTCATCGAGATGAACACCCGCCTGCAGGTCGAGCATCCGGTTACGGAAATGATCACGGGCGTTGATCTGGTCCGCGAACAGATCCGCATCGCCGCCGGCCTGCCGCTGTCCTTCACCCAGGCCGATGTGAAATTCACCGGCCACTCGATCGAGTGCCGCATCAACGCCGAGAACGCCGAGACCTTCACCCCCTCGCCCGGCACCATCACCGACTTCCACGCCCCCGGCGGCCTGGGCGTCCGTCTGGATAGCGCCATCTACGCCGGCTATTCGATCCCGCCCTACTACGACAGCCTGATCGGCAAGCTGATCGTCCACGGCCGCGACCGCGAGGAATGCATCGCCCGCCTCAGGCGCAGCCTGAACGAGATGGTCATCGGCGGCATCGACACGACCATCCCCCTGTTCCAGAAGCTGCTGCAGGAGCCCGACATCCTGTCCGGCGACTATGACATCCACTGGCTCGAGAACTGGGCCAAGCGCCAGAAGACCGGCGCCTGAGCGACCCGGGCTTCAGCGCCGGCGGGCCCTTCGGCGGCTTCGGCCCCGATGAACTGCTGAACTGCTACGCCACCGGCGTATTCCCCATGGGCGAGGCCCGCGACGACCCGCGCATCTTCCTCGTCGAGCCGGAACAGCGCGGGGTCATCCCGCTGGACCGGTTCCACGTCCCGACCCGCCTGAAGCGCACGGTCCGCGCCGACGGGGTCACGGTCCGGGTCGACACCGCATTCGACGCCGTGCTGGACGCCTGCGCCGCCTCCGGCCCCGGCCGCGACGACAGCTGGATCAACGCCCCGATCCGCCGCCTCTACATCGAACTGAACGCCCGGGGCCACGCCTACAGCATCGAGTGCTGGCGCGACGAGACCCTGGTCGGCGGCCTCTATGGCGTGACCCTTGGCGGAGCCTTCTTCGGCGAGAGCATGTTCAGCCGCGAGCGCGACGCCTCGAAGATCGCCCTGGTGCACCTGGTCGCGCGGTTGAAACGGGGCGGCTGGCGGCTGCTGGACACGCAGTTCCTGACCAGTCACCTCAGCCAGTTCGGCGCGATCGAGACGCCGCAGTCGACCTATCTCAAACTGCTGCGCACAGCCCGACTGCTGCGGCCCAACACCCGGTCCCTGTTCGACCCCATGACCGGATCAGAGGCGCTGTTCTACGCCTTGCAGCCGACAATCCAGGCGTCATAGATCGGGTGCTGCAGCCCGCTGACGCCAGGCGAGGAGGCGAACATCCAGCCGCGGAAAATCTGGCGCGGCTCATTGACCTGCATGACGCCACGCGGCTGCAGGCTGACTTCCAGATAGGCGACGGCGTCCGCAACCTGTTCATCGGGGGCCGACACTTCACAGGCGCGGGCCGTAAAGATCAGCGTCTTCTGGAACCGGACCGGACGACCGCCGACCTCGACCTCGAACCGCATCGATTCGGCCGTGATCTTGTCGATGGCTTCGACGATGGCGACGCGACGACGCTGACGGCGCGCGGGTGCGGCCGGCGCAGCGGGACGGGCCACGGCGGGAGCCGCCTCAGCCTCTTCTTTCGGCTCTTCCTTGTCGATCTCCGCCACCACGATGGAAGGCGCGGGCGGCGTCACGGCGATCGGCGTGGTCGGCGCGGGCGCCGCTTCGGGCGCGGGCTCGACGGGCGCAGTCTGGGCCGGCGTCTGCCGGTTCAGCGTCGCCGTCGGATCCTGGATGGGGACAGCGTCCTGGGGCAGGTCGTTGAGGGCGGAGGCCAGCACCCCGCCCGACGCCATCAGCGCCACGGCGGTCACGCCCGCCAGAATGCCGCCGCGGAGCGTCATTCCGGTCGCCAGGATTCGTAGTCGCCCGTCGCCGGCGGCCGCACGCCATCGGACGCCAGCGACCCCTTGGGCCGCCAGGCCATGGGCGTACCGGTCAGGTTAGGCAGATGGTCCTCCTCCCAGGCGCGGCGAGGCAGGGGCTGATCCGTCGGCAGTTCGTCAAAGGTGTAGTGCAGCCAGCCATGCCAGTCCGGCGGCACTTTCGAGGCGTCGGCATAGCCGTTGTAGGTCACCCAGCGGCGACGGCGGCCGTCATAACTGGAGCTGTCGCGCGACAGGTAATACCGGTTGCCAAACTCGTCCGTCCCCACGTGCTCGCCACGCTTGGCGATGGTGAAGAAGGTGCCGATGGTGGCGCCGCTGGTCCAGCCGAAGATCCTGCCTAGCACGTCGGGAATTCCACTCAGTTCGGGTCGCCCGGCGGAGGGCCGGCGACGCAGATCAATCATAGAAAGGCTCGGCCCCGGCGTCCAGCACCGCCGGACGACCGCGACCCTCAACATCTTGGGGGTAACCGTTCCCGGGCACGCCAGATTTATTGCCGCGCCCCCGACGGCGCCGCTAGTCTGGCCGAAAGGCCACGTCGAGTCCGCCGCATGCGCTTTCCCTTCGCCTCGCTCGCCGCCGCGATGCACCGACCCGTCCGCGAGATCGAGCGCGCCGACCGGATCGTGGTCGTTCGCGCTCCGGAGGGCTGGACAGACGTCCAGATCGAGGCCTGGCTGGACTGGGCCGACGCCGAGAAACTGGCTGTTGAAGGCGATGACCCGCTGGCGGAGATGGCCGAGGCCTTTGGCCGGCGACTTCGCAGCGCCGACACGGACGTCCTGGCCGCCACGCTGCTGCTGGGGCTCGCCTCGCCTGCCCGGACCGCCGGCGTCGCGGCGGGTCTGCACGATCTGTCTGACCCCGGCACAGCCCGTCAGCTGGAAGCGGAAACGGCCCGGCGGCGAACGAACCGCCTGGCGGCAGGGGCCGTCGAGGCCGCGTCCGCAGCGCTGGAGAAGGTGGCCGACGCTGTCGCTCGCTGCGAGGGTCCGCGCGCCGACTGCGCCGACCCCCTGCGGAATCCCGCCCTGGCCCGGGCGGCGCTCGCCGCGCGCCGCGCAGGCGCCAGCGACGCCGACATCGTCCGCGCCATCCAGGGCGAACGCTTCGACGTCGCGCGCCTGCCCGCTCCGTCCTCTCCGCCTCGTCTGGCCATGGCCGACCGCGCCATGATCGCCTCGGGAGCGCCAGAAGCGTTGATGGCTGCGGAGGCCTCGCTGGATGGCGATCTCATCCTGACCTTTGATCCGGATACGGCCGAGGCCTTGGCTCAGGCCGGGCGATCTCCAGCGGTCATGCTCTGCCTGCCCGCGCTGCAGCAACTCGCCGGAACGGAGTTCGAGGCCGCGTTCCGCCAACTCGTCAGCCTCTGGACAGCGGCCCTCGCGGCTGACGGCCCGGCGCTTGTGGCGGTCGGACTGGGCGGACTGGCCGATTTCGTCCTTGCCGACTCCAGTCAGGCTCGCGCCGGAGATCTGGCGAACCTCGTTCGATCGGCCGCCGGCGAAACGGCGACGGCCCTGTTCGTCGATGACGCCGAAGCCGCCCTGCGGCTGGGTCTGTCGCGCTTCTCGGCTGTTGATGTCTGGCAGACCTCGGATGGCGGCGTCGCGCGGCGCCTGCGCCCTGCAATGGCTGTGGCGATCGCCAGGAGCGGCGGGGATATCGATGCGGCCGAGCGGCGACTGTTCGGCCGGCGAACCCTCGTCAACGCGCCCGGCGTCGACCACGCCGCCCTGCGGGCCAAGGGCTTTACGGATGTGGAGCTGGAAGGTCTGGAGCAGGCCCTGGCCGAGGTTGATTCGCTCGGTGACGCCTTCCGGCCGCCGGTCCTTGATGCCGGCTTTCTCCGCGACGTCTTGGGGGTTGAAGAAGTCGCGGAGGCGCTACTGCCGCAACTCGGCTTCGCGGCGGACGAGATCGCCCGCGCCGAGGCATGGGCGTTTGGTCACGGCCATCTGGCCGGATGGGACGCCGCGCCTGAAGACCTTGCGGCCGTCCTGGCGGACCCGGCGGCGTATGAGGCCTCGCTGCGCGCTGAACTCGAGCCTGGGAGCGCGGTCCCCGATGTTGCGCCAACCCTGATCGATTGGCGCGCCTCGGCGCCACAGGCCGCGCGCCTGCTGGCCGACGCGGCGCGTGACGGGCGCCGGGCGATCCGGCTGATGCGCGCCGCACCGCCCGCCGGCCCCCTGCTCGATCTGGTCGAGCCCGAACCGGCGGCGCGCCCACGCCGCTGGGAACCGGAGACCCGGGCCGTTGAACGGGTCGTGGAGAAGGTCGTCGAACGCGACCGCACGCGCCGCAAGCTGCCGGACCGCCGCAAGGGCTATATCCAGAAGGCGGCCGTCGGTGGGCACAAGGTCTACATCCACACCGGCGAATACGACGATGGCGAGCTCGGCGAGATCTTCATCGACATGCACAAGGAAGGCGCCGCCTTTCGCTCGCTGATGAACAATTTCGCCATCGCGATCTCGATCGGGCTCCAGTACGGCGTGCCGCTGGACGAGTTTGTCGACGCCTTCATCTTCACCCGGTTCGAGCCTGCCGGGTCGGTCACTGGCAACGATTCGATCAAGTCCGCGACCTCGATCCTCGACTATATTTTCCGCGAACTGGGCGTCTCCTATCTGGACCGCCATGAGCTCGCCAATGCCGAGCCTGATCCGTTGAGCGGCAATGGTCTGGGCACATTGGAAGGCGAGGGCGACGCGCCCGAAGCGGTTCCCGCCGCGCGGTTCATTTCCAAGGGCTTTGCGCGAGGCGCAGCGCCGGACAATCTGGTCGTCCTGCCGTTCGGCCAGAGGCGGGAAGCGCCGGCCACCTCCCATGCGACGACCGAAGCGGTCGCCTGCCCGGCCTGCGGCGATTTCTCGCTGCAGCAACGGGGCGCGGGCTGGGCCTGCGACACCTGCGGCGCGGCGCCGTCGATGCAGGGTTGATCAACGATTTGGCGCCATGGTGCTTCGCGTCGAGCCTCGCCCGACGCGACCGGAGCCCACCATGAAGCCGATCCTGACCGCCGCCGTCATCGCAGCGCTCGCCGCCGCCGCCCTGCCCGCCATGGCCCAGAACGCCGGCCAGATCGCGCGCGTGCGCGGCGGAGCGAGCTGCGCCGGCTGCAACCTGTTCCAGGCGGCCCTGTCTGGGCTGGAGGCCCGCGGCCTGAACCTGTCAGACGCCCGGCTTCGTCAGGCCGACCTGAGCCTGGCGGTGATGAACCGGACCCGGTTCTCCAATGCCGACCTGCGCGATGTCGAGGCCTATGGCGGCGTCTTCTCCGGCTCGAACTTCTCGGGAGCCAACCTGACCAACGCCAGTTTCGTGGGCGCCTGGCTGGAGGGTGCGGCCTTCTCCGGCGCGACCCTGACCGGGGTCAATTTCTCGGGCGCTTCGTTGCGGCGTGCGACGGGCCTTACCCAGAGCCGATTGAACCGGGCTTGCGGCGACGAGGCGACGCAACTGCCGGGTGGCCTGTCCATCCCCCACTGCTAGGAAGTCCCGGACCTTACGGCGAATTAAGTAGGGTTTGCCGGTATTTGAAGCCATGAAAGAGACGTGAAACAGATCGCTTCCCCCCTGTTCCGTCGCCTCTCCGCCTCCGGCCTCGCGCTGGCCGCCGCCATGGCCGCCCTCGCCGCCGCGGGACCGGCCAGCGCAGAAATCCAGCTTCAGTTTCAATTCCAGGATCCCGATGTCGCGCGGATGGTGTCGCTGGGCGGGACCTGCAATCGCTGCGAACTGTCCGGACGCGATCTGACCGGCGCGGCCTTCACCGGGGCCGTCTTCACCAACGCCACCCTGGTCGGCGCCAATCTGCGCGGCGCCGAGCTGGTCGGTTCGAACTTCTCGGGCAGTGACTTCAGCCGGGCGGACCTGTCCGGCGCCGAAATGGTCGGCGCCAACTTCACCGGCGCCAGTTTCGCCGGGGCCGACCTGTCGGGGGCCGAGGCCATGGGCGCGACCCTGGTGCGGGTGCGGCTGACCGGGGCGGACCTGACGGGCGCGATCCTGAACGGCGCCAACATGAACGGCGCGATCCTGACCGGCGCGGACCTGGAAGGCGCGGAGGTGAACGCCGCCACCCTGGCCAACGTCAACGCCCGGTCGGCGGACTTCTCCGGGGCGGAGATCGCGATGTCGAACCTGTCGAACGGCGACTTCCGCTCGGCCGACTTCAGCGGCGCCACCCTGAACGGCGCGCGCCTGACAGGCGGCAATTTTGCGGGCGCCGACTTCGACAACGCCGAGATGCACCGCGCCGACATCCGCGGCGCGGACCTGTCGGGAGCCCGCGGGCTCAGCCAGGACCAGATCGGCCGGGCCTGCGGCGACGCCAACACCCGCCTGCCGGGTCGCCTGAGCGTCCGGGTCTGCCGCGGCATCTCCGGGGTTCGAGCCGCGCCCCGTCCGCCCTCTCCGCCGGCGCCGCCGGTCCCGCCGCGTTCGCGGAACCTGGTCGTGGCCAGCGCCGACCGCTGACGTCCGTCAGGTCTTGAGCGGCAGCGCTGCCCGGATGTGCAGCTCCTTGTACTGACGCTCAGCCGCATCCGACGGCGCGCTCATCAGCAGATCCTGCCCCTGCTGGTTCAGCGGGAAGGCGATGACCTCGCGGATGGCGACCTGGTTGGCCAGCAGCATGACGATGCGGTCGATGCCTGGGGCCAGACCGCCGTGCGGCGGCGCGCCGTAGCGGAAGGCGTTCAGCATGCCGCCGAACTGGTCTTCGACGACCGAGGCGTCGTAGCCGGCGATCTCGAAGGCCTTGAGCATGATCTCGGCCTTGTGGTTCCGGATCGCGCCGGAGCACAGCTCATAGCCGTTGCAGACGATGTCATACTGGTAGGCGAGGATGTCGAGCGGGTCCTTGGTCTGCAGGGCCTCCATCTCGCCCTGCGGCATGGAGAAGGGGTTGTGCGAGAAGTCGACCTTCTTCTCTTCCTCGCTCCACTCGAACATCGGGAAGTCGACGATCCAGCAGAATTTGAACTCGTCGTCCGAGATCAGGTTGAGGTCCTGGCCCAGCTTCGTCCGCGCATTGCCGGCGAATTTATAGAAGACGGACGGGTCGCCGGCGGCGAAGAAGGCGGCGTCGCCCTTGCCCATGGCGAGGGACTTCATCAGGGCGTCGGTCGCCTCGGCGCCGAGGTTCTTGGCGATCGGGCCGCCCCAGGCGCCCTGGTCCTCGGACCAGAAGATGTAGCCGAGACCCGGCTGACCCTCGCCCTGGGCCCAGCTGTTCATGCGATCGCAGAAGGCGCGCGAGCCGCCGGTCGGGGCCGGAATCGCCCAGACGGCGTTCTTCGCATCGCCGGCGAGGATCTTGTTGAACAGGCCGAAGCCGCCGTCGCGGAAATGGTCGCTGACGTCCTTCATCTCGATCGGGTTGCGCAGGTCCGGCTTGTCGGTGCCAAACAGGGCGATGCTCTCGCGGTAGGGAATGCGGACGAAGGGATAGGGGTCGACCGTCTTGCCGTCGGCGAACTCCTCGAACACGCCATGCATGACGGGCTCGATGGCGGCGAAGACGTCTTCCTGGGTGACGAAGCTCATCTCGACGTCGAGCTGGTAGAACTCCAGCGAACGGTCGGCGCGCAGGTCCTCGTCGCGGAAGCAGGGGGCGATCTGGAAATAGCGGTCGAAGCCCGAGACCATGAGCAGCTGTTTGAACTGCTGCGGGGCCTGCGGCAGGGCGTAGAATTTACCCGGGTGCAGGCGCGACGGCACGAGGAAGTCGCGGGCCCCCTCGGGGCTGGAGGCCGTCAGGATCGGGGTCTGGTACTCAAGGAAGCCCTGGCCGACCATGCGCTGGCGGATCGAGGAGATCACGCGCGAGCGCAGGACGATGTTCTTGTGCAGGGTCTCGCGACGCAGGTCGAGATAGCGGTGCTTGAGGCGGATGTCCTCGGGGTACTCGGGCTCGCCGAAGACCGGCAGAGGCAGTTCGGCGGCTTCCGACAGGACCTCGACGCCGGTGACGCGCAGCTCGATTTCGCCGGTCGGCAGGTTGGGGTTCACGACCGACGCCTCGCGGGCCACCACCTCACCGTCGACGCGGATGACGCTCTCGGCGCGCAGGCGTTCGACGGCCTCGAAGCCGGGGGTCTCGGGGTGCAGCACCAGCTGGGTCAGGCCGTAGTGGTCGCGCAGGTCGATGAACAGCAGGCCGCCGTGGTCGCGCTTGCGGTGCACCCAGCCGGACAGGCGGACATGGGATCCGGCATCGGTCAAACGGAGGGCGCCGCAGGTGTGGGAGCGGTAGGCGTGCATGGGCGGTTCGTCTTGGATTACAGGCCGCAAAGGGCGCAATTCGGGAGGCCGGAAGGGCGCATCATCGCCCCGGAAAGTCAAGGTTTGCGGGCCTGACAGGGGTCAAAAGGCGCGACCCGACCGAAAATGCCGAAAAGCTGTCTTGTCGATACATTCGCCCCTTCCCCACGCTGTTGATTGACCGAAGCTGGCCGAACCCTGCGTCAGGATCGGACGTAAGCGGAATTCCGGCGGCGACAGGCGCGACTTGCGGGGCGGAACGGCAGGATCAGGGACCGAAAAGGGCAGAAGGATCGGGGGCGGGAAGGCGCTCGCGCCCGCCGCCTAACAGACGTCCTGACCGCCCTCGCGCCGGCACCGTGGGAGGGCGGCCAGCCGGGTGAACCGGATACCCTGCGGACAGATTGCGGGCTCGCGCGCCACGCCGTCCGCGAACCGATATCCGCACAGCACCTGACCCACGACGGTGCTGGCGGCCGCGCCGTCGCAAAGCACGTTGGGCGTGTTGCCGGTCGGGCGATCAAGATATTGGGCCATCATCGACTGTTCAGGACCCGGCGCCAGACCGTCGAGGAACCGGCCTATCCGCCCGCTGAGGAACCCCGGATTCAGTTCGATGGCGGCGGCGGCGCCCGACAACCGGGGCCGCAAACCGTCAGCCAGAATTCCCAACCCCTCAAGCTTCATGAGCAGCAATCGCCGGGCGTCGGCATAGTTGTCGGGCCGATTTTCCTCGAGACGGTTCAGGACTACCTGATGGTACCGCAGGCCACGGTCTGCCGCGTCCAGCGCCAGAGCCAGATCCGCCCTCTGGAAAACGACGCCTTCCGTGGCATTGCGCTGCAACTGACCCGATGCCCGCCACTCGTTCAGCAGGATAACCAGCGTCAAGAAGCCATCGGCATCCAGCAGCTCGAAAGTCGTGGAGTTCGGTCCACCCGTCCGGGTCACCGGCGTAAAGTTGTGGCTGCCCATGATGATCGGCCCGGAGAGACCGAGCTGGGGATTGTAGACGATGTCCGAAATTCCCGTGAAGTCGAC
Organism: Brevundimonas sp. UBA7664; assembly: GCF_002483305.1. Taxonomy (GTDB): domain Bacteria; phylum Pseudomonadota; class Alphaproteobacteria; order Caulobacterales; family Caulobacteraceae; genus Brevundimonas. Next base: position 18,282 of record NZ_DLHQ01000029.1, read on the forward strand.
CTGGCAAACCCCGCCCGCCTGCGCCGCTGGTCCCGGCGGCCCGGCGCCGCCGACGGCGAGCGCCATCAGCGCGACCAGCGAGGCTCGCAGCAGGGTAAGGTCGCCAGGGGACCGGGCCGAGGTGCGAATGGTGTCCTGGATCACGATCCCTCCTGCTCCCGGCGGCTCCGCCGACGCTAGGTTGCGGAACAATTCTCGTCAATCGCCGCGCCGGTCGGACTTTCGACAGCGCTCCGGGCCCCCGTCCACAGCTCCGCCTGCTTGTCCACGGCCGGGGCAGGAACCGCGCTCCGGGTCTGCTATGATAATCGGAATGACCGCCCGCCCCTCGTCCGCCGACCAGATGCGACTGCCGCTGCAGCGCGACCTGCCCGATGGGGCGGAGGGCTTCGTCGTGTCGGACTGCAACCGGGCCGCGGTCGAGGCGCTGGCGGACTGGCCCAATCTGATCGGCGGCGTCGTGGCGATCTGCGGGCCGGCGGGCTGTGGCAAGAGCCGGCTGGCGCAAGTCTGGGCCGAGCGGGTCGGGGCGGTGGCCATTCACGGGGCGGAGGCGGCGCTGATCGATCCGCTGGAGCTGGACGGGCGGCCGGTGCTGCTGGACCCGGCGCGGGACGTCGATGACGAGACCCTGTTCCACCTGATCAACCTGGCCCAGGCGCCGGGGGGCGCCTTACTGCTGGTGGCGCGGTCGGCGCCGTCCAGCTGGGAGGCCGCCCTGCCCGACCTGCGCTCGCGGCTGGATGCGATCCGGACGTTCCCCGTCGAGGCCCCCGATGACGCGGTTCTGACCGCCATACTGGAAGCCCGGTTCGCCGAGCGGGGCATCCGGCCGCAGAAGGACGTCATCCCCTATCTGCTGCGCCGCATCGACCGGTCCGCAGCCGCGGCGGCCGATGTGGTGGAGCGGCTGGACGCCCTGCACAAGCCGGTCACCCGCGCGCTGGCGCGGGCCGTCGTGGAGGGGAGCGAAGAGAGCGGAGAGCTGTTCGACCGGGCCGACCTACCGGATTAGCGGAACCACCTGCTCGCGCAGGACCGCGCGCTGGGCCTCGATCATGGCGACGTTGGGATCGTGGCCGGTGGCGGGCAGGCGCAGGAAGGTCTTCTGCGGGGCGCTGATCGCGTTGAACCAGGCTTCCGCCACCTCCGGCGCCGTGACGAGATCCTGCTCGCCCTGGATCAGGAAGACGGGGATGGCGAACGCGAGATCATCGCGAAGCAGGTCGAGGCGGGAGAGCATCCCTTCGCCTTCCATGCCGACGAACTGGATGTAGGAATGCTCCTCGCCGCCCTCATAGGCGGCCCCGTCCTCGGCGGTGGCGTAGGCCGGCGCCGGCACCCACCAGTCGGCCGGAGCCGCCACGGTCGCCCTCGCCTCATAGCGCCGGGTGATCCGGCGCAGGGCGCCGAAATGACGGGGGTTGGTCCAGGGCGGCGGCCCCATGGCCTCAAGGGCGGCGACCGCTTCGGCATCGCCCTCAGCCCGGGCCAGGCCCATCTGCAGGCGGTAGCTGGCCTCCAGATTGGCCGCGCCGCTGACCAGCTGGCCGGAGCCGACATAGGCGTGGAAAAGATCAGGCCGCGCGCGGGCCATCTTCACCGCCAGGGCCGATCCCCAGGACCCGCCGACCAGGATGACCTTGTCGTGCCCCAGCCGCCCTGCGACCAGAGCGGCCAGCTCGACGCCGTCCCCGGCCATCTGTTCGATCGACAGGTCTGCCTCGGCGACCGAGGGATTGCGACCCCAGGTGCGGCCGGCGCCGCGCTGGTCCCACTGGACCAGGGTGAACTCGTCCTCCCAGCCGCCATAGATGGCGTCGGCGAAGGGGCTCATCGGATTGCCGGGGCCGCCGTGGATGAACAGGACCATCGGATTGGCGCAGTCCGTGCCGCGGACGGTGACCCATTGCTCGATCCCGCCGATCGCGACGAAGGCGTCCTGTTCCGCCACCGTGCCGTCCGGGAGGCATCCGGTAAGGCCAGTGGACTCCTGCGCGGTCGCGGGGCCCGTCATCGCCAGGAGAAGAAGAACCGTGGCGGCGAGCCGCCCGCAAAGTCGCTGCATGACGCCTGTCCCCCGGCCCGACGGCCCACAGAATGCCTACCGCGCCGAGCGGTGTTAGACAAACCGGCATCCGCGCGTCACGGAGGGAGGACGGCGGCGACGTCGTCGGACGCAGTGCGTCCCCTCCTCCACCCCGCTTCGCGCGGTCCCCCTCCCCGCTGCGTGGGGAGGAAACTCAGAGACCCAGCTTGGCCTTCAGGATGTCGTTGACCGCGGCCGGGTTGGCCTTGCCGCCGGTGGCCTTCATGACCTGGCCGACGAACCAGCCGAGCGACTGGGGCTTCTCGGCGACGCCGGCGGCCTTGTCGGGGTTGGCGGCGATGATCTCGTCGATGGCCTTCTCGATCGCGCCGGTGTCGGTGACCTGTTTGAGGCCATGTTTCTCGACGACCTCCGCGGGCGAGCCTTCGCCGTTCCACACGTGGTCGAAGACTTCCTTGGCGATCTTCGACGAGATCACATTGGTCTCGATCAGCTCGACCAGCTGGGCGACGTGGGCGGCGGGCAGCGGGTTCTCCGAGAAGTCCTTGCCGTCGGCGGCCAGACGCGCGGAGACCTCATTGGTCACCCAGTTGGACACCAACTTTGCATCCCTGCCTTTGGCGGCGGCTTCGAAATAGTCGGCCTTGGCCTGTTCCGAGATCAGCACCACGGCGTCGTATTGCGACAGGCCGTAGTCGGCCATGAGCCGGCGGCGTTTGGCGTCGGGCAGTTCGGGCAGGTCGGCCTTGATGCCGTCGATCCAGGCCTGCTCCAGCTCCAGCGGCAGCAGGTCGGGGTCGGGGAAGTAGCGATAGTCCATCGCCTCTTCCTTGGAGCGCATCGAGCGGGTCTCGCCGGCCGTGGGGTCGTAGAGGCGGGTCTCCTGGTCGATCTTGCCGCCGTCCTCGAGGATTTCGATCTGGCGCCGGGCCTCGTAGTTGATGGCCTGGGAGATGAAGCGGAACGAGTTGACGTTCTTGATCTCGCAGCGCGTGCCCAGATGGCTGAAGTCGCCGGTCGCCTTGTACTTCGCGTACTGGCCCTCGCGGCAGACCGAAACGTTCACGTCGGCGCGCAGGTTGCCCTTCTCCATGTCGCCGTCGCAGGTGCCGAGGTAGATCAGGATGGTCCTGATCTTCTTGACGTAAGCCACGGCTTCTTCAGGGGAACGGATGTCCGGCCGGGAGACGATCTCCATCAGGGCGGTGCCCGCGCGGTTCAGGTCGACGTAGCTCTCGGTCGGCGACAGGTCGTGGATCAGCTTGCCGGCGTCCTGTTCCAGATGCAGGCGCTCGATGCCGACGTTGAAGAAGGAGCCGTCCTCGGCCTCGACTTCAACGACGCCCTCGCCGACGATCGGGAAGTAGAGCTGGCTGATCTGATAGCCGGTCGGCAGGTCGGGGTAGAAATAGTTCTTCCGGTCGAACTGGCTGCGCTTGTTGATCTGCGCATTGAGGCCCAGGCCGGTGCGCACGGCCTGTTCGACGCAGTATTTGTTCAGGGTCGGCAGCATGCCGGGGAAGCCGGCGTCGACCAGCGACACCTGCTCGTTCGGACCCGCGCCGAAGCCGACGGCGGCGCCCGAGAACAGCTTGGCCTTCGAGGCCACCTGGGCGTGGATCTCCAGACCCATGACGATTTCCCACGAGCCGGTGCGGCCGGGGATGAGTTTGGAGGTATCGGCTGTCTTGGTGTCGGTCATACGCACTGATTAGCGGTGTCAGGCCTTCAGGGGAACATTCGTCTGCGTGGTTCCCCTGATCCAGCCCTTCGGCGTCTAAGGACCGACGCGGCCTCCAGCCTCAGCATAAAGTGCTTCCCACTTCGCGGGATCAATGAAAGTGCCGAGTTGATCAATATGAGCAGAAACCAACGGGTTAGACATGAGGTCACCCATCGCCACCTCACCTACGCCTTGGAAAGCAAACTCAATCGAAGAGGTCCCTTCGTACTTCAAGGCCTGGATTGTTTGGGTTCGGCAATCACTCAAGAGAAGGCGCTCCATCAGAGCCGCTGTTTTCTCATTTGTTTCGACGCGCGCTTCGCTGGTCACGATGGACCATTCCGACACCGCGGGGTGCTCCGACATCGCGAAAAACATCCAGCGAACAAAATCTAGGCGATCACTTTCCGTGGTCGCGAAAACCACACACCGTCGAAGTTCGGTGGAGTAAACCCCCTCCGCGATCGGAGGGGTCGCCGTCAGGCTGATCCCCGCAAGGACAGACGCCAAAAAAATACCCATACCCCACCCCTAACGTCAGGTTGAGAACGAACCTTTCCACAGCGACAGGCGGCGGTCGAGGGTTAGCTGCATCATTTGTCGGGCCGGATTCGCGGCGTGTTGCCGGCGGAAGCGGACCCCGTCCAGCGAGCACCCCGGACGGCCTGCCAGAACTTCTTCCCGGCGTAGGTCTTACACTTGCGCAGGTCACGGGCACGGGCGGTCGGAGTCTCCGGCGCCGTGCAGGGTAACCCCACTCCCTCCCAAGCCTGCGACGCGGGCCCCTCCCTCTCCCTCAGGGAGAGGGTCAGACTAGCTCACCACCACTTCTCCGGCCTGGCGACAAACCCCGCCGCGTCTTCCAGCGCGCTGGCGACCTGGAAGACGGTCGCCTCGTCCAGCGCCTTGCCGATGACCTGAAGGCCGAGCGGCAGGCCGCCCTTGTCGACGCCGGCGGGCACCGAGATGCCCGGCAGGCCGGCGAGGTTGGCGGTGACGGTGAAGATGTCGTTCAGATACATCTGTAGCGGATCAATCTGCTTGTCGCCGAGGGCGAAGGCGGCCGAGGGGGTGGACGGCGTCACGATGGCGTCGACCCTGTCCCAGACGGCGTCGAAATCCATGGCGATGCGGCGGCGGACCTTGAGAGCGCGGACATAGTAGGCGTCGTAGAAGCCGGCCGAGAGCACATAGGCCCCGATGGTCAGGCGGCGCTGGACCTCCTTGCCGAAGCCCTCGGCGCGGCTGGTCTCATAGAGGTCGGCGAGGCTGTTCGTGCCCTCGGCGCGGTGGCCGAAGCGCATGCCGTCGTAGCGGGCCAGGTTGGACGAGGCCTCGGCCGGGGCGATGATGTAATAGGCCGGCAGGGCGTATTTTGTGTGCGGCAGGCTGATCGGCACGATCTCGCAGCCGGCGGCCTTGAGCCATGCGATGCCCTGGTCCCACAGCGCCTGGATCTCGACGGGCATGCCGTCGACGACGTATTCTTTCGGCACGCCGATGCGCAGGCCCTTGACCGAATTGCCGAGGGATTGCGTCCAGTCGGGGGTCTCGACGTCGAGGCTGGTGGCGTCCTTCGGGTCGTAGGAGCACATCGACCGAAGCAGGATGGCGGCGTCCTCGACGGTCCTGGTGATCGGGCCCGCCTGGTCCAGCGAACTGGCGAAGGCGACCATGCCGAAACGGCTGGCGCGGCCATAGGTGGGCTTGATGCCGACGGTGCCGGTGAAGGCGGCGGGCTGACGGATCGAGCCGCCGGTGTCCGAGGCGGTGGCGGCGAGGCAGAGGTCGCCGGCGACCGCTGAGGCCGAACCGCCGGAGCTGCCGCCCGGGGTCAGGTCAGCGTTGGACGTCGTCGACTTCCAGGGGTTCACGACCGGGCCGAAAGCCGAGGTCTCGTTCGACGAGCCCATGGCGAACTCGTCCATGTTGAGCTTGCCCAGCATGACCGCGCCGTCGCGCCACAGGTTGGCGGTGACCGTGGACTCATACGGCGGGACGAAGCCGCGCAGCATGTTGGAGCCGGCGGTGGTCTGAACGCCGTCGGTGCAGAACAGATCCTTGATGCCCAGCGGCGCGCCTTCGAGGGCGCCGCCCTCCCCCTTGGCCAGTTTCGCGTCGGAGGCGCGGGCCATGGCGAGGGCCTTGTCCGTGGTCTGGACGACGAAGGCGTTCAGGCGCGGATTGGCGGCGTCGATATTGGCGACGAAGGCTTTCGTGATCTCTTCGGACGAGAAGTCGCGGGCCTTGAGGCCGTCGAGGGCGGCCTTGAGGGTGAGTTTGGTCAGGTCGGACATTCTATTCGACCACCTTGGGCACGACGAAGAAGCCGTCGGCGGCGCGCGGGGCGTTGCCGAGCACGTCGGCGACCTTGTTTCCGTCGGTGACGACGTCGTCGCGCAGGCGCATGGGCTGGGCGACGTTGGAGGTCATGGGCTCGACGCCGTCGACGTCGACCTCATTGAGCTGTTCGATCCAGGCGAGGATGCCGTTCAGCTCCGCGGCGAGCGGCTCCAGACGGTCCTCGGGGGTCTTGATGCGGGCGAGATGCGCCACGCGGCGCACGGTCGCGGCGTCGATGGCCATGCGGCCCTCCAAATGCGAAACCAGAACCGGCGGGATTAGCCGCCCAGCCCCGGTTTCACAAGGATTCTGACGCTATTGCGCGGGTGTGACCGTCACGGTCGCAGGGACGGACCCATCCGCGGCCACGGCCCAGCCGACGATGACGCGCCGCGTGCGGCTGCCGATCGTCCCCGAGGCCTGGTCCATGGTGCTCTCGGTGAGCTCCAGATCGACGCGGCCCGGCGATTCGGACAGCAGCCGGTAGTCGAGGAAGTCGCCGATGCGGAAGACGCGCCAGCCCTCGGCCGGCGAATCGAAGAAGGCGACGTGGGTGTAGAGGCCATTCATGGCCGGATCGCCGCCGGCGGTGCCGAACAGTTTGACGGTGCGGTCGCCCTGACGGGTCAGCGGCGTCAGTTCGACGACCGAGGCGGCCCATTGCTGGCCCTCGTCGGCGTCGGGCTGGACGATGGCGGCGGGGCCGGCAGCGGTCAGGGGCGCGGCGGCGGGCGCGGACGTGGACGCGGTCTGTTCGGCGGCGGGCACGGCTTCTCTTCGGGTCTCGACCTGCGCATCGCAGGCGGCGAGACCAAGGAAGGCGATCAGGAAGGTCACTGGCTTCATCGGAGGCTCCCCATCAACGACGCCCTCTTGCACTTTGACAGGGCGGCTCGCCAGTCCTACCGCCAAGCCGTGACAGTTCTATCGCTCGAAGACCTCGCCGCCTCCACCCCGCCGGGCACCCCGTGGCTGGGGCTGGATCTGGGCGAGAAGACCATCGGCGTGGCCGTGAGCGATACGACGCGGATGATCGCCAGCCCGCTGTCGCTGGTCCGAAAGACGAAATTCACCGACGACGCCCATGCGGTGCTGAAGCTGATGGACGGGCGCGGGGCCTCCGGGCTGGTGATCGGCCTGCCGCTGAACATGGACGGGTCGGAGGGGCCGCGGGCGCAGTCGTGCCGGGCCTTCGCCCGCAATCTGCAACGTATCCGCGCCGTGCCCTGCGCCTTCCAGGACGAGCGGCTGTCGACCAGCGCGGTCGAGCGGTTCCTGATCGAGGAGCTGGACCTGAACCGCAAGCGACGGGCCAACGTGATCGACCGCACCGCCGCCGCCTGGATATTGCAGGGCGCGCTGGACCGGCTGAGGGCGTGAGCGCCCTGCTCACCGGCATCGTGCCGGTCTTCGCCATGATCGCGCTGGGCTGGGGGCTGAAGTGGCGGTCGTTCCTCGATGACGAAGGCTGGCGGGCGGTCGAGCGGCTGACCTATTTCGTCTTCTATCCGGCCTTTCTGATCCCGGCGGTGTGGCGCGCGGACTTCGCGGGCGGGGCGGCCGGGCCGGTGGCCATGGCGACGGTGGCGGTCGCCCTGACAGTGGCCCTGCTGACGGTGTTGGCCAAGCCGATGCTGCGGATCAGCGACCCGGCTTTCACCAGCGTCTTCCAGGGCGTGATCCGCTGGAACGGCTTCGTCTTCCTGCCAGTGGCGGGCGCGATCTTCGGCGAGCGGGGGCTGGGCGTGGCGGCGGTGGCCTTTGGCGTGCTGGCGCCGGCTCTGAATGTGGTCTGCGTGCTGGTGCTGGCTCGGTGGGGCGCCGGACAAGGCGGCGGCTGGCGGCTGGCGCTGTCGTCGTTGCTGCGCAATCCGATCATCTGGGCCTGCGGGATCGGAGCGGCGCTTAATCTGACGGGCGTGCCGAAGCCGGCGCTGGTGATGGGGGTCTTCGACCTGATGGGGCCCGGCGCCATCGCCCTGGGGCTGATCACGGCCGGGGCGGGCCTGAGCTTCCGCTATGCGGCGTCAAGGCCGGTGCTGATGCTGACGGTGACGGTGATCAAGCTGATCCTGCTGCCGGTAGGCATGTACTGGCTGACCGGGGTGCTGGGCGGGGACCGTATGGCGCAGGGGCTGGCGCTGCTGGCCGGCGCCTCGCCGGGCGCCGCGGCGTCCTATGTCATGGCGCGGCAGATGGGGGGCGATGCGCCGCTGATGGCGGGGGTCGTGGCCCTGACCACGGTGGTCAGCGCCTTCACCATCCCCATCCTGCTGGCGCTGTTCGGCTATATCTGAACACAGGATCTGAACATGGGCGGCTTCCGTTCCGGCGCGCACGGCCCTATAGGCGGGCCTCGATGAGCCAGCCCGCCGCACTCACCGATCTGATTCTCGAGCGGCTGGCGCCGTTCCCGCGCAGCCATTTCCTGTCCGCCGGCGATCTGAACGCCGCGACCACCCCGCCGCTGCTGGATCTGGCCGACGCCTTCGTCGACTTCAATCGCCAGTCGTCGAAGTCGCTGGACCTGATGCGCGGGCGCACGGTCATGAACCTGTTCTTCGAGAACTCGACCCGGACCAGCGCCTCGTTCGAGATCGCGGCCAAACGGCTGGGCGCGGATGTGACGACGCTGAGCCCGCGTACCTCCTCCACCGCCAAGGGCGAGACCCTGATCGATACGGCGGCGACGCTGAACGCCATGAAGCCCGACGTACTGGTCGTGCGCCACGGGGCCTCAGGCGCCGCGGCCCTGCTGTCGCAGAAGGTCGGCTGCGCCGTGGTCAACGCCGGGGATGGACGGCATGAGCACCCGACCCAGGCCCTGCTGGACCTGTTGAGCCTGCGCCGTGCGTTCGGGGATGTGGGCGGGCTGACCGTCGCCATCTGCGGCGACATCGCCCACAGCCGGGTGGCGCGGTCCAATGTGTCGATGCTGTCGATGATGGGGGCGCGGGTGCGGCTGATCGGGCCGCCGACGCTGGTGCCCGGCGACGCCGACCGCTGGGGCTGCGAGGTCTTCCACGACATGCGCGAGGGCCTGAGGGGCTGCGACGTCGTGATGATGCTGCGGCTGCAGCTGGAGCGGATGGAGGGGGCGCTGGTGCCCTCGACCCGCGAGTATTTCCGCTTCTGGGGTCTGGACCGCGAGAAACTGTCCTGGGCCAATCCGGGGGCGAAGGTGATGCATCCGGGGCCGATGAACCGGGGGGTCGAGATCGATTCCGACGTGGCTGACGATCTGACCGTGTCACTGATTCAGGATCAGGTGGAGATGGGCGTGGCGGCGCGGATGGCGGTGCTGGCGGCCCTGTCGGCGCGGCTGGAGGGAGATTCCTGATGGCGTCGGTTTGCGTTCCCTTCCCCCCTCGCGGGGGAAGGTGGGCCGCGGAGCGGCTCGGATGGGGGGGCTGTCGGCCCCGGACGGAATGTGAGGCGAGAAACGAAATGGGATGGGCCGGTGTGTCACCCCCCATCCGTCAGGCGTCGCCTGCCACCTTCCCCCGCAAGGGGAGAAGGAAATGAGTGCACTGGCCATTCTCAACGCCCGGCTGCTGGACCCGGCCACGGACTATGACGGTCCGGGCGCGGTGCTGGTCGAGGACGGGCGGATCACGGAAGTCATCCACGGCGGCGGCGCCGTCGCTCCGGCTGGGGTGACGGTGATCGACGCCGGCGGGCTGTGCCTGTCGCCCGGCCTGATCGACATCCGGGTCAAGACCGGCGAGCCGGGCGCCGAGCCCAAGGAGACTTTGAAGTCGGCCAGTTTGTCGGCGGCGGCGGGCGGTGTGACCACCATCGTCATCCAGCCCGACACCAACCCGGCCATCGACGACCCGGCGATGATCGACTTCATCCTGCGGCGCGGCGCGGCCCTCGGGCTGGTCAATGTCCGGGCGGCGGGCGCGGCGACCAAGGCCCGCGACGGCGTCCACATGGCCGAGATCGGCCTGATGGATGAGGCCGGGGCGCTGTATTTCTCCGATGTCGACCGGGTCATCGCCAACACCCGCACTCTGCAGCGGGTGATGAGCTACGCCGCCGCCTTCAACGCCCTGATCTCCTGCCGCCCCGCCGATCCCTGGCTGAGCGAGGGCGCGGTCGCGACCTCGGGCGAACTGGCCACCCGGCTGGGTCTGGCCTCGGCGCCGGCCATCGCCGAACGCATCCAGCTGGAGCGCGATCTGGCCCTCGTCGAGCAGACCGGCGCGCGGTTCCTGGTCGACCAGATCTCGACCGAGGGCGCGCTGGAGACCCTGGCGCGGGCCCGGGCCAAGGGGCTGGAGGTCGCCGCCTCGGTGTCGATCAACCACCTGTGCTTCAACGAGATCGACATCGGCGACTACCGCACCTTCTACCGGCTCGACCCGCCGCTGCGGCCCGAGAGCGACCGGCAGGCGCTGATCGAGGCGGTGCGCGACGGGCTGATCGACGCGATCACCAGCGCCCACGCCCCGGCCCCGGCCGAGGACAAGCGCCGGCCTTTCGCCGAGGCGACGCCGGGCGCGGTCGGGCTGGAGACCCTGCTGCCCGCCGCCCTGACCCTGCATCACGAGGACGGGCTGGAGCTGCTCGACATCCTGCGGCCGCTCACCCAGGGCCCGGCGACCTTGCTGGGGCTCGACGTCGGCGTGCTGGCGGCAGGCGCGCCCGCGGATCTGATCCTGTTCGACCCCGGCGCGCCCGTGGTGATCGACGCCGACGCCCTGAAGTCCAAGTCCAAGAACTCGCCGTTCGACGGGCGGAGGCTGCAAGGGCGGGTGTTGATTACCGTCGTCGGCGGACGCATCGTTCACGACGCACGCTAAGAGGGAGCGAATCACTTGCAGGATCTGGTCGGACCCGCTCTCGGGACGCTCGCCCTCGCGGCGGTCGGCGGCTACCTGCTGGGCTCCATTCCGTTCGGGGTGATCCTGACCCGCCTCGCGACCGGCGAGGATGTGCGCAGCATCGGCTCGGGCAATATCGGCGCGACCAATGTCCTGCGGACCGGGCGCAAGGATCTGGCCTTCGCCACCCTGATCCTCGACGCCGGCAAGGGCGCGGCGGCCTTCCTGATCGCCCAGGCGCTGTTCCCCGGCGTGCCGGCCATCGCCGGGGTGGCGGGCGGCGCAGCCTTCCTCGGCCATCTGTTTCCCGTCTGGCTCGGCTTCAAGGGCGGCAAGGGGGTGGCGACCTTCTTCGGCCTGTTGCTGGCCGCGGCCTGGCCGCTGGGCCTGATGGCCGGGGCGACCTGGCTGGTCGTGGCGGCCCTGTTCCGCATGTCGTCCCTGGCCGCGCTGGTCGCCGCGATCGCCGCCCCGCTGTTCGCCCTGCTGCCCCTGCCGGTGATGGGTCTGCCGGCGTCGGGTCCGGTGCTGGCGCTGGCGGTCGTGACGGCGGTCCTGATCTGGATCCGGCACCATGAGAATGTCAGCCGCATCCTGAAGGGGACCGAACCCCGGATCGGCGCGAAGAAGGGGTGACCCTTCCGGACGCAGAGCGTTTCGCGCGCCTGCGTCTGGCGCGGACCGACCAGATCGGTCCGGTGACGTTTCGACAGTTGCTGGAGCGGTTCGGATCGGCGGAGCGGGCGCTTGAGGCCCTGCCCGATCTGATCCGGCGCGGCGGTGGTCAGGGTCACTCTGCCCCGCCGGTCGAACGCGTCGAGACAGAACTGGAAGCTGGCGAGCGCGAAGGCGCCAGGCTGATCGTGCTGGACGACGCCGACTATCCCGAAATGCTCGCCGCCATCGACCCGCCCCCGCCGCTGCTGTGGACGCTGGGAGACGCCGCCCTGATGGCGCGCCCCTGTATCGCCGTGGTCGGGGCGCGGATCGCCTCGGCGGGCGGACAGCGGATCGCGCGCGGCCTGTCGCAGCAGCTGGGCGAGGCCGGCCATGTGGTGGTCTCGGGACTGGCGCGCGGGATCGACGGGGCGGCGCATACGGGAGCCCTGCCGACGGGCACCGTGGCGGTTCTGGGCGGCGGGGTGGACGATATCTATCCGCCCGACAACGCCGACCTCTATGCACAGATCGTCGAGCGGGGCTGCGTCGTCTCGGAAAGCCCGATGGGCGCGCGGGCGCAGGCGAAGGATTTTCCGCGCCGCAACCGGATCATCTCGGGCCTGTCGCGCGGGGTGATCGTCGTGGAGGCGGAACTGCGCTCCGGCTCATTGATCACGGCGAGGCTGGCGGGCGAACAGGGCCGCGACGTCTTCGCAATCCCGGGATCGCCGCTGGACCCGAGATCACGGGGACCGAACGAACTGCTGCGGCAGGGCGCGATATTGTGCGAGGGGCTCGAGGATGTGGAGCGGGCGTTCTCGACGCTGCGGACGCTGCGCGAGCCCCCGCCCGACAATCCCTTTGCCGGCGCCCCGGACGAGATCGAGGCGGCGCTGATCGAACGGGTCGCGGCCCTGTTGTCGCCGACGCCGACGCCGCGTGACGAACTGGCGCGCGCGCTGGGCCTGCCGATCGGGACGGTGGCGGCCGCGCTGCTGGAGCTCGATCTGGCCGGGCGCGCCGAGCTGCTGCCGGGCGGTCTGGCCGCGGCGCGATCGCCCTGAATTCCAGCGCCGATTGACAGCGGCGCTCGCGCCAACCACGTTCCGCCCCCTTTCCGAGCCCGCGCAAGGCCCCCTCCCCGCATGAACCTCGTCGTCGTCGAGAGCCCCGCAAAGGCCAAGACCATCAACAAATACCTGGGCCCGGACTTCACCGTCCTGGCGTCCTATGGCCACGTCCGCGACCTGCCGTCGAAGGACGGCTCGGTCCTGCCGGACGATGATTTCGCCATGAGCTGGGAAGTCGACGCCCGCGCCTCGAAGCGGATGTCCGAGATCGCCGACGCCGCGAAGAAGGCCGACAAGGTCATCCTGGCGACCGACCCCGACCGCGAGGGCGAGGCGATCAGCTGGCACGTGCTGGAGATCCTGACGAAGAAGAAGGCGCTGAAGGACACCGCCGTCGAACGCGTCACCTTCAACGCCATCACCAAGTCGGCGGTGCTGGAGGCCATGGCCAATCCGCGCCAGCTGGATATGGAGCTGGTCGAGGCCTATCTGGCCCGCCGCGCCCTGGACTATCTGGTGGGCTTCACCCTGTCGCCGGTGCTGTGGCGCAAGCTGCCGGGCGCGCGCTCGGCCGGTCGGGTGCAGTCGGTCGCCCTGCGCATCGTCGTCGACCGCGAGATGGAGATCGAGGCGTTCCGGGCCCAGGAATACTGGTCGGTCGAGGCCGATCTGGCCGCCGACAGCCCGCCCTTCACGACCCGGCTGGTCAAACACGCCGGCAAGCGGGTGCAGCGACTGGACATCACCTCCGAGGCCATGGCCAACGCCGCTCGCGACGCCATCAAGGCCGGCAGCTTCACCATCAGGTCGATCGAGAAGAAGCCGGTCAAGCGCAGCCCGTCGCCGCCCTTCACCACCTCGACCCTGCAACAGGAGGCGGCGCGCAAGCTGGGCTTCACCGCGCAGCGGACCATGCAGGCGGCGCAGAAACTGTATGAGGGCGTCGACGATACGGGCGGCCTGATCACCTATATGCGGACCGACGGCCTGTCGGTCAGCCCGGAGGGCATCGCCCAGGCGCGTGAGGTCATCGCTGACCGGTTCGGCCCGGCCTACGTCCCGGAACAACCGAGATATTACAAGACCAAGGTCAAGAATGCTCAGGAAGCGCACGAAGCGATCCGGCCGACCAACCTGACGCGTCATCCCGACAGTCTGCGCCTCGAGGGCGACCTGTCGCGGCTGTATGAACTGATCTGGAAGCGGATGATCGCCAGCCAGATGGAGTCCGCCCGGCTGGACCGGACCACGGTCGACGTCGAGACGCCGGACGGCCAGACCGGCCTGCGCGCCACCGGCCAGGTCGTGGCCTTCGACGGCTTTATCGCGGTGTATGAAGAGGGCCGCGACGACAAGCCCAAGGACGGCGTCGACGACGAGGACGATACGACCCGCCTGCCCGCGCTGAAGGAAGGCGCTACAGCCAAGGTCGAGGCGATCCGCACCGACCAGCATTTCACCGAGCCGCCCCCGCGCTTCTCGGAAGCGACCCTGGTCAAGAAGCTGGAAGAGCTCGGCATCGGCCGGCCGTCGACCTATGCCTCGATCCTGACCACCCTGCGCGACCGCGAATACGTCCGCATGGACAAGAACCGGTTCATTCCGGAGGACAACGGGCGGCTGGTCACGGCCTTCCTGGAACAGTTCTTCACCCAGTGGGTCCAGTACGACTTCACCGCCGCGCTGGAGACCCGTCTGGACGAGGTTTCGGCCGGGGACCTCGACTGGAAGGTCGTGCTGCGCGATTTCTGGAGCCAACTGAAGCCGGCGACGGACGCCGTCACCGCGCGCCAGGGCGTGATCGACGAACTGGACACGGCGATCGGGCCCTTCCTGTTCCCCGACAAGGGCGACGGCACGGACGCGCGGCTGTGCCCCCTGTGCAAACAGGGCCGGCTGCATCTGAAGGCCAGCTTCAAGATGAAGTCGTCCTTCATCGGCTGCTCCAACTATCCGGAATGCCGTTACACGCGCGGCTTCGGCGCCGCGACGGGCGTCGAGGACGGCGGCGACCGTGATCTGGGTGTCGATCCGGACACCGGCGCGCCCGTGGCCCTGAAGATCGGGCGGTTCGGCCCCTATGTGGAAACCACCATCCCCGGCGAGGAGAAGCCGAAACGGTCGTCCCTGCCCAAGGGCTGGTCGCCGGCGACGCTGGCGCTGGAGCAGGCGCTGCGCCTGCTCGCCATGCCGCGCGCGGTCGGGATCCATCCGGAAGACGGCCAGCCGATCACCGCCGGCCTCGGCCGCTACGGGCCGTTCGTGCTGCACGCCGGCACCTACGCCAATGTCGCCGACATCGACGAGGTGTTCGACATCGGCCTGAACCGGGCCGTGGTGCTGCTGGCCGAGAAGCGGGCGGGCAAGTTCGCGGGACGCGGGGCGGCGACCGCGCCGCTGAAGGACCTCGGCGCCCACCCGGAGACGGGCGAGCCGGTGCATGTCATGGCGGGGCGGTTCGGCCCCTATGTGAAGTCGGGCAAGATCAACGCCACCCTGCCGAAGGGCTCGGCGCCCGAGGACATGACGATGGAGATCGCCGTGCCGCTGCTGGCGGCGCGCGCCGCGGCCGCTCCGGCCAAGGGCAAGAAGGCGCCGGCGGCGAAGAAGGCGGCTCCCAAGGCGGCGGCCAAGAAGCCGGCGGCGAAGAAGAAGGCGCCCGCGAAGAAGGCGACGGCCAAGAAGGCCGAGGCCTAGGGCTTCAGCAACCGGTCCCGCGCCGCGTTAAGCCGGGACGCCAGCCCCTCCGTGCCGCCCTGGTCGGGGTGGGCGCGGCCCATGAGCCGTTTCCAGGCGGTGTTGATCTCCTGCGGCGTCGCGTCGGCGGCGACGCCGAGGAGGGAGCGGGCTTCGGCGGGGCTCATCGCCTCGGTCCGGGGCGCCGGCGCGCGTTGGCGCGAGGACAGGGTCAGCCAGATCCCGGCCCCGGCGAGGGCGGCGGCCGGGAGCCAGGAACCGCGGGCGGCGAGCAGGACAGCGCCGGCGATCAGCACAGCGCTGAACAGTGTGGCGGTGACGCGCCAATGGCCCCGGCCACGTTGCTCGGTCTGACGACCCAGCCGCACCAGCGCCCAGACGGCGATCGCCGCCAGCGCCAGCCAGATGAGGCTCAAGGGGTCACGCCGCCGCGTCCAGCGGGGCGTCGAGGGCGCTGCCGTCCAGCCCCAGGGCCAGCATCAGGTTGCGCATCTCCTGCCGCGCCGCGACGTGGGCGAGGGAGACGGCGACCGGGCGGACCTCGTTGGACAGGTCGGCCACGGTGAGGCCGAAGGGGAAGAGCTCGCGATAGATGACCCGGTCGCGCAGGCCGGGGCCGATGCGGAAGCCGACCCGGCGGGCCAGCTTCTCCATCCGCTCTTCCAGCCGCTGCCGGTTGCGGGCGGCGGCGACGGCCATGCGGTTGACGACCACGATCCAGTCGATGGACGCCTGGCGGCCTTCGGTGATCGCGCGGTGCTTGCGCGCCTCCCAGACGCTCTCGGAATAGATCGAGGGTTTGAGCAATTCGAGGGTGACGGGGTCGATCTGCCCCAGCAGGTCGAAGTCGACGAAGCTGTCGTTCATCGGGGTGACGATCTGGTCGGCCATGCCATGGGCGGTGCGCGACAGCAGGGTGTCGCCGCCCGGGGTGTCGATCAGGATGACGTCAGCCTCGGCCCGCGCCTGCGCCATGGCGGCCTCAAAGCGGGACATTTGCTCCCGCTCGTCAGCCTTGGCCAGCGCCTTGCCGTCGCCTAGGTCGGGCTCGACCGGCATGGGCAGGGTCTGGTTGTTGCCGGCCATCCAGGCGGCGCGGTTGGCGAAGAATTTCGACATCGACCGCTGGCGCAGATCGAGGTCGATGATGGCGACCCGCCGGCCCGCGTGCAGCAGGCCGCAGACGATATGGATCGCAAGGGTGGACTTGCCCGCCCCGCCCTTTTCATTGCCGACGACGATGA
>NZ_DLHQ01000029.1:34959-35379 GCF_002483305.1 Brevundimonas sp. UBA7664
CCGCAGCCCCGTAAAATCGCGTCCGCCGGGGCGAACGTCAACGATGCGATAGACGGTGGATGTGGATGCGAGGATCACGCGACCCGATTGCACCACGGATCGTCGATGCCGGCGGCGGCGCAGACCGCGGCGGCGCCGGCGGCCGGAGCGGCGACCTTGAGCCGGGTCAGGCGGCGGCCGCCGACCTCGACGCCCTCATAGACCGGCGACAGGCCGTTCAGGGCCCAGGCGGCCTCGCCCGACTTGAGCCGCGACCAGGCCGATCGGGCCGCGGCCTCGCTGGAATAGGCGCCGAGCTGGACCAGACCGCGACCGGCGCGGGGGGCGGACGGCGGGCGCGGCGCCAGCGCAGGACGCAGGCCGGCGCGGGCGGAGGCGGAATCGATGCGGGCGGAGACCTGCTGCACCACGGCGTCGGCC
>NZ_DLHQ01000052.1 GCF_002483305.1 Brevundimonas sp. UBA7664
ACCCGCGCGCGCCGCTGCGGGGGCCGGGTCGGGACGCCCGCCCGCGCCGCCGAACCCGCAGGGCCCGTCGACGCCGAAGCCCTCGAACGACAACCCGCCGCCGTCCGGTCCGCGCCGTTCGTCAGGCGGAGCCGTGACCGCCTCGGCGGGGACGAGCGGTGTCGGCGAGCGCGCCGTCGACTGGCGACCGCAGACCGCGTCGGACAGCGCCGCGAACCGAACGGCCGCGGACGAAACCCCGCCGGCGAGCGGGCCGGGGGCCTCGAAGGACGCGCCAGGCCGTTCGCCCGGGACGATTGCCGGGGAGGCCCAGGCCGCCAGGGCGGACTTTCACCGGGCCGCGTCGAGGCCGGCGACGGCCACGGGCGGAGGCCCGCGGGGGCGGTCCGCGGCCCTGCAGGCCTTCTTCGTCGCCAACACCGGCCGCGGTCTGCTCCCGGCCGGGGAAACCAGCGGCGTCCTGTCGCCCAATCTGAAGACCGAGGAGTCCTGAGATGCACCCCTTCTTCCGGCCCCGACGGGCCCTGGCGTCCGCGCCCGACCAGACGCCGTACCAGCGCGCCGGCCAGGTCTGGGACGACCGGATGGGCCTGTCCCTGGCCCATGCGCGCAATTGGCGCCGCATCGCCCTGGCCAATCTGGCGCTGGCTGGTTTCCTGGGCGCCGGCTGGTGGGTCCAGGCGGACCGGGCCGTGGTGAAGCCCTTCGTGGTGGAGGTGTCCGACTGGGGCGAGACCCAGAGGATCACCGCCATCGGCGGGCGCTATGAACCGAACGAGGCCCAGATCGGTCACGCCCTGGCCGGCTGGGTTCGCGATGTCCGTTCCAAGAGCATCGATCCAATCGTCATCCGCCAGAACTGGCTCCGGGCCTATGACCTGATGACGCCCAAGGCGGCGTCCTTTCTCAACGCCTGGGCCCAGACCCACGACCCGTTCGCCGAGGTCGGGCGCGAAGCGGTCAATGTCGAGATCCTGAACGTGGTCCGCCGGACGGACCGGACCTTCGACCTGCAATGGCGCGAGACACGCTTCGTCAACGGCCAGTCGGCCGGGGCCGAACGCTGGCGGGCCCTGATCACCACCACGATCCAGCCGCCCCGCACGGAGGCCGAGCTGATGAAGAACCCCCTTGGACTGAAAATCGAGGATGTATCATGGACCCCCGACGCCTCCTGATCCTGGTCGCCCTGGGCCTGTC
Source organism: Brevundimonas sp. UBA7664 (assembly GCF_002483305.1). Taxonomy (GTDB): domain Bacteria; phylum Pseudomonadota; class Alphaproteobacteria; order Caulobacterales; family Caulobacteraceae; genus Brevundimonas. The sequence goes on from NZ_DLHQ01000052.1 coordinate 1,201, forward strand.
GCTGTCCGGCTGCGCGGTCTTTCGCGATGGCCTGCGGCCGGCGGCCGCCCTGATGGGGCGCACGACCGCTTCGGCGCCCATGGACGCCCTGGCATCGACGGTGGTCATCGAACCCGAACCGGCCCTCGCGGTGGCCGAGGGTCCGCAAGACCGCTCGCCGACGGAGCGGGCCTATGAGCCGGCGCCCGTCCGCCCGGCGACGGCCGCCACGGTCCCATCAGACGCAAGGGTTGCATCGGCCGGCGCGACCGGGCGGCAAGCCATCGCCGCGGCCAATGCGACGGCGCGCGCGCCGTCCCGCGAGGACGCCTTCGTCGGCGGGGTCCAGGTCTTCACCTGGTCGCCCGGACGCGTGTTCGAGATCTGGACCGCGCCCCTTCGGGTCACAACCCTGACCCTGGCGCCGGGGGAGACCCTCGTGGCGAAGGCGGCGGGGGACACCGTGCGCTGGCAGATCGGCGAGGCGGTCTCCGGCGAGGGGGCGGGCCAGCGGACCCATGTGCTGCTCAAGCCCCTCGAACGGGGCCTGGAGACCAACCTCGTCCTGACGACGAATAGACGGGTCTATCTCATTGATCTGAAGAGCGGCGCGACCGACGCTTTCAATGCCGCCGTCGCCTGGGACACGGACGCGATCCTCGCCGGCGGCGCCCCGGAGGCCGCCATGGCATCCGTCCCGGCGCGCAGCGGCGAGCCCGTCGTGATGCCGGAGGGCGAACTCGACGCCCGCTACCGGATCGATCCCCAGGGCCGGCGTCCGCGCTGGACCCCGACCTCGGTGTTCAACGACGGCCGGCGGACCTTCATCACCTTCGACGCGGACCTTCAGGTGGACGAGGCGCCTGTCCTGTTCGTCATCGCCCCCGACGGAGAGGCCCAGATGGTCAACTACCGGCAGGTCGGCGGCCTCTATGTCGTCGATCGGGTGTTCGACCGGGCCGAGCTTCGCCTGGGCGACCGCCGGCCCCAGATCGTCCGCATTCGCCGTCTCGCAGGAGCCCGGTCATGACCAACCTCGATCCTCTCCACACGGCCCGGCCCGACGTTGCGCCCAAGGAGCCGGCGCCGGGCCTGAGCACCCGGGCGCCGCGCCCCCACGCCGTGCGCCTGCGCAAGTCCGCGGTCCAGCTCATCGTCATCGGCGGGGCGGTGCTCGTGTCGGGCTCCCTGGCCTGGGCCTTCGTGGTCCAGCCGGAACTGCGCGACAGCGCCCGCGCCCGTCAGGCCGAGGCGCGGGAGGACCAGGCGCGCGGCGTGGTCCGCCCTGCGGAAGCGGTGACGGACCAGCCGGCGACCTACGATCGCCTGCCCGAGCCGCGCACGGCGGACCACCCGCCGGCGACCGAGGCCGCCGCGACGCCGGGCCCGTCCAGACGGTCCGCCGACGCCTATGCGCCCGCCTACCGGCCCGCGTCGGCGCCGAACGCCCGCGGAC
>NZ_DLHQ01000008.1:0-88187 GCF_002483305.1 Brevundimonas sp. UBA7664
CCATGGCGCCGGCGCCGGCGATCCCTGCCCCGGCCAGGGCGCCGGCCCCGCCGACGGCCAGCGCTCCGGTGAGCGCCGCGCCGGCGCCCAGCGCCGGTCCTCCGGTCACCAGGGCCGAGGCCAGGTTGGGGATGAACAGAGCCAGCATGGCCAGCAGGATGGCCGCCACCAGGATGGTCAGGGCTTCGTAGATATCGGGATTGGCCGAGGGCTGGAGCTGATCGAAGATCGTCCGCGCGCCGGAAACGACGATCGCCAGGGCCAGGACCTTCAACCCGGACGAGACGACATAGCCCAGCGGCCGTTCGGCGAGGAAGGCGGACTTGTTCCAGATCCCGAACGGCAGGAGCACGAAGCCGCCCAGGGTGACGATCTTGAACTCCAGCAGGGAGACTATGATCTGCAGGGCCAGCACGGCGAAGGCCAGCATGATGCCGATCATGGCCAGGCCCAGGATCAGGGCGTCCGCCATGTTGCCGACGACGTCGAGCGGATTGTCGACCGGCGCGGGCGTCTCCCCGAGCGCCTTCACGATCTCCCAGCCCTGGGCGAGGATAGCCCCCGGGTTGAGGAACTCTTGCCGGCTCAGGGAGCCGCCGCCAGCCGTCAGCCCCAGCTCCAGAAAGCCGGCATAGAGGGTCTCGGACAGCCGCTGCCAGTCGTTGATCAGCCAGGCGAAGGCGCCGATCAGCAGCACCTTGCCGAAGCCCGAGGCCAGCACCTCCCGGTTGGAGGACAGCGCCCACTGGATGCCGGTCAGGGCGACGACCAGGACGATGAGGAGGCCGAACACGCCGTTGACCGAACCCTGGAGGGCGTCGAACCCGGCCGAGATGGTGTCGGAAAACACCACCATCAGCTCGTTGGGCGTTTCCACTCCGACCGTCATCGCCCCGCTCCCTCAGTCGTTCGCGTGAGACAAGGGATCGAAGCGCGGCGCGGCCGGCGCGTCGGCCTGACGGCCCCACCGCTGGCGCCGGGCGGCGTCTCCGGAGGCGCGGTCCGCCGCGTCGCGCGCCGTGGCCTCGGCCATCAGCCGGGACTGGGCCAGCATGATGGTGCGCAGCGCCGCCAGGTCTTCGGCCAGCACGGCCAGAAGCTGGTTGGACGACTGGACCGCCGCCGTCTGGCCGGTCGCCGCCTGGCTGGCGGAGAGCGCCCCGGCCAGCCTCTGCGACCGGCCCTGCCCCAGCCGTTCCAGCTCGGCGGCCGTCCGCGCCACGTCCTCGGCGGTGCGCCGGGCGTTGGCCGTGCGCGCCTCGCCCTGCTCCAGCAGGCTCAGCATGTCCGAGCCGGACAGATCGTCGGGGTACAAACTCCGGAACTGCTGCTCCAGACCGCTGACCGAGCTGGCGATCCCGCGCGCCGTCCGCGCCAGCTCGGCCATGTCCCGCAGCGACTGGCTGGATTGCGTCAGGTGGCTGTAGGGCGAGGCCGCCAGACTGCGCGCCTCGTTGGCGAGGCTCTCGAGCTGACGCGCCGCCTGCAGCGCATTTTCGATGTGATTGCGCGGGTCGAACACCACCTGCTGGGCCGGCGCCGGCGTGGCGCCCAGCAGGCTGACGGCGACGAGGCCGACGGCGACGATCTGGATGGACCTATTCGGCCGCGAGCGGGCCGGCGAAGGCGTCGAAAACGGAATCCACATTTTGCACTCCCTTGGCTTTGAGGAAATCGCGGGCGAAGCCGCCCGGTCGACCGTCGTCAGGTCCCGATCGCTCCAGGAGGGAGTCGATCAGGGTCTGGTCTTCCGGCGCGCTCGAGCCGCACAGGGCGAGGGCCACGCCGGTCAGACGCAGATCGAACAGCCGCCGGCCGCGCGGCTGGCGCCAGTAGTAGGCCCGCTTGGGCGTGGCGAAGGCGATCAGCTCAAGCTGGCGCCGGTTCAGGCCGAAGCCCCGGTAGAGTTCGGCGGACGACGGCTCCAGGGCGCGGGGATTGGGCAGGAAGACCTGGGTCGGGCAGCTCTCGATCAGACTGGCCGCGATCGAGGAGGCCGCCACGTCGTCCAGGCTCTGGGTGGCGAACACCACGCAGACCCGCTTCTTGCGCAGTGTCTTCAGCCATTCCCGTATCCGGGCCGCGAAGGCGGTCTCGCCGAGGAACAACCAGGCTTCGTCGAGGACCAACAGGGTCGGCCGGCCGTCGAAGCCCTGTTCGAGATGGTGGAAGAGGGCCGAGAGCACCGGCGCCACGGCCGACGGGGTCCCCATCAGGGTCTCCAGCTCGAAGGCGTCGAACCGGGTGGGCGCCAGGGTCTCCCCCGCCCCGTCCAGCAGCGCGCCGTGCGGGCCCTTCAGGGTCAAGGGCTCCAGGGCGGCGGCGACCGCCTTGTCCTGAACCAGGGCGCAGAACACCGTCAGCGTCCGCTGCGCGACCGGCGCCTCAGAGAGCGCCGACAGCGCCACCCAGATCTCTTCCCTCACCCGGGGGACCGGCTCCAGCCCCGCCAGGCGCACGGTCTCGGCGATCCATTCCGCGGCCCAGGCCCGTTCGTCCTCCCGGTCGATCCGGGCCAGCGGCTGGAGCGAAAACCGCGCCCCGGGCTCCAGCGCCCGCCAGCGGCCGCCGGCCGCGAGCGTCGCCGCGCGCGCCGACCGGCCCTTGTCGAAGAAGACCACCCGGGCGTCCCGATAGCGGAACCATTGCAGCGCCAGGAAGGACAGCAGGGCGCTCTTGCCCGATCCGGTCGGCCCGACGACCATGGCGTGGCCGACGTCGCCGACATGCAGCACCAGCCGGAACGGCGTCGCGCCGGTCGTGCGCGCCGTCGCCAGCGGCGGCCCGTCCAGGTTGGCGTCCCCGGCCGGCCCCGCCCAGACGGCGGAAACCGGCAGCAGATCGGCCAGGTTCAGAGTCGAGACCAGGGGCCGACGCACGTCGGCATAAGGCTCCCCGGGCAGAGAGCCCAGCCAGGCCTCCACCGCATTGAGATCCTCGATCCGGGCCACCAGCCCCTGCGCGTTCAGCGCCGCCTCGATCGCGCGGGCCTTGGCCGCCGCCCCCGCCTCGCTGGCGTCCAGAACGGTGACCGTCAAAGTCAGATAGCCGAAGGCGCAGGACTCCGCGCCGAGCGCCGCGAGGGCGCCGTCGCACTCTTCGGTCTTGGACGCCGCATCCGTATCGAGAAGCGGCACCTCCTCCTTGGTGATGGCCTCGCGCAACAGGACGCCGACGCCCTTGCGCTTGGCGAACCAGCGCTTCCTCAGCTTGACGATCTCCCGCTCGGCCTCGGGCTTGTCGAGGCCGATCCATCGCGCCGTCCAGCGGTATTCGAACGGCAGGGCGCCGAGCGCATCGAGCAGTCCGGGCCGGGTCGCCGACGGCAGGCCCCGCACCGAGACCACCTTGAGCCAGCGATCGCCGAGACGGGGCGCGACCCCGCCCGTCAGGCCGGCGTCGGCGAGCCAGGCGTCGAGGAACATCGGCGTCTCCAGCGGCCGGACCGCGAAGGCCCGGGGCGAGACGCTGTCATGCAGCCAGGTCAGAAGGTCCGCGTCATCAAGCCGTTCGATCTCCGGCAGGGCGTCGGACAACAGGTCGAGCGTCGTATCGGCTTCGCGGCCGAAAGCCGCCAGCGACAGCCGCCAGTCGTGGCCGCCCCTGGCCAGACCGTCGAACAGCCAGCGCTCCATGCGGCGGGTTTCGTCGGCGGGCGGCAACCAGGTCAGGGCCAGCCGGAAGTCCGTCTCGAAGGCGGGATCGGCGGTCTCGAAGCGGCTGCGTCGTTCCGCGTCGAGCAGCCAGGCGACCTCGAGGTCGAAGGCGCTCTCCGGATAGGCCGTCGCGGGACGGCGGCGCGCCTCCATATGCAGACACCAGCCCGATCCCAGCCGCTTCAGGGCGTTGTTGAGCCGGGCGCGCACCGCCATCAGCTCGTCCTCGGTCGAGGACTCCAGGTCGGGCCCGCGAAACCGGAAGGCGGCCAAGAAGGACCCGTCCTTGTTCAGGACCACCCCGGGCGCGACCAGCGCGGCCCAGGGCAGGTGGTCGGCCAGGGCGGCGGGACGGCGGCGATGTTCGTCGAGGAACCGCATCGCGCCCTCACCCGTCCAGATGACCGGGCATCGCCAGATGCCGGCGCAGAACATCGAAGAACCGCCGGTCGGACCGCGCCGCCCACAGGCCGATCGCATGGGCGACAGCCCACCACAGCAGGCCCAGCCACCAGATCCGCAGCGCCAGGCCCAGCACCAGGGCGATCGTGCCCATGGCGATCGCGTAGTCGCGCGGCATGCCGGCCATCAGCACCGGTTCGGCCAGGGCCTGGGCCACCGGCAGCTCCCACCCGTCCGGCCGCGGGTCCATCACCCGATCTCCGCGCCGCCGGCGAAGCCGAAGAAGTCGAGGAAGAAGGTCGAGGCCGCGAAAGCGATCGACAGGCCGAACATGATGCCCAGGCCGCGCCGCATCGAGGAGCCGTTCTCGCTCATGGCGATGCCGGCGCCGAAGACGACCACGGCCACGACGGCGGCGGCCTGGACCACCGGTCCGGTGATCGACTGCACCACCTGCTGCAGCGGCCCTTCCCACGGCATGCCGGAGCCTCCCGCCAGGGCCGGTCCGGCCAGCATCAGGCCGCACGTCATCGCTGCGCCGAACAGGCGGCGCCCCAGTCTCCATTGCATGATCTGCTTCCTTTGTTTCAGCGCAGGTCACCGCGCCGCGACTCATTGCAAGCAGATAAAATCCCCGCCTGTCAACGTCATTTGATCAAATAATTTCAACGACTTGTATGCGACTTGCTGACGACTTGGTTTAACTCGGCAAACGACTTTGCCAGGGTCGTGGCCATGACCTTTCCCGACCCGTCCGACGACTTTCGGCGACGTTTGACCAAACCTCGGCAGAGCCGGACTTTGGCCGGCCTCCCTTCCGATATCGACGGTTCAGAACAGCCGGTCCCGGCGATCGGGCCGTCCCTTCAACGGGGACCCCGCCTTCGGATCCGCGCGCTTCACAGAGGCGCGAACCACGGTGTCGATTCGCGGGCCTCCCTGTTGTCGATGGCGTTGGGCGCAGCCCTGACCGTGCGCCTGGTCCTCCCGGCGTTCGGAAGCGGCAGTTCGGGGCGCGGGGGAACACGCAGGGCTGCGCGCGCCATATTCCCCGGCTGGGCCTGGCGACGGCCGGCCCAGAACGAGCCCGGTCCCGGCGATCCATTGCCCAAAGCCGTGGACGGCCGTCTGCAGACGTTCCGATTGATCGCCTTAACCCTGTCGACCGCGTCAATGATCGGCCAGAAGATCGGCCAGAAGATAGGCCAGAAGATCGGCCAAACTGGCAAGGCGGAACCTTCTGTAGCCTCAAACGCCTTACATTATAGACACTGCCGGGATAAGGGTGGCGGATCACTCCGCGTGGAAAGATCGGCCAAAATGCCAGAAGTTCCCGAGTCTCCAACCCGTATCGAGCCCGCTCGTCTCGAAACGCTCCCGGCGAGGATCGCCGATCTCGTCGCCGACCTCGCCGCGCGGTCGGCGGAGCTCGGCGTGGGCCTCCATCCGAAGACCGCGCGTCACCTGGCCGATCTCGTCCGGATCATGAACACCTATTACAGCAACCTGATCGAGGGCCATAACACCCGTCCCCGGGATATCGAAAGGGCGCTGGCCGGGGTCTCCGATGCGGACAAGCGGGATCTCCAGGCGGAGGCGGTCGCCCACTATCGCGTTCAGCAGGAGATCGATCGCCTGGCCGCCGATCACATGCTCCCCGATCCCGCAGATCCCGCATTCCTGCAGCGTCTTCACCGAGACTTCTATGCGGATGCGTCCGAGGCCATGCTGACCATCAAGGGGGCTCGCCACACCTTCCTCATGACGCCCGGAGAATGGCGCCGTGGCGCCGACCAGGATGTCGAGGTGGGCGATCATCTCCCGCCCGCCTCCGAGCAGGTGCCGGCGTTCATGGCCCATTTCCATCGCCGGTTCGCCTTCCAGCCGGCGCCCGGAGAGGAGCTGATCAGCGTGGGCCCGGGCCGGTCCAGCCGGATCGTCGCGATGGCCACCGCCCACCACAGGTTTGCCTGGATCCATCCGTTTCCCGACGGCAACGGCCGCGTTGGACGGCTGATGAGTCACGCCATGGCGCATGAAGCCGGAATCGGAGCTCACGGACTGTGGTCGATCTCGCGGGGACTGGCTCGGGGCCTTGATCCGGGACCGGAAGGACGGACCGAGTACAAGCGTCACATGGCGCGAGCCGACGAGGTCCGCCGCGGGGACCGTGACGGGAGGGGGCATCTGTCCCTGACTCAACTCGAGTCCTTCACCGCCTGGTTCCTGGAGGTTTGTCTCGAGCAGGTCCGGTACATGGGAGAGTTGTTCGAACTGAACGGCCTGTCCGACCGCCTCACGAAATATGTTCTGATCTCGGGTCTCCCGGCGGAGGCCAATGCCCTGCTTCAGGAAACCCTGATCCGGGGGGAACTCGACCGCGGCGAGGCCGAGCGCGTGACCCGCCTTCCCGAACGCAGCGCCCGGCGCATCCTCAAGGAACTGACGGAACGCCAGCTCCTCGTGTCCGATACGCCGAAAGGACCCGTCTCGCTTCGCTTCCCGGCCGATACGCTCGACGTCCTGTTTCCACGCCTCTACGCCTAGCGATCACGGACGCGGGGCCGGGTCGCCGCGCGGGATCAGGCCAGCTGACGGCGACGCCGCCTTGCGCCGGCATGATTGGACTTTTGTCTTCATCCCTTCTCCCCAGACCCGGCCAAGGTTCCAAGGCTGGTCGTTTGGCAATACGGGAGTTTGAACACTCCGGGTGCTCAAACAGCGGGTCTGGAAAAGCCAACATCGCCTATCTGAGTTTCGGCAGGGCTTCGTCGGCATGACGCCGGAGCCGGTCAGCCTCGTCGAACTGATCGCCGCGCGCGAAGCCCTCATCACGATCATCGTCGATGATATGCCGACCGAGCATCGCGAATTCCTGATCGGCTTCAAAAGCGGCGAACCGGATTGGTCTCTCGTCGGCCTGCCGGGCATCGCCGACCTGCCGGCGGTACGCTGGAAGCAACGAAATCTGGACCAGCTCGGGCCCGGCCGGCGCGACCGCCTGGTGGAAGGGCTGCGCGCCGTCTGGCCGTCGTAAAGCGGCGCCGCAACCGGAACGACCACGCCCGGACGTCGCCTTCCTGACCGGACTGACCGGACCTGCGCGTGGCCGCGCCGCCGGCCGCGCCCGCATCAACGGGCCGCGGCGGCGAAGCGCTTCTCCAGGCGTCGCGATGCCAGCGACACACCAGGAAGCAGCATAGCGCCGGCGCGCTCTGTCCTCACGCGAGCGGCGTCAGCAGGTAACGATCCGCCTCAAGACCCTCGACGGCGAGCACGGCCTCCACCCGTCGTCCCTCGGCCGTGCGCCGGATATGGACGATCCGGTCGACCGCCTGGGCGATCGCGCGCCGGGGCGGCTGGGCGACCACTTCAGTAAGCAGGTCCTCGACGCGCCGCAGGACGTCTTCGGCGGAGTTCGCATGTATCGTCGACAGTCCTCCAGGGTGGCCGGTGTTCCAGCTCTTCAGGGTCTCGAGCGCGGCGGCGCCGTCGCGCATCTCCCCGACCACGATCCGGTCCGGCCGCATCCGCAGCGCGTCGCGCACGAGATCGACCACGCCGATGGCGACCGGCGCGCGCCGGGTCAGCACCGCGACCACGTCCCAGGCCGAGCACTGCAATTCCGGCGTATCCTCGATCAGGATCACCCGGTCCCGCGCGAAGGCGGGTTCGGCCAGCACCGCATTGGCCAAGGTGGTCTTGCCCGAGCCGGTCCCGCCGGAGATGAGGATGTTGCGGCGTTCGGCCGCCGCCTGTCGCAGCGCGTCCGCCTGGGCCTCCGTCATCACGCCGTCGCGGACATAGTCGGCCAGCCCCCAGATCACTGCGGGGCGTTTGCGGATCGAGAAGGCCGGCGCCGCAACGATCGGCGGCAGCAATCCCTGGAACCGTTCGCCCGTCCCCGGCAGGACGCCGGACAGACGCGGATCCTCGCGCGCCACCGTCTCTCCGACATAGTCGGCGATGAGCTTGATGGCGCGCTCGCGCGCCTCCGGCGACAGGGTCTCGCCGGCGTCGCGACGGCCCTCCCCGCTCCGGTCGAGCACCAGCCGCCCGTCCGGGTTGGCGAGTATCTCGACGACGGCGGGCTCCTCCAGGGCGGCGAGAACCGTCGGCCCCAGCGCGTGCCGCAAGGCCTCCAGCTTGCGTTCCGCGACGATTGGATGGACCGCCATCAGGTCGAGGGGTCAAAGGAGCGGGGTTCGCCGGCGACCGTGTCGGTCGCGGTTCGGCCCGCGACGATCCGTGCGGCCGTGGCGTCGAGCAGCCGTTCGATCCGCCGGTCCACGGCCGCCTGGACCGTCGGGTCCTGATCGACCACGGCGTCCGGCAGCCGCAGGAAGAAAGCCCGCGCCACCTCGATCAGAAGCTCCTGGACGATCTGCATGTCTCTCGCCGTCGACCGCATGTGGTCCCTCAGCGAGCGTTCGAGCTGCAGCAGCCGATCCTCGGGATCAGCATGAGGCGATTTCTGCAGCCCCCGCGAGATCGCCCGCCCGGCGGCCTGGCTGAGCGGCATCCGGCCTGCCCGCGCCTCGCGATTAAGCGCCGTCGCGAGCTTGGGATCGGTGAGATAGACCTGCACGCGGGCGGTCTGGGGGTTAGTCCTGGGCATTTCCTGGTCCTTGCAACTGATCGAGGACCGCCTGTTGCGCGGCCATCTCCTGCGCCACCCGCCCGTAGATATCGGCCGCCCGGGCGGCGACCTTCTTGTCGTCCATGGCCGCCGCCACCTCCTTGAACAGCGGCAGACTGGCCTGCGCGTCCTCCCCGAGGCTGCGGCGTCCCGCCCACGGATGAGGGGCGCGGGGCGGAACGTCGAGCTGCCGGCCCTGATCGGGCGGGGTTTCCCCCGCGCGGCTCCGGAATGGTTCGCGCCGGTCATAGAGCAGCTTTTCGGTTCGCAGCGGCCGATGCCCCGCCACGAACACCAGCTGCTGATCGTCCGGCAGCGACCGAATCTCGCCCGGCTCCAGCAAGGGCCGTTCGATCTCCGCGCGGGACACCGAGCTGCGGCCTGTTCCCAGTCCCGCGGGGCCGCTCCGGCTGGTGCGGGTTTCGGTCACCGAGCCGGTCAGCCTGGAGACCTTGTCCTGGGTCAACGGATCCAGGGCCGAGAAGGCCGTATAGACCGCGCAGTTGTCGAGAATGGTGTTGTGCTGACCATAGGTCTCGACGATGTCATTGAGCGACTGGGCCACGAACATCGCCTTGACCCCGTAACCACTCATCAGACGCAGCGACTTCTCGAAGAAGGCCAGCCGCCCCAGGAGCGGAAACTCGTCCATGACCATCAGAAGCTTGTGGCGTTTCTCCCGGCCGGTCGCGTCCCTGGTCTCCTCCGCCGTGAGGGCCTGGGCGGCCGCATAGAACATCAATCGCACGAGCGGCCGCAGCGCGGCGGCGTCCGCCGGGGCCACCTGGACATAGAGCGACACCGGCGCTTCGGCGCACATCAGATCGCCCATGGCGAAGTCGGACGCCGACAGCGCCCGCTCCACATCCTCGCCGGCCAGCCATTTCAGGTAGGACCGCGCCGTCCCCTGCACCGATGTCCGGAACCGGTCGTGCATGGCGGCATAGCCCTTCACCGCCGTCCGGATGAACGGATGGGTCTCGGGCTTCCCGTCCGCCCCCGACCGGTGAAGGGTCTTCATCATCCCGTCGGCCGCATCGTCGAGATCGGCCAGAAGCTCCCGCACCTTGAGCAGGGTCTTGTCGGCGTCCTCGGCGGTGTAGAGGACATGCAGGATCACGGCTTCGAGGATTTCCGAAGCGGCCTTGTCCCAGATCGCCTCATCGTCCCTTGCGCCCCCGGGATCGGACAGTATGGCCACCAGACGCTGGACCTGCGCCAGCTCGCCCGGTCCCGGCTGGATCTCCGCCAGCGGATTCCAGCGCGCGGACGCCGGATCCCGCGGCGCGAAATAGGAGGCATGCGAGAACCGCGAACGCCAGCCGGCCGTGATCCGCCACAGTTCGCGCTTGGGATCATGCACCAGGACGCTCGGGGTCCACGACAACAGGGTCGGGGTCACATGGCCCCGCCCCTTGCCGCTGCGGGTCCCGCCGGTCACGAGGGTCGGCCGAAGATCGGCCGTCGCCAGCAGCCGCCCCCTGAATACGCCCAGGACCGCGCCGGCGGGACTGAGCAGGCCCGCGCGGCGAGCCTCGGCCCAGCCGCCCCATCCCCGGATCCGACGCGCCGTTCGATCGCCGCTGACTAGCGATCCCAGCCCCAGGCCGCTCGCCGCACCCAACAGGATCAGCGGCGCGCTGCGTGAGACCGCTGTCCGGGCCTCGTCGCCGAACTCCCCGCGCCAGGCCAGGATCGCCCAGGGCGGATAGAGCGCCAGGTCGGGATGAAGCCGCATCGCCGGGCCAAGCGCCGCGGCCCAGTGATAGGTCCAGGCGAACAGCTGGGTCGCCGCCTGCAATCCCAGCAGCAGACCCAGACCGAGGCATGCCAGCCGCGCCGGCACCTAGCCCGCCTCACCGGGAGGATCCCGCCGCTCTCCGGAGACATCGAGGACCAGCAGCGGCGCGGCATCCATCCGGCGCTGGTGATAGGCGACCAGCGCCTGTCGGAGCGCCGGCATCGAGGCGGAGTCGGCTAGCTGAAGGATCGAGACGGCCTCGGCTTCACGATCATGCAGGATCCGCCGTTCCGCCTGCGCCAGCGGCAGGAGCTGGCGGCCCACCCGCTCGAAGGCTTTGGCCAGGACCTGATTGCCCGCGCCCCGGACGATGCGGCCGAGACGTTCGGCCAGCCGCTTTTCCGGTGCGGCGGACGAGGGAACGGGTTCATCACGGTCCTGCACGGCTTCGGCCAGGTTCAGACTTGTCGTCAGGCAATGGAGCCGGAAGGCGAACCGGTCCCGAACCAGGGCCGCGTCGATCCGCGAGGCCAGATAGCCGCCGAAGGGCGCGCGTTCGACCAAGCCCTCGCCGCACAGCCAGGCGAGGGCCTCGCGCACCGGCGTGGTCGACAGCCGCAGGCGTCGGGCCTCCTCGATGATCACGATGGGCGTCCCGGGCGCATAGTTGCCCTGCTCGGACAGATGGCGAATGCTCTCCAGGGCAAGGAAGAAGGGATCGCGCTTTCGGGTCACGGCCGTCTCCGGAAGTGGAACACGGGATTGATGGCGGCGGCCGGCCGGTTCGCCAACCGGTTGCATACCCTAATCACGAATTTCGCCATAAAACGTCGAGATATCCGCCGGGAGCCATCGGTTCTCCCGCCGCTTTGTGGCGGACGAACGCCGGTTGTGTACGGAAACGAAAGGATGAGCGTTGCCCACTGAAGCGTCCCGTCGCACCATCCCGTGTTTGAGAGTTTTCGCCGATGAGTGGAGTGCCGCCTGAACTGCCCCGTGACGGCGAGTTGCTTTCCGCGGCGGTCAAGGCGGTCCGCAAACATCGCGGCATGACCACGGCCGAGGTCGCCAGCGCCATGAACATGGCGCTCAGAACCTATGAACGCTTCGAGTCGGGTGCCACCCGCCTGAACCTCGACCATATCCACCGGTTCGCCGCGGCGACCAACAGCGATCCCTATGCCCTCATTCTCTCGGTCGTGATCGGGTCGTCCGAGCTGGCCCGGCGCTGCGCCGACAACAAGATGGCGACCATCCTCACCGTGGCGATCCAGCGGTTCGACCAGGCCATCCAGGATCGTCTCATGGACCTGGACGCCCGCACCCTGATCACCGCGATCACCGGGATGTTCGACACCCTGCTGGACGGCGACGAGACGAGCGAGCAGGCCCAGGCCTGGTTACAGACGGGCGCGGCCGAGTTGCTCTCCAAACGCCCCAAACCGGGACGCTGACCCCTCAATATACTCCAGATATAGCTTTTCAGACGGTCGAGCCGCGCGCTCACTCCTTAGGCCACATCCGTGGCGACCAACCCAAGGAGACTGTGATGACAACCCCCACCCCCAAACTGCGCCTCGTCACCCTCGGCAGCGCCAGGGCCCTGACCCGTGACCTGACGGGCGGCCAGTATATGGAGATCAACGTCTTCGACAGCCGCAAGCCGGCCTGAGCGAAAGCGGACGGTCGCCGACGGCGATCGTCCGCAACGCGCGGTGGACAGACAAATGACGGTTCAACTCTGGTGCGCTGACGGCGTGTTCCTGGCGCAGGTTCGTGAAGACATCGTGATGCTGGATGTGAACGCCGACCAGTACCACTGCCTTCTGGATGCGGCGGAATGGATTGTGGTCGACAAGAGCGGTTCCGTCGTGGTGCCCGACAGGGCCGCTGCAACTGAACTGCTGTCCGCCGGCATCGCCGTTGGTGAACGCCCTGGGCCGCCACGACGCACACCAGAGGCGGCTCAACGGGAGTTGGTGCCAGCGTCGTCCCCCCCCAAATGGACCCTTTTCCACACCGGATTTGCGCTCGCCACTGCGACGATGGCCTTCCGGGATAGAACGCTTCGTCAGATCATCGAAACTTCGGCTCCGTCCTCTGCCCGGCGCGGACCCGTTGGCGACGCTCGTCTGGACAGGTCCGTCGCTGCCTTTCGAGGTGCGCTCCCTTGGGTCCCTTTCGAAGGGGAATGCCTGCAGAGAGCCTTCCAGCTCAGACGCGTCCTGGCCGGCAAAGGCATCCACACCGACTGGATCTTCGGGGTGCGGACCTGGCCGTTCGCTGCACACTGCTGGCTGCAGATCGGCGACCTCGTCATCGCTGACACCCTCGAACGCGTGGATCGGTACACGCCAATAATGGTCGCCTGACGGTGGGCGACTACCTCATCGTGGTCCGACGTCCGGACGATCCCGAGGCGAAAATCCTTTCCGCTGAACTCGCACAGCTCGCACGGTCCAAGGGCCTCGTGGTGTCCGATCTCAACGGTCGCGCGTGGCTTGGGGTCAAAGGGCCAAATACGCCGAGAACCCTGGCGGTCGGCCCATGGACCCTGGTCGGCGACGTGTTCAACCGGCGGCAACCCGTCCTCCCCACCCGGGCAGACGATCCAGACGACTATGAACGCAAGCTGTTCGCCCGCTTCTGGGGCCGGTACGTCGGGGTGCGCTTCGGTGCCCAATCCCAACTGGCGTCGGTCCTACGGGATCCCTCCGGCGCGCTCGAATGCGTCGCCTGGGCGCACGAAGGCCTGACGATCGTCGCCTCGGATGCACCGGACTGGCTGGTGGAGAAGCTCCAGCCGCCCTGGCGCATCAATGTCGACAGGCTATCGCAGGCTCTGCTGGACCCCTTCCTCTCATCGGGCCCCCTGCTTCTGGACGGTCCCATCGCGGTTGCCCCCGGAACGGTGCAGCCCCTCCCCTTGTCCATTCCTGCCCGATCCCTCTGGCACCCGGCCGACGTCGCGCATCGCAGCCTGGGCCCGCCGCCCTCGCTTGAGGACGCTGCCGCTTCGATCCGCGCCGCCATAGACGAAGCGGTTGCGGGGCTGGCGAGTGTTTCAGGGCCCGTTGCCGCGGAAGTGTCAGGTGGACTGGACTCCAGCCTCGTGGCTTCCAGCCTGACACGCAGCCCCTCTATCGACGTCAGCCTCTGGCTCAACGCCTATGGCGCGACACCGGAAGCAGATGAACGCGCCTATGTTGCCGCGCTTGGCGAGGGCTTGGGGATCGTCCCAACATGCGTGCCGCATCGCACGGGTGCCATGACGGAAGCGTGGCTAGAGCGCACGTCCCAAGGGCTTCGCCCCGGACTCAATGCCCTCGACCGTCCTCACGACATGGACTGGGCCGCCCGGCTGCACGACGTCGGCGCGACGGCGTTGATGACCGGCAAGGGTGGGGATTCGATCCTTCTGCAAAGCTCCACCAGCGACGTCTTCACCGATCTCTGGCTGGCGCGGGGCTGGCGCGCCCTCTTTGCGCCCGATGTCCCGCGCCTGGCTGCGGAAAACGAAATTTCTGTCTGGTCGATGATCCGCGAGGCCCGTCGCCACGGCCGAGAGGGCCAGCGCCTTCCGGTGCGAGACGAGGGCATTCTTGTCCCGCACCAACAACCCGTAGCGCATCCCTGGCTCGCCGACTGCGACGGGTTCGGTCCCGCCAAGACACTTCAGATCGCGGGCGTCCTGGACAGCGTATCGCGACACGGGCCCTCGATGCTTACCGAAACCGTCGATGTGCGGCACCCGATGTGCGCCCAGCCCGTGATCGAGGCGTGCCTCGCGATTCCGACCCCGCTCCTGACTTTCGGTGGTCGCGACCGAGGGCTGGCGAGGTACGCCTTCAGGGATCGACTGCCGAGGGCGATCATCGAGCGCCGGTCGAAAGGCGACATGACGCGGATCTACGCCATGATGATCCTGGACAATCTCGCCGTATTGCGGCCCTGGCTTCTGGACGGGCGGCTGGCGGCGCTCGGTGTCCTCGACCGCAGCGCCGCCGATCAGCTTCTGACTCGCGAGAGCCTGATATGGCGCGGTGCCTATTCCACCATCATTGTGGCTGCGGCGTTTGAGGGCTGGGTCCGGGCATGGGAACGACGTCTGAAGCCTCCGGACTGATGATCGGCGACCCCGGCAGGGTCCGATCCAGCCAGTCGAACACCTGACCGTAGAGGTCGCGCAGGTTGGCCGGGCTGAGAACGTGGTGGTGCTCTCCCCAGTATGTGACGAGCCGCGCCGTTCCCCCTTGTCGGTAAAGGGCGCTGAACATCCGTTCGGACTGCGACATCGGGATGAAGTCCCTGTCCGCCGTGATCAGCATGACCGGTGCGGTGATCCGGTCCGCCGCAAGATAGGGACTGTGTTCGATATAGGCTCCCGGGTTGGCCCAGGGCGGCTCGGCAAGCTCGCCCTGCCCAACCTCCACATAGCCTTGCTGGTTCATCATCATGAAGCCGTCCTCAGGCATCACTCGGGTCGCGGGGATGAACTCCCCCCATTCGCCGAACCAGTCCGACATTCCGGATGAGGCGATATAGGACTGGTAGCGCGCCGATCGCGTGGCGACGGCCAAGGCGGTGTAGCCCCCAAAGCTGTGGCCTTGAATGGCGATGCGGTTGCGCGGCAGTTCGGGATGGGCGGCCAGGGTCGCATCAACCGCCGCATCGACACTTCGGACAAGGAAGTCGACTGCGGTCGTCCCCTCCTCGCCTATCGGAATCGACGGCGTCAGCACCGCATACCCTGCGCCCGCCATCACCACCGCCCGAAGGCCATAGGTGAGTGTCTGCGGTCCGGACCAGTCGCCGGCATCCACAGACCCGGGATAGACTTGGACCACGAGGCCCTTGATCGTTTCGGACCCGCTCAACGGGGGCAGGAATAGCCAGCTCCGCGTGTGGCGGCCCCGCGCGTCCAGATGATCCACCGCCACCGGCTTCACGAGGGTGACGTCGGCCAGCCCCGCGTTCACCCGATCCAGGTCGGAAACGCCCGTGGGCGTCCTGAGGCGCAGGGTTTCGACGAGTTCGACGCGGTCCAGAACCAGCGCCATTTCCGAGGACACAGCAACCACCCGGCCTCCCTCACCAACACCGGGACCGATCCGTCGCACCGCGCCCGCGCCTGTCAGGACGAGGCTTTCGCCTTCTGGTCCGAGCATGGCGACCCAATTCTGACGCGGCGCGTCATTCACCTTGAGCCGAAACGGCTTCTCGATATCGCTGATCTCAACCTTCCGCACCAGCAGATCCGGCGGTCCCACGCGTTGAAGGCCCTTCGACCCCACAGTCCACAAACCGCCATCGGCGATCAGAAAAATCGCATCCCCGGCGACGGCGGCAATCTGGGAGGGAACGGATGTCAATTCGCCGGTCATCGGGGCCGGTCGTCCACCCGCCGCAAGCGCGTACCAGTCAAAACGCTCTCCGTCCTTCGGGCGCGCATATACAACCGGGGTCCCACCCAGCCACTCCGCCCGGACGCCCCTCAGAATGTCGGCGCTTCCGCCGGGCGTCAGCCCGTCGAGCGGGACCATGGCTGCGCCGGCCTGATCGACGTGCATCAGCCTGCCGTCAGTCCAGTCCGTTCCGTCCTGACGCGCCCATACGAGAAGGCTGCTGGAATCCGAAGACCATCGCAGGAGGTGGGGCGCGACATCGAACGCGTCCATCGGCCTGGCGACTGCGTCGTCAACCAGATTGATGATCGCAAGCCGCTGGCGGGTCGAACCCTCCGCCTGAACGATGGACTCGGGCCGGATGGCCATGCGCTCTTCGCCCAGGATCACGGCGACCCGCCGCGCATCCGGTGACACCGCGAAATCAGCAATTCGGCCCTCAGCCAGCGTCCGGCGCCCGCCAGTCCGAAGATCGAGAACAATCAGAGCCTGGACGGCGTCCGGGGTTTCCGCCGTCGCCACGCCGCCTTGGGTCTCGACGACCGTGCGGGATGCCTCTCGGCCGAGCGCGGTGCGCTCCCAGGCTTGGGTCGCCCGAGCCTGGCTCCCGCCGTAGTACCGCAGGATGGCAGGAAGGCTCCCATCGGGCCGGACAGTCAGCGCGATCTCATCGTCGGATATCCATTCCGCCGCCGCGCCGGTCAGCGGGATTTCCGGCGTTAGACCTGTCCATTCAACCGACCTGTCTGCGAGCGTGACGATCCCGATCTGCAGACGGGCGTCCCGAAAACTGTAGACCAGCATTCGGGTCCCGGACGGCGACCAGGCCCCGCGCAACAGCCCTGCAGGTTCGTTCGGCAGCAGACGCTCCGATGGAGCCGCGGGCCTCGTCAGGTCAGCAAGCCAGAGGTCTGTGATCGCCCAGGTGGAGCGGCCTCCAAAGTCGAACCGCGGGGTGGTGTCATAGGCACCGCGCTTCTCGTAGACAGCCCATGCGCCGTCCGGCGCGATGGAGGCTCGGCCGAATCCTTCGAGCGTCACAACATCATCGACCCCAAGGGGCCGCGACTGGGCGAAGGATGACGACGCCAGACACGCGAGCGCCATGACCGCCCAGACAAGGCGGTGAAGGGAACTGAACATGGCTCGCCCTCACCAGCGCCGGGTGAGTTGAAGCGAGACGACACGTCCGAGAAGTCCGCCCTGTCCCGGATCGAATCCGTATCCGGACGGCGCGTCGTGGAAGGGCGGATCCTCGTCAAACAGATTCTGAACGCTGAGGGTCAGACGCAGACCCTCAAGCCGGCTCGACGACGGAATCCAGTTCGCCTGGGCGTCGACTGTGTTCCAGCGTTCGATCGTGGTGCCGACGCGATCCTCGTAGTCGTCAACGTGGTTTGCGTGGAGGCCGAGGCTGAAGTCACCGCGCGACCACACGGCACCGACGCGGGCTCGAAGGCGAACCGGATAGCCAATCAGGCCCGCGACCTGTCGGACCGCCGCTGCAGGCGTGGGCCGCGTCTCATAGTCGAGAATATAGGAGGCGGAGGCATCGAACGTGACCAGACTGTCGCCGACCTGGAGTGGGTAAGCCCCGGACAGGTCAAAGCCTTTCACCCTGACGTCGCCGGTGTTGACCCAGCGCGCGTCAACGATGGCGGCATAAGACGCGACCGGAAAGAGAGGAGAAAAGCCCGGCAGGCTTGAATAGCTCTGGACCAGCGCCAGGTCGGCGGCGTTCGTCCCCGGGTTCACGAGGGTCACGAACGGCGCCAAGGCCGCGTCGCTGAGCACGCCGAAGAGATTCTCGGCGACGGGCTGGGCGATCCGGTCTGTAAACCTTGTGTCGAAATAGTTGGCGCTCAGATTGAGCCGTCCTCGGGGTCGATAGTCGAAACCAAGCGTGAGCGTCTCGGCGGTCTCCGGCTCCAGGTCAGCATTGCCGCCGACCAGGAAGAGGGCCAGCGCGGAGCTGCCATCGGCGCGGGTCAGGAAGGTTCCGAATGCGCCGGCGGCATCATAGATCTGCGGCAGGGACGCCGCTCGAAAGGAGGTTCCCCACGAGGCGCGAAGGCCCAGATTCTGGATCGGTGACCAGACCACCCCGACCTTCGGATTGGTCGTCGAACCGAAGTCATCGTACTCCTCGTAGCGGCCGGCCAGGGAGACTTCCAGACTGCGTACCCCGGGTCTGGCGTTATCCGGCCCGATCAAAGGGATACGCGCTTCGGCGAAGACGGCGCTGATGGACCTTTCACGTTGGGGGCTGGGGCTGAACCTGGGCGCGGCGGTCGAAAGGAACGACGTCACCTCGGTGTCGAACGTCTCCTTGCGGAACTGGGCACCGAGAGCAAACCGCAACGAGCCGCCGGGCAAGGTCAGCAAAGGGCCCTGGATTAGAAAATTGGCCGATGACGCGCGACTTCGGTCGCGAGCCTCGGAGAACCCGGCGCTGATGAAATCAAGAACGGCGCGCGAGTTCGCGGACCCGCTTCCGAAAAGATTGGCGTAGCCATCGACGCTTGCGCGAAACGATGTCGTCGGATCATCGGCGATCGTGCCCAGCGCTTCGTTCAACAGGCGGCTGTTCACCCGATTGTAGACCCCGGCCAAACCGCGTTCCTGTGCAAACGCCAGATAACCGTCGAGGGACCAGTCGGCGTCGAACGCATAGCGCGCGCCCAGGGTCGCGCCGACGCTTTCCGAGGTCCCTTCTTGGCGTGTCGGACCGAGGTCGCCGAGGAAGGAATAGCCGATGGTGTGCGACGCTGCGCCCGTGGGCGAGACGAAGAACGGATTGGCTTGGGTCACGGTGAAAACGCCCGCGTTTGCCACGCCCGCAACCTCATACGCCCGTCGGCTGTAGCGGAGGTCGGCCGTGGTCTCGAACCGTTCGCCGAAGGATTGCCGCACGCGGCCGTAGACGCTGTGTCGTTCCAGGGCCGGGACGAGGTCCGCGCCCAGCATGGAAGACTGAAGGTTGGCGCTTCCCGCGATGAAATCCGCAGGCGTCTGCGCGGTGCCGCTTGCATTCGGACGGATGGCGAAGCGCGACACAAAGGCTCCGGCCGCAGCGTCAAAAGAGAGAATATTGCCTGGTGAACTGGACAGCCCCCGGCGATCGGTTCCGCCGAACGGGCGCAGGTCGCCGTCGGCGGTGTAGGGTCGATCGCGCGAGTTCAGGGCATTGGTCGTCTGGTACTCGTAGGAGATATAGGCGGAGCCCGACGACCAGGCCCGGCCCGCCACATGCGAGGCCATGACGTCCTCGGCACCGCCTTCCGCCGCGGCGACCCGCACCCGGCTTTCCTGTCCCTCGAACGACGGGCGCATGATCACATTGACCACCCCGGCGACGGCGTCGGCTCCATAGAGCGCCGAGGCTCCATCCAGCAGCACGTCAACCCGCTCGACCGCCGCCGACGGCAGGGCGGACACATCCCCGAATTCGCCTCGGAACCCCGTTCCGGCCAACCGGCGGCCGTTGACGAGCACCAGGGTCGACGCAGGTCCGAGCCCCCGGAGATTAACCCCCGTCGCATAGACGGAATTCGAGCCTCCCCGATCAGATCCGGCCAGCTGAACCACAGGCGTCGCCGACCCGGCGTAGTTTTGGGGCAGGTCCGTCAGAGCCTCAGCGACGGTTCCGAAACCCCGCCGATCCAACGCGTCGCGGTCCAGCATCACGACCGGCGAGGCAAGATCGCCCGAGGATTTCAACAGCGTCCCTGTGACTACCACCTCGTCGAGCAAGACCGCGCCTTCCGCGGCCTGGGCACCGCCCTCCCCTCGCCGCAGAAAAATGACCCCCGGACGCGTCTGGGACCACGACAGTCCCGATCCTCGTAGCAGGGTGTTCAACGCCTCCTGCGGCGCATACCGCCCCCTCAACCCCGGCGTCCGCAGGCCGGCGACCAGATCCCCGGTGAAAAATATCTGCTGGTCCGACTGGGTCGCGAACAGGTTCAACGCGTCTCCCAGCGACCCGGCCGGGATGTTGAACTCGCGCGCCTCCTGGGCGCAGGCCGTCGTCCCGACGGCGAGAACGCAGGCGACCAGCGCACTGCAGGACAAAAGACTCGAGCGACTCATATTCTTGGCTCCCCTCCCCGCCACATGGCGTCAGAGAAGAGACGGTTCAGACCCCGGGTAACCCCGGAGAGGTTTCTCAATTATTTTTTCGCTCCGAGAGGCGGACGGCTCCATCCGGCCCCGGAGAGACTTCAAGTTCGAACACCTGCGAGGCCGTGGAGACGAAGGCGTCCCGGTCCCCCGCTTTGAACACCCCGTTGACCGGGACCGCGTCCAGCGAAGTGGCGTCCAGTTCGATCTTTGCCGTCAGATACCGGTTCACTTCGGCCACGGCCAGACGCAGCGGCGTATCGCGGAAGACGATCCGCCCGTCCGTCCAGCTGGTCTCGGCCCGCACATCGACAGAACGGAGGGCGACCTCTCCAGCGCTTACGCGGGCATGCTGGCCGGCCGCCAACCGCTGCACTGCCCTGCCCTCCCCCGCCGGCGCCACATCGACCACGCCGGACACCAGGGTCACGCTGACGGCGGCACCGTCGCGGCGAACATCGAAGACCGTGCCGACCGCCGTTACCTGCGTCCCGCCCGCCTGGACGACGAACGGCCTCGTCCGGTCGTGCGCCACGGTAAATAGCGCCTGTCCATGCTCCAGATCCACAAGGCGTTGATCACCCGCGAACCGAACCCTGACCCGCGAGGCCGTATCCAGCCGGATCGACGAACCGTCCGCCAACTGCACCACGCGCTGTTCGCCCACGGCCGTGACGAAAACGGTCCTGCTCTGCATCCAGGACCATCCGCCGATCGCCAGCGCCGCCGCCGCGCCGACCGCAGCCAAGCCCAGAAGACCGCGCGGCACCGCACGGGAGCGACCGCTGCCGGTCTTGCGCGACATCGCCGCATCAAGGGCCTCCAGGATGGCGGGGTCGTCCGCCAGCTTGCCCGTATCGGCCCAGACCTTCTCGACACGGCGGTAGGCCTCAGCGTTCGCCGGCACCGCGCGCCAGGCGAAGAATTCCTCGATCGTGCCAGTGCTTACGTTACGCGCGCCCAGCCGGGCGTGCCAGGCGGCCGCCTCCGTCTCCGTGGTTTCAACCCGGACCGTCGGGCTGGTCATGATGCGCCCCATCTCTAGCGCCGAAGCTGGGCTGCGCAGTGAGCCAGGGCCTTGGTCATGCGCCACTCAACGGTTTTGGGAGAAATCCCGAGCTGCTCTCCGATCTGAGTGTTCGTCAGACCGCCGAACCGGGATAGCACAAAGACATCGCGTAGGGGCACAGGCAAGCTGAGAACAAGCTGCTTCGCCAGCACCTCATCGGTCTGAGCAGGCATTTCAAAGCCCCACCCGTCCAGTTGACCAACTTCTCGGGCGCAACGAGCCCGACGATCTCGTCCGGCATAAAGGTCCGCCGCCAGATTTGAAGCGATGCGCAGCAAGAGCGCTTTGGGATGCCGAACGGCCTGAGCGGCTTGATACGGGCCGACCCGCAACCAAGTTTCCTGAAACAAATCCTCCGCATCCTGAACGCCGTATCGCCTTACCAGCCGAGCCTTCAGCCAAGCGGCGTAACGATCGTAAAAGGCCGATATGCCCCCCCGTCCGGGATCACCTAGTCGATCAGAGCCGTGGGACACGGATGTCTCCGCCTAACAGCGTATCGGCGAGTCACTTCAACTGGCCGTTCGAGAATCTAGCGGACAGCCAGAATGGTTACTATAGTGACTGGCCCGATGCGCTCAAATCCGTGCGCCTATGGCGATGGAGTTGCGGGCTCAATTTGGTCAGAACGTTCGGCGAGCTCGGCTCTGGCGAGAGATCACGATCGAAGCATTGGCCGAGGACGCTGGCCTGTCTTACAGTTACCTCGGCGAGATCGAGCGAGGGCTGAGAAACCCAACCTTGGCAGTCATCGAAAGACTCGCGGTTAGCTTGGCGGTGGAGCCGCATCTGCTTCTGCGGCCATTGGAGGCCCAATAAGGCTATCGGGCACATCGCACATGTGCGGTGTCTTCCCTTCCCACACCACGTTCGCGAGCGAAGTTACTATAGTAACTGGCCCAAATTGCCGATCTGGCTGTGTTAGCCGGGATGGGTCTAGCGGCAGATTTCGGACGGAATGTGCGTGAGCGACGGCAGGCCGCCGGGATCACCCTGGAAGCTTTCGCTCACGATGTTGGGCTGTCGTACAGCTACGTTGGGGAACTGGAACGCGGTCGCCGTAACCCAACCCTCAAAGTGGTGGAACGCATCGCGATTGCGTTAGGTGTGGATCCTCTGAAACTCCTCGCTCCCTAGGCACCTATGGCATGCCGGGCTCGGCTCGCGGCTCATATGCGCCATGAGCAGACATTGGCGGCCGCCTGCAAATCAGACGTTCCCTGAGCCTCAAACCAGACACCAGCCCTGTCGCCAGCGCCTGAATGACGTGATGCGCGCAAGGATACCGCCGTCGGAAGTGGACCGGGACCAAACCCGGCTTCCCCGCGCTCGCGTCAGTCGATAACGACGAGGCCATGACCCTGCCCTCCTCTTCCGTCCTCTTCAACGTTCCCACCGTCGGCGATGTCGAGATCGAACTATGGTCGACGCGCTTTGCGGACTGGTTCTCCGGTCTGACCGTCACCGACGGTGCCGGGGTCTTTCGGTCGATGCTGCGCGACCATGGCCGCCGCGCCGGAGAAAACACTCCACTCGATCCGGAGGTAGTCGCCGGGCTCGGAATGACGGCCGTCCATGAGGGCGCCTCGGCCTTCCTCGCCGCTGCAGAACCGCACCTTAGGCCGCGCTGGATTCGGGACCCGGCCCCGTCAAACCCCGGCGGGGTCCGCGAACGAACCGCGGCCGAAGTCGCGGACATCACGGCCGGACCTGACGAAGACGAACTCCAGCGGCTCGCCCGGGTTCTCGCCTTGGCGGCCGAAGACGCCAGGCTGGGCCGCCGAAACCGGACCGCCAAGGCTGCAGCTGAGGTCTCCAAAGCCGCACGCATTGGTTTGACACCCTCGATCCTCGCCCAGGCACGGAGCCTCAGCGGCCTAACGAGTCTTGGCCAGTTGAACAACATGATCGCGGATCTCCCGTCCAACCGGCTGAAGGGCCTGATCAGCCAGACGAGTGGTATCGGTGCGCTCGTCCAGCGTCCCGGACTTCTGACAGGCATCCGGTCTGACGTGATCCCGGCCTATCTTCGGAGTGGCGCGCTCGGCGCACTGCAACAGAAGGAAAGCATCCTCAGAAGCGCCGGCCTGCTGGCCGCACCCCAGAAGGGGATGCTCGGTCTCGCCCAGGGCGGCGTCTATAACCAACTGCTCGGCGGCGCGTTACGGGATTTGTCGGCTTCCGGTGCCCTCGCCTCGATCCCGAGGCCGGCGGACTGGCTGAAAGATATCAACGCCGTTCTCGGACTTGGATTGACGGCCCAGATACTCGCCGCCGCGGCGTCCATACAGGCTTCGCCGCTGAACCATCCGCCGGAGCTGAGCGCCTTCATGCGGCCCGGCTGGCAGGCCACGGCCGCGATCGGCATGGCGCACGACGACGCCCGGCCCGCCGCCCGCGCTGTGCTGGCGACCTACGACGAGGCGGAGGACCTGGAGAACGAACTGCTCGTCGCAGCCGTCGCCATCGCTCACCAGATCGATGCATCGGAAGGGTCGCAAGAGACGACACCAGAGGAACTTGTCGCAGTCGTAGAAACCATCTGGGACCAGTTCCTTGCCCTGAGAGAAGGCCTGACCGAGGAGCTCCGCAATGCCGGTCTCGTTGCGGTGGTCGCCTGCGCGCTAGGCCTGGCCGGTGTTGTCGGGACCGGTATGGCCGTTCAAATCGCCATGTCGGGTCCAACGGCCGCCCAGCTTGAAACGGTGATGAAGGATTCCGATGCGGTCCTGCGCGAGGAGCAACAAAAGACGCGGGACGCTCTTCAGAACGACGCCCGCAGCCTGCGCCGCGTCACTGAGCCGTGCACGGCCAGGACGGCTCCCGACCGTGATGCTCCGGCGATCACGACCGTCTACCCCGACGAACTGATCCGGGTCACAGACGAGCGCGGCGACTGGGTCAAGGTGGAAGTCTACCAGTACGGCCAGGACGCCGTGATCACCGGCTGGACGCCTCGTAAATATATCGTCCACCGGGAGGGCTGAAGTTCCCCGGTCACAATCTCGCAAGGGGGGCACCCTAGCAGAAAAGCTGCTTTCGCATCGCGGAACGCACCCGGCTAAGCGTACCGCAATGCTCGTGACACGCCAGAGACGAGCGGGATTCCGATTGCCCTGACTAGGTCTTCCTGCTCGTACCGATAATATCCGGGACGCGCCAGAAGCGGTCGTTGGCTGGTAGTCCGCAAGTTGACATTCAGCGGACACGTTTGCGCGTTCGTCACCTACGGCTCCAGCCGCGTCCAGCCCTTGGCCCACGTCATAGGGTGCCCCGAAAGCGATCGGGTTGCGGGGCTATACCAACGCTCATATCGGGCACCCTCGTATTCGACGGCTGTCTTGCTGACGGTGTTGGGAAACGCCAGATCGAGTTTCGCCTCGAGTGTCTCGTGCTCTGTTCGAACCAAAAGCCCGACAGCCTTAAGGGATTGCGTCACTTCATCGAGACGCTCGCGGGCCAGACGCACTGCGGTCTGATGTTTGTTGGGATTGTTGCCGTCATAGGCGTCCTGGCGTTCAAGCGCGGATTGCAGCGCCTCAGTTGCCGTCCGGAGATCGTCTAGCGTCAGCGTAGTCATTTGAACCTTCAGGCGGCGGGGAGCCGGTGTGTTTGCGGATCAGCACGGTCCGCCAGCGTCTGAGCGACCGCCAGAATGGAGAGGTGAGCGTATTCCGCCATGATCAGGGCATTCAGGCTGGACTGCGAGCTGGCATAGACCACCAGCCCGTGAAGCGTTGCATGTCGATTGGGCACGGGATCGGCCGCGACCTGCGCCAGCCGCTCCGGCGTCTTTACGTTGGAGTACAGATGGTCGGCGAACATACGGTATAGCTTGAAGCTCAGGACGCCCGTGCGGGTCAGGTTCGACGTTCCCAGCGCTCCCACCGAATTCCGCAGATCGCGAAGACTGGCCTGCGACGTCACACCGGCCCCGTTCAGAGTTTCTCGCGCCTTGCGCTCAATGTCTGGAAACAGGGTCCGCGGCGTTGCACGGAACAAGCGGTTGCGGTGGGCGACAAGAGCCTCGTCGAACGTCGCGAGCGTCTCCGCATCGAAAGCGTAGGTCTCGATACGTAACCGAAAAGCCGCCTCAACCATCGGCCATTCCGCATCATAGTAGTCGCCGACCAACCGTCCCGCGACAGCAGGGTCCGGTTCCGAGGGGTCCAGAAGATGGAAAGGTGTGGTGTGATGAGGAAGCCAGCCGCTCTGATCGAGGGCATGATAGCGGGCCCAGGTTTCAACGAGCGAGGTCAGCAGGGGCTCATGAGCCCTGATCCACTCTCGCGCCTTCTGGGCGGCCAGCCGCAAAACCTGGAACACTTCAAAGAAGGCGTCCACGTTCGTTTCGGTTGAGGCCGCCTTCGCCAGCTCGGTCATCGCGCCTCGTCCCCGCATAGCGTCGCCCGGCGACCCCGATCGGCGTTCGCAGAACTTACGAGACACAGCGGAGCGTGCAACGTCCGACCACGTCGGGGCCAGACAGAACAACTTTGACTAGCGGGAGCCCAACAGCGACCATGCTGCAGAGGCTTCTGACGAAGCGAGAGCGATTTCCGCGGACACCGAATGAAATACGCCTACGAGGATCTCAGCCCCGAACAGTTCGAAACGCTCGTGGTCCTGATCTGCAAGGTCTTGCTGGGCGCTGGCGTGCAAGGCTTCGCGAAGGGGCCGGATGGTGGGCGGGATGCGAAATTCGTGGGCACGGCCCAGCTCTATCCCAGCACGGCCTCGCCTTGGAGTGGGCCGGTGATCGCCCAGGCCAAGCACACGATCGGCTACAACAAGAGCTTCGGCGAGTCGGATTTCTTCACCCCCACGGGCGCCAACACGGTCATTGCGGAAGAGACGCCGAGGATCATCGCGCTTCGGGCCGCCGGGGAGCTCGACTTCTATATGCTGTTCGCCAATCGCCGACTGCCGGCGGACGCCGCCGCCAAGATCCGCGCCCACCTTTCCAGCGCCTGCGATCTGCCAGTGTCGTCCATCGCGCTGTTCGGCATCGACGACCTCGACCTCTTCCTCAAGGCCAATCCCGGGGTCGCGGACCTAGCCAACCTGGACCCGGTGGATTCGCCCCTCATCGTGAGCCCCGACGAGCTTGCCGAGGTCGTCACCGCACTGGCGAACAACAAGGATCACTTCAGCGACGCCGTGGACACCCCGCCCGTTCCACGCGTTAGCTACGAGGCCAAGAACGCCGTCAACAATCTCACGGACGAATACGCCAAAGCCCTGCGTAAGCGCTATCTGAAGGACACCGCCCAGATCCGATCCTTTCTGGCGGCGCCCGAGAACGAGGAGATTTTGAGGGCCTATGAAAGCGTGGTGGAAGAGTTCGAGCTGGCTATTATCGCCAAGCGCAAGGGCCACCAAACTTTTGACGAGGTGATGGAGCATCTGCTCGCCCTCCTGTTCGGGCGGGATCCCATCCTGCGCCAGCGACCTCACAAGCGATTGACCCGTGCAGTGCTGTTCTACATGTACTGGAACTGCGACATAGGCAGGGAAGCGGATGCTTAGACCGAGCAAACACGCTCACCCGGATCGAACGGTGATCAACGTCGCCATCCTGCTTTTGGCGCGGCTGCGGTCGCGCCGGCTGGAGGGTTACAGCGAACTGCGCGCATTCGCCAAGAAGGCGGTGGCGGGCGGCGACACCCTCTTCCTACCGTCCCTGAACTTCCTTTTCCTCCTTGGTCTGGTCGAGTACCGACCCAAGACCGACGCGATCGAGTATCTGGGGCCGCAATGAGGCTTTCCCGATTCTATAGCGATCAGCCTGAAATCTTCTCCCCGATCGATTTCGTCGCCGGGCTGAATGTCGTGCTGGCAGAAATCCGCCTGCCCGAGAACCAGCAGCGCGACACCCACAACCTGGGCAAATCGACACTCGGCCGCCTCCTGGATTTCGGCTTCCTCGCCGGAAAGGATCCCAAATTCTTCCTGTTCCGCTATCCCCAGTTCAGCGCCTTCGTCTTCTTCCTTGAGGTCGAACTTGAGGACGGCAGCTATCTGACGGTTCGGCGCAGCGTGGCGGACGCCACCCGGATCGCGTTCAAGAAGGCCGTCGTCGGTCAGCAGGATTTCTCGGCGCTGGGCGAGAGAAACTGGGATCACTGGGACGTCCCTTTCGACCGCGCCAAGGATTTGCTCGACAGTCTGCTAGACTGGCGCGCGTTGAAGCCGTGGGGATACCGCAAGGGCCTCGGCTATTTCCTGCGCTCCCAGGACGATTTCCGCGACGTGTTCCAGCTCAAGCGGTTCGCCAACGCCCACGCCGACTGGAAGCCCTTCCTCGCGCATCTTCTCGGCTTCGACGGTGATCTGGTCACCCAGCACTATGCCAAGGAAGACGAACTCGCCGAAAAGGTGCGGATCGAACAGACGATTCAGAACGAACTCGGCGGAACGGTCGTCGATGTCAGCAAGATCGAGGGCATGCTCCTGTTGAAGCAGCAGGATCTCGACCGAAAGCAGGAGCTGCTCGACGCCTTTGATTTCCGCACCGACGACAAGGCGCAGACCCGAGCGCTCGTTGACGAAGTCGATCAGCGCATCGCGCATCTCAACGGTCGACGCTACACACTGCAGGCCAACCGCAAGAAGATCGATCAATCGCTGAAGGAGGATCAGATCCTCTTCAGCCCGGACGAAGCGCGAGAGATGTTCGCCCAGGCCGGCGTGCTGTTCGAAGGCCAGATCAAGCGGGATTTCGATCAGCTCCTCAGCTTCAACCGCGCGATCACCGAGGAGCGACAAGGCTATCTTGAGGAAGAGCGCGGTGAGATCGACGTCGAGCTCAAGTCGGTGAACACCGAGCTCACCGCGCTTGGCAAACGGCGGTCAGAGACCTTGCGGGCCTTGAGCGATACGGATGCCTTCCTCCGCTACAAGCGAATGTCCGCCGAGACGGTGACGTTGCGCGCCGACATTACGTCCCTAGAGCGTCAGCGC
Source organism: Brevundimonas sp. UBA7664 (assembly GCF_002483305.1). Lineage (GTDB taxonomy): Bacteria > Pseudomonadota > Alphaproteobacteria > Caulobacterales > Caulobacteraceae > Brevundimonas. Next base: position 27,998 of record NZ_DLHQ01000008.1, read on the forward strand.
GGACATTTGCGCCGCCTCCAGGAACTGCGGCACGACATCCGAACCCTGGTCGCCGAGCATGGCGCGCTCCAGGAACTCATCGAACAGGACGTCGAGGCCCAGAACCGTCAGCCGACGTCCCGCTTCTCGCAGATCAGGCTCTTCTTCAATGAGATCATTGAAGAGGTGCTCGATCGCAAGGCTCTCCTGAACGTGTTTCCCAACACCAAAGGGCACTTGGAGTTCCGCGCGGAGATCCTCGACGAAGGCGGGAACGCGACCAGCGCCGACATGGGCTTCACCTATCGCAAGCTGCTCTGCGTGGCCTTCGACCTGGCCGTTCTCCGCGTGCACCTGAGCGACCGCTTCCCGCGCTTCGCCTATCACGATGGCGTTCTGGAATCGCTTGATGACCGGAAGAAGGAGCTCCTTCTGACGGTGCTCCGGGCTTACGCGGCCAGAGGTCTTCAGTCGATCATCACCTTGATCGATTCCGACCTGCCCAAGCGGACCGAAGATGAGCCCGTGTTTGACGACGCCGAGATCATTGTCCGGCTGCACGACGAGGGCGAGCAAGGACGGCTCTTCCGCATGCCTTCGTGGTGAGGCCCGGAAGTCTCCATTAGTCGTCGGCCTCCATCGCGTGTCGATCGGGCTCTACTGCGGCCAAGAAGGCCAGCATGTCTGGAGAGACCGGGCCTTCGACACGGAAATCTCCGAACTCGGCGCGAAACGCAGCCCAGCGCGATCTGAGGACACCCGTCCGACGGCCAGCCGGGCAGACCCAGACCCACTGCAGCGCCCAGGCCGCCGGGGCGTTCGAATACTCCCGCCACCGGAACACGACACAGCCGACAATGGCACCGTCGGCGCGGGTCATCAGGAAGCCGCGCGCGCTATGGTCCTTCTCGTACTGAGCGCCCCAACCCACGAAGCTGTAGTGGGTCTCCTGCCTGAAGAGCAGAGCTCGCTCATCAAGCGCATCCTGCTTCCACCGCGGCGATCGTGACGTCACTCGCTCGGGATCCGCTTCCGCAGCCATGGCGGCGACCATGTTCGGATCCGGCGCCGGGTCCAGATAGACCATCCGCTTCCGATGTTCTTTTCGGTGTGAGGCGCTGGAGTCAGGATCGCCGCGATACCAAGTCAGGCCGCAGTCGCTGCAAACCGTCTTCACCGGGGACTTGCGGTTGCGAAAGCCGGGCCCCGTCACCTCGCAATGGGTTGGCGCACCGTCCTTCGTGACCCAAGTCTCCACCTTGTAGCCATTGCGCAAGACCCATTCGCGGACGTCGCAGTGCGCCAGTCTGGGCTCCGCCGAAAGGCTGACCTTCGCTTTCCGCCGGGTCCGGGCGTACCAGAAGATGTCCAGTTGAGAGGACGTGATCAGACCGCGCCTGGGCAACCGCGGAAGGAGAAGCTCGACGAGGGGCGAGGGGTCGATCTCAAACCCGAGGCTTTCCAGGAGGATCAGCAGGCTGGCGGCGTCATCCGCTGCCCACGCAGGTGTGTAAACGACGCCGAGGCTGCGAGCGTTCGGCCGATGAACGGTGTCGCGCAACGGCGCCCCCGCGACCGCCGAGAGCGCTTCGAGATGGGTGGTGTCGAGGTTCTCGGCCAGCCTCGGATCGGTCAGGAGCAGGTAGTCCTCGAACTGCCAGGTCGCGAAAAATCCCTCCTTCACCACCCTTGCGAGGAGTGACGAGGCCGCTGACGGCGACCGCGTTCGCGCGGGCGTCTCAAGCGCCTGTAAGATCGCCGCCAAGAGCTCAGCGCTGACATCCATCGCGATCTCTCCCATGCCTCTCGCCTCCCGTCCCTCGCGGAATCGGCCTCGGCGCCGACGATACCGGTGGACGGTTCGCCCCTGAGTTCGATGTCCGACTTGTTTCAACCACCAGGATCGGTGTCACTAGGGCACCGATCGATACATCGCAGAACCTGTGGAGCGTGCATGGACCAATCCGATTTCGACGCCTTCGCTGTGATGGCCGGCGAGGAGATGTTGAAGCGGGCGGGTGAGGCCCTTGGCCGCAGACTTTCGGCCCGAGGTTTGACCGACCTGGCGGCGGTGTCCCCGGATATCCAGGAGCAGCTTTACCGCGAGGCCGTGATGGAAACCGCGGTCCACGTGCCCGGTGTCGATCTCGCGATGCTGAGCCGGGTGCTCGACGGCATTTTCCGATCCGATCTGAGCGACGCCGTCCAGCGTCTCGTCGGCGAGAGCGGCGAAGTCTACGACGCGTTCGACTTCGCATCAGGTGTGGACGCCGCTGTCCTGATGGCCTTCTTCGGCCTGCCCGTTGCACCGATGGAACGGGTATCCGGAGCGATAACCTCTCCCCTCACCAACGAGATCGATGCGGTCGTCGAGGCGTTCGCCACCTCAAAGGCAGACCTCGTCGGATACTCGTCTGCCCTGGCTCCGTTCTATGTCCTGATCACCGATTGCCAGGACACGATCGCCCAGGTGCTGAAGTCTGAACCGAAGGCCGCGCGGATCGCAGACCTTTTCGCGCGAGATGGCCTGCCGTTGCCAGAACCCCTCGGCGTCCCCTTCGTGAAAGCCTGCTGGATCTTCCGGCGACGTCCCAATGATCGTGTCGGCGGCTTGATGTATCTCGACCCCCGCGACGACTGGGGCTCGTACTTCTTCTTCGCTGGGTTCGTCGAAGACGGCGAACCAAAGGGGGCCGGACCGGACGGCCTCAAGCCCATTTCCCGGCAGCTGCTGTATGCGCTTCTACGATCCCCGGACGCTCACTCGTTCGTTCAGGGAACCCCGAAGCCCATAACGCCGACGTCGCACTGAATCACTCCACGCGCAGGTCTAGCAGGACGGTTGGACGCCTTTTCCCGACCCGCACATTGCGGTCGACGCGGCTGTCCACTTCGCGCGAAGAGCCTCGGGCTCCAGAGAGAAATCATCCTTGTAACGGCACAGGATGTCCTCGATCTCGTGGGTCGAGAACACCCGAAAGCTGTCGGGGACCTGATGATACATGATGCCCCACGCATCACCGTTCGGAAGCCGGCCGCCCAACAGGCGGCGGGCGCCCACGCGCGCTCCCGCGTGCAGATAGATCACATGCTCTGAGACATGGCCCAGTCGCTCGCAGATTCGGTCTGCAGCGTCATAGACAGCCAGCTCGCCGGCTCCACGTATGGGCTTGAACGCCTTCTGTACTAGGTCGAACACCTCGTGGAATCTGGTCGCCTTCTCCAGATCGCCTGAGATGGCGGACAGCGCATCAACGCAGGCATCGATGGCCCGGAGCGTGAGTCGCCTTTGATGGGGGTGTCGCTTTCCATTCGCCATGCGGGCCCGCCCCGCCCGGTCGAGCACCTCGGAGAACGGCTCGCCCTCCGCCGCCCACCAAAGGGCGTCTCGCTCACGATCGGCGGTGCCGGCCCGAAAGTCATCGGCGATCAATTCGGCGGTGCCGTACCAAACAGTCGGACGCATGGGACCCTCTTGTGATCGTTCCAAGCCATCATCCCTCCAAACCTACAGTTCGCGCAATGTTCTCGCAGAATGTTGATGGACGCGGAGACGCTGCGCGCCTCGGCGTTCATCCAACGAAGGAGTTCCCTAGCGCGCCACTGCGCGAAGCGGATCCTCCCAAGTTCAGCTTCGAGTCACGAACGGAAGCGGAGCCTCAAGGTCTCGGAAGCGCCAAGAGCGGACGCTCGGGCCGATGCCAGAACCGGACGTTCGGCCCCGTGGCTGTTCGTGCAGCGGTCCGCGTCGGCGGCGATCAGTCTTGGACATCGGACAGCGGTTCGCGCTCGGAGCTATGAACCACAGCTCGGCTCAAGCTCGCGGTGTCGAAATCAGGCGTGGCCAGTCCGAAGGAACGTCGAACACCGCAAGTTCGCACCGTTCCGCCGGTGCGGGGTGAAACAGCCGACCCCGTGGCTGGGTCCAGGCGTTGGCGTGCCAGCCCCCCGCCGGCGCCGCAATGAGCATCAGCGAGTCTACAATCTTGCGACCGAGCTTCTGCAGTGTGCGCCGGTCCAGCCCGCTCAGTTCGGCTTCACTCTCTGGATGGGTGTGCCAGTCCCCGAGGTAGTCAAGGTCGCCCCCGCTGGCGGCAAAGGCCTCGTTGATGCGGGCGACCTGCCAGGCGTGGTCCGGCAGGAACATGTGTCGACCGTGCAGAGCCTTGGGACCCGGCCCGATCGTCCCCATCACGATGCGATCTCCCCCACGTCGCCAGCCCATGAGAACACCGCCAGTCTCCAGCGGTGCCAGCGTCCTCGCCTGTTCCAGAAGGTCTTCGAATACATCCCGCCCGATCCAAACCTTCATGCGCCGCCGCAACTCCAGCATCGGTCATGGCGCCCGATCGCGGCGGCCGTCTCCCAGCGCGGCAGGATCCGGCGGGGACCGTGCTTCAGCGAGAGGACGGCCAAGGGCCAGTCGCCGACGTCGTAATCGTCCGGAGCCAGCGTCCCGATCGCGCTTCGGACAAGTTCAAGAGAAACCTCCTGCAGCTCGAACGCTCCGCCCGTGAAGGTCGGCGTGTTGCAACCGACGGGCGTAATCGTGCCGGACGAATCGACAGGCGGTCGGGGCAGGGTTTGGTCGTGCCAGTGTTCGTCCAGGCAGGCCGGGCACCCGCCTCCTGAGGGCGCGAAGCGCGCCACGGCGCCGCCCGCGGCGCCTTCGGTCGCGTATCCCATGATGAAGGGCTTACCCATGTCGCGGCAGACCGAAGCGAGGGACCGCTGGCACTCCGTCGAGGCGGACGCGTCGATCACCACGTCTGCTTCGGCCACCCGCGCCCGGATCCATTCCATCTGATGCTGGTTCGCCTCGGCTGCGGCGGCCGGATCGGAGACGGCGACGCCGATCTTGGCGACATGGGGGACGACCTCGGTGGCGGGGTAGTTCCGTGTCAGATGGTGGTAGAGCGCATGCGATTTGGGCAGACCCCAGAACTCCCGGGCGAGAGCCCACCGGACGCCGTTGCCGGGCTCGACGCTGTCCGAATCGACGATCGCCAGCCGGCCGAGACCGGCGCGAACGAGGTCCTGGGCCACGAAACCGCCGATCGCCCCGGCCCCTACCAGGAGCGCGGATTTCGCTCGCAGGGCTTTCGCGACGGGAACGCGGCCGAGGACGTCGTGGGCGAACCGGGCCCCTGTGACCAGCCCGGTTTCACGACCCTTTCCGATCCGGCGGCTGGCGAGGAACAGGAAGCCGACGCCGACACGTCCGTATTCGATCTCCTCGTCGAACACGATGACAGTCAACGCCATATCGCCTTGAGCCAGTCTGGCCATCCGAGCGCGCGCCTGGGGCTGGGCGGCGACAGCCCGCTCTATGATTCTGTCCGCTGCCGCGAGCATCTCGGCGGGGGTGTCGGTCGGCCGCGGCTTCATCCTGACCCAGCGTCCCTGGACGAGCGGTTCGCGGTCGATGCCGGCCCACGGCGTGAACCGGGGCGCAAGCCATTGGCCCGTCAGGGGCTCCATCGAGCGCAGCAGACCTTCGAAGCGGTTCGGGCCGAACGCTCGCCCTCTCACATTGAAACCGGCGATCCCGGCCGTCGTCCCGGGCACGGGCTGCCCGGCGTCAAAGACGATGATCGAGTCCGGCTCCGCCTGGCGTATGAAGTAGGTGCTGAGCGGATCGGGGGCATTCTCCTCCACGGCGGCGGCCTCGGTAGGCCGCGCCGCGGCGTGGGCCTGCGCGGCCTTGAGCACATTGGGCAGCTGCGCGGCGATCAGATCGGCGACTCGCTCGCAGGGGTCCCACTGGCCCGCGTCCTGCGTCAGCAGGCACAGCGTGCGGCTTGAGGGATCCTGGTGACGTGCGAGGGTCAGTTCGGGCGCGGACACATTGGCGCGGGCGAACGGGTGGCATGGCGAATAGCCAACGCGAAGGCGGGCTTCGACGCCCTCGCGCCAATAAATGTCGAGGATCAGCTGGCCGGCCTTATCGTGGACGACGGCGACATCCGCGCCCCGGCGTTCGAAGGCGCGCAGTTCCGCTTGGTACAGCGCGGGCCAGCGCAGCCACCAGTCGATCGGCTCCGACCGGAGCTGCGCTGTCCCGTGCATCTCAGCCGACCGGGCGGTGCGGCGGCGGGTTGCTGGGCGTGGGCGGGCCGTCGGGCCGCCCCGGAGTGTGGCTCGGAGGACCGCCGGGCACGTCCGGATGGGTGGGGTGCTCGGGGTGCTGCGGACGGTCGGGACCGCCGGGCTCGTCGGGACGGCCGGGCTTGTCCGGATGATCGGGCTTTTCAGGCTTGTTGTTCGACATTTCGACCTCTGTGTGTGGGGAGGGTGAACACCAGAGGGGTTCATCCGGGACTCGGCGGGTCGAGACCCGTCGACCAATGATTCCCGAAAGCGTGTTTGTGGTCAAGGGAAACATTAATGTGTTTGTGATAATCACATAATGTTTGCCGCGTTGACACGACCCGCGGCGCGGATCAAACAATGCAAATGGCCGCCGATCCCCGTTATCCAGCTTTCGGCGAAGCGATCGCCTTGCGCCGCGAGCAACTCAAGATGACTCAAGCCGAGCTGTCGCGCCGCGTCGGACTCTCGCGTGCTTCCATCGCCAACATCGAACGCGGGCGGCAGAATGTACTCCTGCACCACGCCTGCGACATCGCCGCGGCGCTCGGTCTTTCCCAGGTGACGGATCTGTTGCCGGTCCAGGCCAGGCCGACGGTGGAGGAACGGGCGCTGACCGTCTCCGATCCGGTGAGCGCCAGAGCGCACGCACAGATCCAGGACCTGATCGCGAACGCAATCGCCAATGCCGGGGTCAAATCGTGAGCTTCGCCGATACGGCCCATGCGCAGGAAGCGGCGCGTACGTTGCTCGGCAAGGCGGGGGTGCGATCGGCGCCGGTGCCGATCGAGCGGATCATCAAGTTGCGAGGCATCATCCTTCAGTATGCGCCGCTCGCCGACGACCTCTCCGGCATGGCCTACATCCGCGACGGCGTGGGCATCATAGGCGTGAACGCCCTCCACCACCCCAATCGTCAGCGGTTCACGGCCGCGCACGAACTCGCCCATCACGAACTTCACCCGGAGCACATCCGCAACGAGGTCCATGTGGACAAGGTGTTCCGCGTCCTTTGGCGTGACACCATGACCACCCTCGGGATCGATCCGAAAGAGATCGAGGCGAACGCCTTCGCCGCCGAACTCCTGATGCCCCGGTCGTTCCTGGAGGATCTCGTGGACCCCCGCGCCCTGGACGTCGACGACGACGAGAAGATCGAGTCGCTGGCTCGCAAGTTCCGGGTCAGCCCCTCGGCGATGCGCTACCGGCTCGGCTCCTGGGACTAGGGAGGCTCGCTTGAGCTTCGTTTTCTACGATACGGAGACCACAGGCCTTAAACCGGGCTTCGACCAGATCGTGCAGTTCGCGGCTATCCGAACCGACGCGGACCTGGTCGAACTGGACCGGTTTGAGATCCGCTGCCGCCTCCAGCCGCACGTCATCCCCCACCCCTCGGCGCTGCGCGCCAACCGGATTTCGATCGCCCGCCTGACCGAGGCGTCCCAGCCCTCGCATTACGAAATGGTCTGCGCCATTCGCCGGCGGTTGGCGGCGTGGGGGCCGGGGATATTCATCGGTTACAACTCGATCCGCTTCGACGAAGAGATGCTTCGGCACGCCTTTTTCCAGTCGCTGTTTCCCGCCTATCTCACGTCGGCCCCCGGCAACGGCCGCACTGATGCGATGAACCTTCTGCTCGCGGCCTGCGCAGAACCCGAAACCTGCCTCACCTTGCCGATCGGCCCGACCGGCCGCACGACCTTCAGGCTGGCGGCCGTCGCCGAGGCGAACGGCCTGACCCTGGGTCCGGCTCACGACGCCTTGGTGGACGCCGCGACGACGCTGGAGCTATGCCGGCGTATCCGCACCGGCTCGCCAGAGGTCTGGCACCGCTTCATCCGCTTCTCCAACAAGGCCGTGGTCCGCGACTTCGTCGAGGCCGAGGAGATGTTTTTCCTCACTCGCTTCTTCGGCGGGGAGGCTAACCACAGCCTGGTGGCGCGGCTTGGCAGCTCGGCCGGCGACGCCAACGGCCACCTGTGCTGGGATCTGGCCGAGGATCCAGCCTTGCTCAATGACGCACCCGCGGATGCTCTGACGGAGGCCGTGCTGCGCAAGGGCGGACCGGTGAAACGGCTTCGAACCAACGCAGCGCCCGCCCTGTGCGCCAGTTGGGAGGCTCCTGACGCTTGGTTCGGGATCGACGCCGTGACCGCCGAGGGGCGCGCGGCGTGGCTGCGCGAGAACCCCGGATTCTGCGGCCGCGCGATGGCAGCCTACACGGACCGGTGGGCCGAGGCGCCACCGGCGGTCCACCCCGAGCAACAGCTCTACAACGGCGTTTTTCCTGGCCCTTCTGACGAGGCGCTGATGGTCGACTTCCATGAGGAGGGCAAGCGCCGCCGCGTTGAAATCGTCGAGCGTCTTGAGGACCCGCGCGTCAAGGTTTTCGGCCGTCGAGTGATCTATTGTGAACACCGATCCGCGCTGAACGAGACAGAACGGCGCGAGGCTGACAGCGCATTGGCTGAGAGCTTGGTCGACGAGCGGGGCGCGGGCCTGACCCTGCCGCAGGCCCTGTTTCTGGTGGAAGAGGCGTTGGCCGTTGGCGGGGAAGATCCGGACGGACTGCTGGTCGAATATCAGGTCTGGCTCAAAGCCCGGCTGGCCCGCACTGTTGCCTTCCTCGGAAGGCCGCCAGTCACATCAGTCGCTCCTGCGGTCTAGACCGCCCTCGCGCGCCCACTGGCAGCATAGCGCCAGAAGCGGGCATTAGCTCGCAGCCGCGGAGCAGACATTCCCTGCTCATCTCCGCGGGCTGGATGGCGTTACGGTTCTAGAGGTGGTGCGAAGCGTTCGCGAGCGATGAGGCCCACCCGCCGCCCGAGCGCCTGACCTTCTTCATTGGAGAAACGGAAGTGCATGCCGCCCTGAATGCGCGCCAAGCTCGTAGCGTCCAGGAAGGCGCTCCAATCCGCAAATCTGACGTTGACCGGCAGGGGTGCGCTTTCGCTTGCAACTTCGATCGGGCCCTTCGCTGTTTCAGGCTCGAGCAGGGCGGCGAACAAACCTGAGAAGGCGCAATGGCCGCAGGGGTACTCCGGATGGTTTGGGGTCGCCATCACCGGCTCCCAAAGCGGGTCTCGGACGGTCGCCGGATTGTCGTCGCGATCAGCATTCCGGATGGCGCCCAATGGTCGCCAAGTCATGTACTTCATCTTCGCCTGAGCCACGGCTGCGTTCGCGTCCAGAGACGCCATCCGGACGAGAGCCCATAGTCGAGCCCTATCTACCAAGCGCTCACGGCGGGCAGCTTCGCGGCTGACGGTGGGGTCGACATTGAACTGCGCCATGAACTGGGCGCGCCGCAAGCTGTCACCGGTAGCGTTGGCTTGCCCGACACCGCCCAGCAGGCGGACCTCCTCAAAGTCTCGGGCGTAGCGCTCGCCTGCGGTCGGCGGCGGCGGCGGGGACATCACCTCGTCCCAAGATGTGAGGAAGAACGGCTGGGCGCGCATGAACCACGGCGCGAAAGCGGGCAGATTCGGCGGCGTGAAGCGGCCGATCTCACCCGCCGGCCGATAGGGCTCGCCCGCCGGTGCGTCGAAAAGGGATCGCGCCAAGGCCGCGGCTCCCGCACGCCGACCGACCTCGAGTCCATGTTCCAGCCTTGCCCCGGCAGGCAGTCCCGACAGCGATAGCGCAAGTGCGCCGTCCAGCTGTGCGCGCCGTTCAGGGTAGAGCCCAACCAGCACAGTATGCGCTGCGACTGCGGCGGCGGCTTCTCCGCTAGCTGGCTGTTCTGACTTGGCGATGCCTAAGTAGCTACGGTAGCGAGGATCAACGGCGTTGGTCGCCTCGAACATAGCGAGTGAGACGAGCGGGGGCGCTGTTCGCTCCAGCCGGCCCTGAAGCGGTGGAGGCAAGGGCGCGCCATTGGGGCCTCGATCCGCCACCCTCAGCCAGTCCTCAAGAACGTCCGCGTGGGCCCTTGAAGGGCTGGTGCACACCAGCAACAGAAAAATGACCAGTCTGAACAGCAGCATTGGAAGCCCTCCATATCGCTGGTATCCCATAGCGCGATTGGGATGGTGCGATCTCTTGGGTGTCGGCTCGAGCTCCCCCCGCTGTCGCTGAAGCGCCATCAGCGGACCTTGGTTCGTCGCGGGATACTGGGTCTCTCAATGGAGGCAACACGTTGCCCAAGCCAGGACCCGGTGTAACTGAGAAGCCATGTCCTCACGTCTCATTCTTTCAATCGCCGGTTTGACTTTCGCGATCTGCGGACTTGCGAGCCTTTTCGCCTCCGATGAGTTGGCGTCGCTTTCCTCAACATCGCCCTCTTCGGCGCTTGCGCCCGCCCTTCAGATCATCGGAGGCGCACTGCTCGGTTTCGCGTTATTGAACTGGTTCAACCGAAGGAGTCGGGTCGGCGGCATCTACGGCCGTCCGATTGGTTTGGCCAACTTGATGTTTTCAGGGGTATTGGCGATCACCGTCGGCCGCGCTGCTCTGCAAGGCGCACTGCCTGTCCAAGCGTCGCTCTTGGCCGGCATTTTCGGCGCTATCACCTTGGCATTCGGCTGGCTTGCCTTCGGAACTTCGGCGGCTTCTGGTTAGCGCAAACATCGAACATCAGTTGTCGGCTTGAAATCGGGTTCTCCAAGATCTCTGCGAAGCTCCAATTGCGGCGTTCTACGCGTTGCTCAAGGCGGCCATGCGTCAGAAGCGGACATCCGCCGACACCGGGACAGCGGTTTATTTGGGACCGCCCGTGCAGACTCCGACGGATTGGAGACTTGGTCTCCTATGGCGCTGGGACGGGCAAATCCCTAGCTTTCGAGCCTGACTCAGGAGCGGCCGCAATGACGATCAAGGCGCATTGGGAAAACGTCTATCAGACCAAGGCAGTGGATGACGTGAGCTGGTATCGGCCGCACCTGGAGGTTTCACTGCGGCTCATAGCCAACGCTGCGCCGGACCTTGGCAGCGCGATTATTGACGTAGGCGGCGGGGAAGCGACGCTCGTCGATGATCTGGTCGCACGGGGGTACAGCGACGTCACGGTGCTCGATATTTCCCAAGCGGCGATCGAAGTGGCCAAGGCTCGGCTCGGTGCATCGGGCGCAGCCGCGCATTGGATCACCGGCGACATCACGGCAGTCGCACTGGAACCGGCTCGGTACGATGTCTGGCACGACCGGGCCGTCTTCCATTTCCTGACAACCGCGGAGGACAGAGCCGCATACGTCCGGCAGGTCGCTTCCGCGGTCAGGCCTGGCGGCCATGTGATCGTCGCGACGTTCGGGCCCGAGGGTCCGCAGAAGTGCAGCGGACTGGACGTTGTCCGCTACGACGCCGAACACCTTCACGGCGAGTTCGGGCCGAAGTTCCGTCTCCTGGACAGCGTCACGCAAGTGCACGAGACCCCTTGGGGCACGCCTCAGCAGTTTATGTATTGCTTTTGTCGGGTGGAGTGAGACGTCGAACCCGCTTCAGCGCGACGCTGAGAACAGCCGCTACAAGTAGAGCGGCCAGCCTTGATCACCCTCGACATCTCGGCGAGGGCTATCGCGCGCGACGGAACGGCTCTTCACCTCGGCGAAGCCCGTGCTCGGCCGGGTTTTGTCAGAGCGCCAGCATGGATCGGGTGAGCATGTAGGTCGCGACCACGAATATCAGGCCCGCGAACAGGACGTTCAGCGCTCCCCGTCTCTGTCCGACGCGGCGGGCCACGCGGGTCCCGAGCAGTCCACCCGCGAACCCGCCGGCCACGAACAGGCCGGCGATGGTCCAGTCGACCAGTCCTGCAAGAGCGTAGCTTGCCGACGTCGCCACGCCGAAGCCGGTCACAGCGAGCAGCGACGACGCCATCGCGTTCATGATCGGCATGCCCGTTGCGGCGACGAGTCCAGGCACGATCAGGAAGCCGCCGCCGATGCCGAAGAAGCCGGAGAGCAGGCCGGTGGCGAGGCCGAAGCCGACGAGCTTGGGGAAGTTGTCGCGGCCCAGGGTGACGTGCGGCAGGCCTACCCCCTTGCGGTTGCGCAGCATCAGCACGCCGACCACCATCATCAGCACCGCGAAAAGCGCGAGCAGCCTTTCTCCATCCATTTGCCGGCCGAACCAGGCCCCCACGACCGCGCCGAGGACTCCTGCGACCGTGAACACGGCCGCGCAGCGCCACTTCACGTTCCCGCTCCGGGCGTGGTTTCCGAGGTTGAGAAGCGCATTCGCCGCCACGGCCACAGCGCTTGTGCCGATCGCCACGTGGGGATTGGTCACCCCGACAAGATAAACGAGCAGAGGTACGGCCAGCACCGACCCGCCGCCCCCGACGAGACCGAGGGTGAAGCCCACCACAGAGCCGGAACCAAGCGCCAGCGCCGCCTGCAGCGCCTCCATCAGGCTGCCCCGGCATGGCTCAGGCGCCGGTTCCACGGTGCACGACCCAACAGGCGGGCCAGGCCGCAGAAGCCGCTCGCGCCGGCGAACGTCAGTCCGGACCCGACGAACAGCGGAACCGCAAGGAACCACAGCGACACAAGCAGGCCAGCCAAGGTGCCCAGCGCCACCATCGATCCCGCCGCAAGCTGCACCTGGCGCTGCAGCTCAAGCGGCTGCCGGGCGTCTTTGGCGACAGGCAGGCCGGCGCCCCGCCAACCGTCCAACCCGCCTTCGAGGATGAACCATTCACTGTCCCCGGCCTTCTGCTTCAGCCGAGGGGCTTGTACCTCGGTGCGGGCACCGCTGCGGCAGTGAAAGATGACCGGGCCGGTGCTGAGCTGGCCGTTGTCCCAGGACGAGAGCGGCAGCGACACCGCCCCGTCGATCTTCTCGCGGGCGTGTTCGTCCGGTTCGCGGACGTCGACAAGGATGGCGCCGCCTTGGGCGCAGAGGCGCGCGGCCTCAACAGGGCTGATGGTGTTCATGCTGTTTGCTCGATTAGCTGCGGTCGTTCACGGGGGAGACCGGCAGGCCCGCCGCCTGCCAGCCTTCGATGCCGCCCTGCAGGAGGTAGACGTCGCCGGTCGGGACGGAGGCGGCAAGCGCCTCGGCGTTCATTTCGGTGCGCCGGCCGGTGCGGCAGTGAAAGATCACGGGTTGTCCGGGGCGCGCCGCGATCCCGGCGGCGCCGGATGACATCGGGGCGTTCTGCGCGCCCTCGATGACCTCGGCGCACTCCTGGGCTTCACGAATGTCGACGAGGAGGGCGCCGTCGGTGATGAGGAGGGCGGCGGCTTCCGGTGTGATGGGTTTGGCAGTCATGGGGAGTTCCTCAGGCTTGCCCGCGCGAGGCGGGGGAGAGTTCGGGGCAATAGATGTCGCTCAGCACGGAGAGCACGCGAACAACGTCCGGGTCGGCGATGCGGTAGTGCAGGCTCTGGGCATCCCGCCGATAGGCGAGCAGTCCGTCCGCCCGCAGTCGCGCCAGATGCTGCGACAGCGCCGACTGGCTCAGTCCGACCTCTTCCACCAAGGCGCCGACGGACAGCTCTGTTTGCGCCGACAGGTGACAGAGGATCAGCAGCCGATGCTCGTTCGACAGGCTGCGGAGCAGGCGAGCGGCTTCGCCGGCCTTGGCGGCGAGCGCGTCCAGAGATGCGACGGTGGAAGGTATCATCAGGGCTTTCTATTAGACTTGTCTAATTTAGGCAATGCTAATATATGTGTCAACACCACTGACACATGGAGCCCTCCAGTGAGCCTCTCCGCTGAAATTCGCCCCTTTTTCGACGAGCCGACTAACACCATCACCTATCTGGTGTTCGACCCCGAAACCCGCCAAGCCGCCGTCATTGATCCGGTGCTAGACTACGACCCCGCATCCGGCGAAGTCGACACCCGGTCGGTGGCCGCGGTGCTTGCCGAGGCTGCGCGCCTGGCGCTGAACGTCCGTTGGGCGCTGGAGACCCACGTCCATGCCGATCACCTCAGCGGCGCCCCATACATCAAGGCGAAGACCGGGGCGCAGATCGGCATTGGCGAGAACATCACAGGTGTGCAGCGCATTTTCCGCCCGATCTTCAACGCAGCTGATCTGGCGGCGGACGGCGGGGACTTCGATCGGCTGTTCGCGGACGGCGACCGGCTGCCGCTGGGCGAGCTGGAGATAGAGGTGCTCCATACCCCCGGCCACACACCCGCCGACGTGAGTTACAGGATCGGCGACGCAGTTTTCGTCGGCGACACGCTTTTCATGCCCGACTACGGAACGGCGCGGACCGACTTCCCCGGCGGCGACGCCCGTCAGCTCTACCGGTCCATCCGCCGGCTGCTCGCCCTTCCGGCGGAAACCCGGCTGTTCATGTGCCACGACTACAAGGCCCCGGGCCGCGACGACTACGCTTGGGAGTCCACGGTGGCCGACCAGATGCTCAACAGCGTACATGTCAGCGATCGGGTGACGGAGGACGAATTCGTCGCCATGCGGACGGCGCGCGACGCGACCCTGTCCGCGCCCAAACTGCTGTTGCCGTCGATCCAGGTGAACATGAGAGCTGGTCGCCTCCCTCCCGCAGAAGCCAACGGGGTTCGGTATCTGATGATCCCGGTCAAGGAACGTGAAGGATCGCTCTAGGCCCGGCTCCAGTCGAAGCCCCGGCCGGCGATTTGCTGACCCGCTGGACGGGGTCTTCGACGGCGTCCCGGCCGGTCGCATACCGCTCCCCTAGATCGCATCCAGCGCCTGGCGGAGTTTGCCACCGATCTCCTCGGCCTTCGCCTTCAGGCCGGGATTGTCGATGGCTGACATCGAGGCCACCGGGTCGACAGCGGCGATCTCGCTGCCGCCGCCGTTTTCCCTTTGCTGAACTATGACATTACAGGGCAGCATCACCCCGACCTTGTCCTCATGGAGCAGCGCCTCGTGGGCAGCCTTAGGATTGCAGGCCCCCAGAATGATGTAGGGCCGGAATGCGACGTCGAGCTTCTGCTTGAAGGTTTCGGTCACATCGATTTCGGTGATGATGCCAAAGCCTTCGTCCTTCAGCGCCTCCCGCGTCCGGGCGACGGCGTCCGCGAACGGGAGCTTGGTGATCTTGCTGTAATAATAAGCCATGCAGGACTCCTTCCGTCCTGAAAACCGTTTGGCCGCGCGGACGTTGCAAGCCGTCGTGCAGACCGTGAGCCCGCAGTCGACCCCGGCTCTGCCGGAAGGAGGCGATTACACCGCGTCGAGGGACGCCCCTGTGCAGGATTGCGCCATCAGACGCCGCGGAAAGACCGCATCCCTCTGCACGATGACCCGGAGGCCACCGAGAAGCGAGCGCCCGTAGCCCAGCCGCCGGCCGTGGGCAGTCGTCATGACGCGAGCGACCGTTCGACCAGTCCCACACGGAACCAGTCCGCCGCTGACTGCTTCCGATGATGACTCCTGCAGGAGGACGGCGCGCGTCCTCCAAACTCCCCGGAGCGAGACGATGCAAACCCACACCCACGGCGGCGCCGAGATCGCCGCCTTCCACGATGCGAAGACCGGCAGCTGGCAGTATGTCGTCATCGATCCCTCGACGCAGGCGGCGGCGATCATCGATCCGGTCTGGGACTTCGACGAGAAGGCCGCGGCGACCTCGACCGGCAACGCGGAGGCCATCCTCGCCTTCGTCCGGGAGCGGGCGCTCAAAGTGGAATGGATCCTCGACACCCATCCTCACGCCGACCACTTTTCGGCCGCGCCGTGGCTGAAGGAGCGGCTGGGCGCGCCGACTGCCATTGGCGACAAGGTGACGGAGGTCCAGGCGCTGTGGAAAGACCTCTATGGCCTGCCGGACGACTTCCCCACCGACGGCCGGCAGTGGGACCGGCTGTTCAGGACGGGCGACACCTTCCGGGTCGGCGACCTGCCGGGCCGCGTGATGTTCTCGCCAGGGCACACCCTGGCCTCCATAACCTATGTGATCGGGGCCAACGCCTTCGTCCACGACACCCTGATGATGCCCGATGCGGGCACGTCGCGAGCGGACTTCCCTGGCGGCGACGCACACGCCCTATATCGAAGCATCGAAGGCATTCTCGCGTTGCCGGAGGACACGGGTGTTTTCGTCGGCCATGACTACGGTCCTGGCGGCCGAGACCCGGCTTGCTTCAGCACGGTGGCGGAGCAGAAGGCCGACAACATCCACGTCGGCGGAGAACGATCCGAAGCCGACTTCGTCGCCCTGCGCGCGAGGCGCGACGCCACCCTGCCACTCCCCAATCTGATGCTCTATGCCCTGCAGGTGAACATTCGCGGCGGCCGGCTGCCCGAGCCGGAGGCAAGCGGCCGCGTCTTCTTCCGCATTCCGGCCAATCGGTTCGAGCCAACCGATAGCGGTACCTGATCAGCTTTGGGCTTGGCATGGGGACGCCAGCGGATTGAACAGAGTCCTGTGCGGGCGGTCAGACTTTATTTTCGGTTTTGGTTCGGATCGTGTCCGGTGAAACGAACGCTAGCGTCACCCGCAATCCGCCGAGGGGCGATGGGCCATAGACTACGGTCAAGCTATGCGCTGTGGCCGTCGCCTCGACGATGGAAAGGCCCAGCCCGCTGCCCCCGGGCTTAGCGTCTGGACCGCGGTAGAACCGACGGCCGAGCTTGGTCAGGTCGGCCTGAGGCACGCCCGGGCCGTCGTCATCGATGGTGAGGGTTGGCGAGGGGCCGGTGTCATCCAGGTCGATACGGACGAGGCTGCGGGCGTGGGCGCAGGCGTTGGACAGCACATTGCCGAACAGGGCGGAGACGCGATCCGGATCAACGTTGAGTTCCATCGCGGAAGCCGCCTCGCTGACTTCGACCCGGACCCGACAGCCCATGATGTCCGTGCGGACAAGCTGGGCGAGCGGCGTCCAGCGTCTTACTAGCGCCGGCTCGGCCGCGTCGTCCGCGCGGGCCATTTCCAGAAGTCGGCTGACCAGCGACGAAGTACGATCGACGGAGGCGACGATGTGCTGGAGCGCTCGGGCCTGTGTCTCTGGATCGGTCGCGTTCGCGGCGACCTGGGCCTGAACGCGCAAGCCGGCCAGCGGGGTGCGCAGTTCGTGGGCCGCGGCGGCGGTGAACTCGGCCTGGCGACGCCGCGCCGCGGCCAGTCGATCAATCAGTCCATTGAGGGCGTCGAGCATGGGCCGTAGCTCTTCGACGCCCCCGGGGGTTGTCAGGGGGCTCAGGTCCTGAACGCGGCGAGCTCCGAGCGTGTCGGCCAGTTGGCGCATTGGTCTCAGCCCCCGCCCGACCGACCACCAGATCAGAAGACCCAAGGCCGCCAAGCCGACCAAGGTCGGTGCCGCCAGACTTGTGATGATTGAACCGACGATCCCCTCCCGCATGGCTAGCCGGTCGCCGACCATGACCTGCACCCCCGCCAGGCGATTGTGGACGGTGTAGACGCGCCAGCGTTCGTCGCCGATGGTCCGCTCGGAAAAACCATCCGCGACGGCCAGCCGTTCGAGTGGCGCCCCGTCCGAGCGGCTGACCAGCTCGCCCCGCAACGACCAGATCTGGCACGACAGCTGGCGTTCGTAGCCGGGGCCGGCTGTTGTCGCAGGGGCGGCGGCCACTCGCGCCGCCCCTGCGCCAGCGGCCAAGTCGCCCTGGTCGAGCAGGCTGGAGACCATGCGCGCGGACTCCATCAGCCTTCGGTCCAGAACCCGATGGATTTCGGCCTGTGTCCGGACCTGAATCCATACGGCCGAGGTTCCCCACACCACGGCGGTGACCAGGGCCAGAATGACAAACAGGCGGACGCGGATCGACCTCATGACAGGGTGTATCCCAGACCTCTGACGGTGCGGATCCTCGCGGCCCCCAGCTTGGCCCTGAGGTGGTGGATGTGCACCTCCACGGCGTTGCTGCCGATCTCCTCCTGCCAGCCATAGAGGCGCTCCTCGAGCTGGCTGCGCGAGATGACCTGGTTCGGCCGCTCGACCAGAAACTCCAGGACCGCGAACTCGCGCCGCGAGAGGGGCAGGTCCTGGTCGCCCAGCCACGCCAGTCGCGCCTTGGGATCGAGGAGCAGGTCACCGTGGCGCAGCGCCGGCGTCGCCCGGCCGAGGAGGCGTCGCCGTATGGCGCGAAGGCGGGCGCTGACCTCGTCAAGATCGAAAGGTTTGCCGAGATAGTCGTCGGCGCCGGAATCGAGACCCTGGATGCGGTCGACCACTGCATCGCGGGCCGACAGGATGAGGACGCCGACGTCCATGTTGCGGGCGCGGACCTGCCGCAGCACCTCCAGCCCGTCGCCATCCGGCAGCCCGAGGTCCAGCACAACGGCGTCGAAGGCCGAGGACTCGAGCGCGGCCAAAGCGTCCTCGACCCGGCCGACGACGTCCACGGTCCAGCCGCAGGCCGCCAAACCCACCTGCAGGCCGTCCCTCAGCACCGGATCATCTTCGACGACGAGCAATCGCATGGCGGCGGCGTGCGCCTTTCGGCTTAAGCGTGACTTAAGGTGGCCCGGCGACGGAGCGGCCATGATCAAGCTGTTCTTCTACCTGCGCGCCGCGCTGCTGGCGACCTTCGCCCTGACCGCGGTCTGGGCCGGCGCGGCGGTGGCCCAGCCGATGCCGCCGGAGGAAGCCTTCCAGCTCGAGGTCCGCCGCTCGGGTGCCGGCGACATCATCTTCGACTGGACCATCGCCGACGGACACTACCTCTACCGTAAGCACACGGTGGCCACCCTTGAGGGCGGCGAAACCGCCTTGCCGCTGGCGCTGGCCGAGGGCGAGGCCAAGACCGACCCGGCTTTCGGCGACGTGGAGGTCTGGCACGGCCGCGGCGAAGCCCGGCTCAG
Organism: Brevundimonas sp. UBA7664; assembly: GCF_002483305.1. Classification (GTDB taxonomy): domain Bacteria; phylum Pseudomonadota; class Alphaproteobacteria; order Caulobacterales; family Caulobacteraceae; genus Brevundimonas. Next base: position 46,777 of record NZ_DLHQ01000008.1, read on the forward strand.
CGCCGCCGACCTCGAGTCCGCAGGCGGGCCGACCGTCGTCAACATCACCTACCAGGGGTGTCTTGAGGACTCGATCTGCTACCCGCCCATGACCGAGACGGTCGCTCTGCCGAAAGCGGCCGCGGCCGCTCCGGGCGACACGGCGTTGGCGGCGCGTGAGGCCGACGTGGAGACCGCGGTCGCCGCCTCCGCGCTGGCGCTCCAGGCATCGGCCTCGACGCCAGCGGACCCGGCGACGTTCAGCGCGTCCGACGGCAAGAGCAGCACCCAGGCGTCGGCCGGATCGTCGTCCAGCGGAATCGCGCTTCAGTCCGGCGGCGGCATGGTCGAGCGGCTGGCGCTCCGCGGCGGCGTGCTGTGGGTGCTGCTGGCCTTCTTCGGCTTCGGCGTCCTGCTTGCCTTCACCCCGTGCGTCTTCCCCATGTACCCCATCCTGGCCGGCGTGATCGGTCGCGGCGTCGATGCGCCCGGCGGGCGGCGGGGCTTCCAGCTGTCGGTGGCCTATGTGCTGGGCCTCGCCGTCGCCTTCGCTCTGCTGGGCGTGGCGGCCGCCTGGTCCGGGCAGAATCTCCAGATGGCGCTGCAGTCACCCTGGGCTGTGGGCGCGCTCAGCCTGATCTTTGTGGCCCTGGCCCTGTCGATGTTCGGGCTCTACGAGCTGCAGCTGCCCTCGTCATGGACCTCCCGTCTATCCGGCCCGGGCAAGGTCCAGGGCCGCCGCTCGCTGGGCTCGGCGGCCGGGATGGGCTTTGTCTCCGCCCTGATCGTCGGGCCGTGCGTGACCGCGCCCCTGGCCGGCGCCCTGCTCTATATCGCCCAGACGGGAGACCTCCTGCTCGGCGCCGCCGCCCTGTTTGCACTCGGTCTGGGCAAAGGGGCGCCCCTGATCGCCTTCGGCGCCCTCGGGTCGAAGGTGCTGCCGCGCGCCGGGCCCTGGATGGACCGGGTCAAGGCGGCGTTCGGGGTCCTGTTCCTCGTCACGGCCTGGTGGCTATCGTCGCGCGTCCTGCCGGCCGAGGCCAGTCTACTGCTCGGCGCCGGGCTGATGCTGCTGATCGCGGTGCTGCTGGGTCTGTTCCGTCCGGCCGCCGGCAGCGGACTTTGGGGCGGAGCCGCGCGTGCCGGGGGTCTGGCCGCCGCCGCCTGGAGCGTTCTGCTGCTGGTCGGCGCCGCATCCGGGGCCCAGGACCCATGGCGTCCCTTGACGGGGGTGTTCGGATCACCGGCACGGGCCGGCGCGATTGCGACGAACGCCGCCGCGCCTACCGTGGTGACTGACACCGCCGCTCTCACCCAAGCGGTCGCGGCCGCTGGCGCGGCGCAGACGCCGTCGCTGGTCTATTTCACCGCCGACTGGTGCGTCAGCTGCAAGGTCATCGACCGCACCGTCTTCGCCGATCCCGGCGTCCAGGCCGCGCTGACAGGCGCGCGGCTGATTGAGGTCGACGTCACACGCACCACGCCGGAGACCCGCGCCCTGCTCAAGGATTTCGCGGTGGTCGGCCCGCCCACCATGATCTTCCTCGACGCCACGGCGACCGAGCCGGACCGAAGCCGCCTGGTCGGGGAAATGGGCGCGCGCGACGTGATCGAATCCCTTGGCCGCGCGGGAGCCCCGGGATGAACGCCATCGAGCTCGGCCCCCTGGTCCTGTCCGGCGAGCGCTTCGCCATCCTGCTCGGGGTCCTCGTCTTCATGATCGGCTCCGGCTGGCTGGCCAGCCGGGTCAGCCCCCGGTTCAACGCCTGGAGTACGGCGGTCGTGGTCGGGGGCCTGGTTATCGCGCGATTGGCCCATGTCATCGCCCACTGGGAGTTCTTCAGCGGCGATCCCTGGCGCGCCTTCGCGGTCTGGCAAGGCGGATTTGTCTGGCCCTGGACGCTGCTGGTGGTGGTCCTCGCCTCCGTCCTGCTTCTGCGCGACCGCCGCCTGATCGTCTGGGCCGTGGCGCCGGTCGCCGCTGCGGCGATGGTCTGGAATGTGGCCTATCAGCTGTCATCGCAGACCGACGCCTTGGCGCCCGCGCCCCTGACCTTGGCCTCGCTCTCCGGCTCGCCGGTCGACATGGCGCAGCCCGTTGATCGCCCCACCGTTATCAACGTCTGGGCTACCTGGTGCCCGCCCTGCCGCCGCGAGATGCCGGCCCTTGCGCAGGCCGAGGCGGCGCACCCCGACGTTCGGTTCCTGTTCGTCAATCAGGGCGAAGGTCCCGATACGGTCCGCCGCTTCCTCGCCGCCGAGAACTTGCAGCTGGAGCATGTGCTCTTCGACGAGGCCATGGCGCTTCCTCGCCACTACGGCACGGCCGGTATTCCGGTGACCCTGTTCCTCCACGCCGACGGCTCCCTGGCCAAGGCGCACATGGGCGAGATCGCGCCCGAACAGATCGACGCGGAAATCCGCCGCCTCGATCGCTGAAATCTTTCACCCAGGAGACTTCCATGACCCTTCGCCAACTCACGCCCGTGTTCGTCGCGGCTCTTGCGCTCGCGGCCTGTGGACCGGCCGACGCCGATAATTCGACGACGTCGCCGCCGGCCGGCGGCGGCACGACGCAGACTATGCCCTTGATCGTCCAAACCGGGTTCAACGACCTGCTGCGCGATCCAGGCGTGCCGTTCATCGGCTCGGAAGCAGCCGACGTCACCATCATCAGCTTCGTCGACTACAACTGCCCGTACTGTAAGCAGATGCAGCCCGAACTGACCGCTCTCGTCGCGAGCGATCCCAAGGTGCGGATCCTTACCAAGGAATGGCCCATCTTCGGCGATGCGTCCGAACTGGCCTCGCGCACGGCGATCGCCGCCCAGTACCAAGGCAAGTACGAGGCCGTTCACAACGCCTTCATGGGATCGCCCACGCCCATCGCCGGGGCGGCCGACGTTCAGCGCCTGGCGCTGTCGGCAGGCGTGGACATGGCCCAGCTCGAACGCGACCTGACCGAGCACGCCGCCGACATCGACGCCGTGCTGCAACGGGTCAGCGCCGAGGCCTCGGCCATGGCCCTGCGCGGCACGCCCGCCTTCAGCATCAATGGGCAACTAATCCCCGGCGCCCTTCCGCCCGGCCAGCTCAAGGCGTTGGTCCAGCGCATCCGCGCGGGCCAGCCGGCGCAGTAAGCCATGGCCCGCCTGACCCTGCTCCAGCTGAACGATCTGCATGGCTATCTGGAGCCGCACCCCGAACTGGTCCCGACCGCCGGTGGCTGGCGGTTCGAGCGGCTCGGCGGGGTCGCCCGTATCGCCCGCCTGTTCGCCGAGGCGCGCGCCGAAGGACCGTGTCTGACGCTCGACAACGGCGACACCTTCCACGGCACGCGGGTGGCGGTCGCCAGCCGGGGCGAGGCCCTGATCCCGATCATGAACGCCCTCCAAATCGACGCCATGACGGCGCACTGGGAGTTCGCCTATGGACCCGCGGACTTCAAGGCCCTCGCGCGCCGGCTCGACTACCCCGTGCTGGCTGCCAATGTGTTCCGCAAGGCCACCGGCGATCTCCTGTTTGAGGGCCGCCGGGTCTTCGAGCGGGGCGGGTTGCGGATCGGGGTGATCGGCCTGGCCTGTCCGATCGTCGATAAGACCATGCCGCCGGCCTTCTCGGAGGGCATGCGCTTCGAACTGGGCGCGGCCCAGGCGCGCGAGCAGCTGGCGATCCTGCGGCGGGAGCAGGTCGATCTCGTGGTCCTGCTGTCCCACCTGGGACTCCCGCAGGACCTCAAGCTGGCGTCGGAGCTTCTGGGCCTCGACGTGATCCTCAGCGGCCATACCCACAACCGGCTGCATGAGCCGGCGCGGGTCGGCGACACCCTGATCATCCAGTCGGGTTGTCACGGAGCCTATGTCGGTCGGCTGGACTTGGACGTCGCCGATGGACGGGTCTCGCTGAACCGCCACCACCTGATCCCGGTTGATGACGGACCCACAGACGCCAGCCTCGAAACGCTCGTCCGCGCGGCTCTGGCGCCCGAGCGCAAAGCCATGGCGCGCGTGGTCGGCCGCACCGCCATCCCCCTGCATCGCTACGCCATGGCCAGCGCGCCGATGGACGATGTGCTCCTGGCCGCGGTGGCCGGGACGGCGGGGACGGAGATCGCCTTTTCCAACGGCTGGCGATACGGCGCGCCGGTGGCGCCTGGACCGGTGACCCTGGGTGACCTCTACAACATCGTGCCCATGAACCCGTCCATCTCCCGCGTCACCCTCACCGGCGGCGAGCTCATCGCCATGATGGAAGACAACCTGGAGCGCACCTTCGCCGCGGACCCGTTTGAACAGATGGGGGGTTACATCAAACGATGCCGCGGCCTGACCGTCTTCGCCAAGCTTGAGAATCCGAAGGGCGCGCGCATCGACCGGCTGCTGGTCGGAGATCGCCCCGTCGATCCGCAAGCTGACTACCCGGTCGCCTTCGTCACCAGCCAAGGCGTGCCCAGACGCTATGGGCGGGACCGGCGAACCCTGGACGTCGATAGCGTCTCCGCCCTCCAGCAATGGTTCGTCGATCATGTGCCGGGCGAGACCGACCTGCCGTCCAGCGTTCTCATTGTCTGAGAGTCGATATTCCTTCGCCCCGGAGCCCCCCGATGAAAGCACTGCTTCTCGCCCTCGCCTTTGCCGCGGCCGTGACCGTCTCCCCCGCCTTCGCCCAGGTCGTTCCCGGATACGGCGGCTTTACGCCCCTGCCCGAAGCGGGCGAACAGCCCGATCCCGACCGGGTCTACAAGGTGGTTTTCGACGTCTCCCAGGGCGGCCCCGATGATGGCCCGAATCGGGGCCTCGATCGCGTTGCGCGTCTGATCAACATGCTGGCCGCCGGCGGGGTCGACGCCGACCACCGCCAGGTCGTGGTCGTGGTGCACGGCGCGGCCACCCTGTCGGTGTTGTCGGACCCGGCCTGGGCCGCACGGGGCAAGGGCACGGCCAATCCCAACAGCGCCTTGATCCGGGCCCTGATCGCCGCCGGTGTCGAAGTTCGCATCTGCGGTCAGGCCATGGTCGGCAATCGAGTGGTCGAGGAGGACCTCGCGCCCGGGGTCACCGTCGACCTCGCCGCCCTGATGACCGTGGTCCACCGTCAACAGGCGGGCTATGCGCTGATCGCGGACTGAACCGACTCACCCCCGCGACGGCCGTGATGACGCGACTTCCTTGGCCCTGGCGCCGGCCCGTTGGAGAGGGGACCAGCCAGACCGCGCGGTCCAACCCCTAAACCAGTCCTAACCGACGACTGCTTTGAGTCAAAAAGCGCCCTAACGACCCAGGTCCGCTCCCCGTCCCGCCACGACCTGCGCCAACCCGTTCGCCATCGGCTCCAGCGCGATCCTGCTCCCCATCCTCGCGGCGTCTCCCGCCCTCACCCGCGCATAGTGCTCGACCCCGCCCGCATCCTTCACCACCACGAACGGCGCCGCACCCGCCTCGTCGTGAAACCCGCTCTTCACCACCACCCCGCGCACTCGCTCCGTCCCGAGCGGCCGCACCTCCCTCGCCCCCTCCAGCCGTCGCTGGTTCAGCGTCCGGATAATGTCGCGCCGCGCCTGTAGCGTCCGCAGCTTCGTCTCCATCTCTCCGTCGAGCTGGTAACGCCGTCCCGTCCTCACCGCGAAACCCAGCCCCTCCAGATGGCGCAGCCGCCCCCGGGTCAGCGCCGCCCAGGCGTCATTGACGCCCACGCCATCCTCGACCGTCCCGTTCGCATCCGCCGCCGCCAGCAGCCGCCGGTCGAAGCCGGTGAACCGGTCCGCCCCGGTCTCCTTCCAGATACGCAGTTCCGCCTCCACCCGGGACAGGTCGCCGAGCCGCTCCTGCGCCACCTCCTGCGCCCGCGCCCGGAAGCCGTAGCCGATGTAGTCGCGCGGGATGACCAGGTCCCGCCCGTCGCCTCGCCGACCCCGCACCAACACATGGGCGTGCGGCTGGTCGGTGTCGTAATGGCAGGTCGCCACCCATTTCAGATTCGGCTCCCCCAGGTCCGCCGACACCCGCCCCATGACCTCGCGGGCATAGCCCTTCAGATCCCCGATCCGGTCGCCGTGCTCCGGCGAGATGATGAAGCGGAAATGGTGCCGGTCCTCGCTCCAGCCCCCGGTCTCGACCACCGGCCGAACATCGTCCGTCTCCCGGTCGAAGAACTCCGGCCGCGCGCCTTCGACCCCGGCTCCCGAGCGTCCGAGATAGCTCACATGCGCCGCCAGGGCCGCCGCCCGCTCGGCGCCCTTGCCGATGTGCCGGGACACCAGCGCCTTGACGATGACCCGCTGACGAACGTCCAGACGAAAGGCCCGGCCCGAGCGTCCCTGCGCCGCCCTGAGCACCCCTGACCGATCCCCCAGCGCGAACGCCCGCGAGCTGGCCAGTCGTCGCAACAGCCCGGTGCGGACGTTCACCCGATCGGGTTTGAGGGACAGCGGAAGTCGGACCTGGACCGCCTCCGGGTCCTGACCGGCGCCGGCCGACAGACGCGACTGGATGGCTTCACGGATCAGCATTCGACGCCTCCCACCAGGCCGCCGACGCCGCCCAGGACCGACAACTCACCGCAAGTCGTCCAACACCCTCAAGCGCGCCGCTAACCTGCTGACAGACTACGAAAAACCCGGACCGCCCAACACCCTCTTTTATCTTGCCCTAAGCCCCTTTTCGCAGATTTCCGGACACCGCCGTCATACGTTCGCACGTCGGACCAAACCTCATCATCGCATCGCCGGTCCATCGCCTGGTCGTCCCTGGGGCGTCGTCTTCGATCGCTCGAACGCCCCGGACGACAAACAAAAACCCGCCCGGCCGAAGCCGAGCGGGTCGTTGATGGCAGTCTCGATCGATCAGGCCGCGCGCGCCCGGATGGGGACATGCCGCAGCCCGGATTCCATTGCCTTCTGTCCGAGGTTGAGCGCCGGTCCGAACGGCCGCTGGTCCGCCCGCGCCCGATCCACCGAATGCACCAGGGTGAGGCAGACCTCAGGCTCGAGCGCGATCAGTTCGTCGTTCGCCCGGAAGGGAGCCGCCTTGCCGTGGGTGTCGAAATCCGCCCGGGCGAGGATCAGCTTCACCCCCTTCTGCTGGGCCCATTTGATCGCCAGCTTCTCGGAGCCCTTCGCCCCGGTCGTCGCCAGGGCCATGTCGGGCCACTCCTGTTTCGCCCAGTTCAGGGCGTCGAAGATCCGCCCGGCGTCTTCCGGGGTATCCGCCGTCGGAGCCCCTCTGAAGGCGATGACCGGACCGCCCGGATCCGCCTCCCCCGCACGCCGGTTGCGGATCGCCCGGATCGCCTGTTTCGCCTCCAGCTGGGCGGCCGTCAGATGCGTGCCGCGCCGGCTGCCGCGCCAGGCCGTCCAGACCTCTCCGGTCGCGACCGTCCAGGTTTGCGACGCCGCGTCCCGGATCAGTTCGCAGGCCTGCGTCGCCGCATCGCCTGCCCGGGCTTTGGCCGTGGCGTCCTGCAGTTCGACGTCGGCCGCTTCCGATCCGTCGAAGTCCCGGTCGAGCGATCGCATCGTATCGCGCGCCCTATCCGCGTCGCGTTCGATCCGCCCGGCGGCCGAATGGAAGGCGCCGATCAGGGCTTCTCCGAGGATCGTCTGGAAGTCCTCCAAGGCTGTGTCGGAGATCACGTCCAGAAGCTCGGTCATGAGCGCGCGCCCGAGCTGGGCCAGGGCGTCTTCCGTCGGAAGCGGACCGCCTTCCTCGATGGAGGCTGACAGGTTGCCCAGGGCGGAGTCGGAGATCGGGGTGAAGGCGGAGGATGAGGTGTTGAAGCGGGTCATTGGACCATTCCTTGAGACTGTCGAGCGCCCCATGCGCAACGACCCCGGTTTTGGCCACAGCGGGGTCCCCGGCAGTCACCGGAGCGGGCGGCCGCTTGGCCGTCCGTGGAGGGGAACGGCGCAGCCGTTGACTTCCGGGGTGCTGTGACAAAATCGGAGGGCGTTGTGTGGGGGCAAGTCCTCGCCCGCCTTCGGGCGAGGACACAACTCGGCGCCGACGCGCCGATACGGACAAAGACGCATCGGTTCGCTTGCCGGCGACGGCGCGCCGTCGCCCATCCGGGACCGGGGTGCTGGAAGGCGGCGGACCCCATCCGCCGCGCACGTGGACGAGTCCCCGGCTCTTGAAGCTCATCCCTGCCTTCGCGGGGGCGCCGAAAGCAGACCAACGGCGGCCTCGGGTGTCGAGGCCGCCGTGATGGCGCCGGACTGGGGAGTTCAGCAACGCGGCGTCTCAGTCCAGACCCGCGAGGGCCATCAGACTCTCGGCGCTCTGGCGGACGGGACGGTAGCCGATCTCCGCATGCGCGGCGCAGAAGGCCCCCCTCGCGATCCGCCTGCCGCACAGGGCGAAGCCGGGGTCTCCGGGATCGCCGTAGGGCCAGCGGCAATCGCGCCGACGCACGGACAGGATGGTCGCCGTCCCATGAGACGGCGCATCCACCCGGCGCGGTGGGCACGACGCCGGACCCGGCGGCGGCGCGGGCCGGGCCGGCCAGGGTCGACGCGCGACCGGGGGCGCGGCGAGGCCGGCGGACCTTGAGGCCGGCGGCCGAGCGGCCGACAGGCCCAGGCGATAGACCTTGCCCAGGACCGCGCTTCTTGTGAGGCCGTGATCCAGATCGCGCGCGATCTGTGCGGCGCTACGGCCTTCGAGCCAGAGGGTCTTGAGACGACCGACGCGGTCGTCGGTCCAGGCGGAGGCGGTCATGGCGGAACTCCGGTGTCAGCGAGCCCAATCGGCTCGCCCGCGCCCGGCCTCGCTTCATCCTCCCGGTCCCCACACAGAAACGGCCCGACGCTCGCGCGCCGGGCCGTTCCGCCTTTCGCCGACGGATCAGAACGGGATGTCGTCGTTCAGATCGTATCCGCTCGCCGGCTCCTGCACCTGCCGGTCGGCGGCGCCGTCGTCCGCCGACGGCCGGTCGCGCCGGTTCTTCAGACGAATGTCGCCGACGATCAGACGCAGATCGTAGTGTTCGACCCCGTCCTTGCCGGTCCAGGTGTCGTTCTCGACATGGCCCTGGATCACGACCCGGCTGCCCTTGCGGGCGAAGGCCTCGATATATTTCCCGGCCGTGGCCTCGTTGAAGCAGATGCAGTTGAAGCCGGTGGTGCGCTCGCCCGGCGTGCCGTCGGCGCGCCGGAAGCGGGTGGTCTCCAGCACGCGGAAGCTCGCGCGCTTCTTGCCCGAGCCCTGGGCCGACAGGATGGACGGGTCGGCGGCCAGATAGCCTTCGAGGGTGAGGGTCTGCATGGTCAGTCTCCTGAAGATGGGATTCGGTTGAGGATCAGGCGGCGGCGCGATCGGTTTCGCGGGCGTCGACGGTGTCGGGGTCGCGGGCCTCGGCCCAGTCGAGGACGGTCAGCCGGTTCACCACCAGTTCCTTGGCGGTGCGTTCGGTCCCGTCCTTGGCGGCGTAGGCCGTGTCGATGAAGGCGCCGACGACGACGGCTTCGCAGCCTTGGGCAAGTCCGCGGGCGATAACCTTCTCGTTCAGCCCCTTCGACCAGCTGACGCAGTTGACCCCGACGAGCCGGTCCTTGCCGGCGCCATCGACGCCGCGCTTTTCGAGCAGCCGGAACACCGCCTTGGCGAAGTCCGGGCTGATCTGGGGGTCGGCCGCCAACCGGCCGGTGAACACCATGGTCTGCATGTCAGTCTCCTGTTGATCCGAAGCGCCGGGGAGCCGATCTCCCCAATGCCGCTTCACCCGGGACCTCCCTTCCTCCGTCCTCTCCTGCCCGGACGGGGCCTCCGCCCCGCCCGGCGCATGTCTCAGGCGGCCGCTCCGTCGAGGACGGTCTGGACGGGATGGCGGCGCAGCACCGCCTCCACCACCTCAGGCCGATCCGTCGGCGCGAACACCCGGGGCGTAAAGGCGATGATCTCGACGAAGCACCCGAGCGCGACCAGGGCGTCGCGGTCCGTCCGCCCACCGACCACCTCGATCCGCCAGCGGTCCATGACCCGCGACCGCTTGAGCCACAGGCCGCCTTCCAGCGAGAGCTGGACGTTGCGATCCAGCAAGGTGGCGGCGGTCCTCGCCCCGTCCGACCACGCCTCGCCGACATCGGTCAGGCCGAGGCTCGCCTTGAGGCTCCGGGCCTGGACCTGGTCCAGCACACGCCCCAGCCAGCGCCGGCCGTCCGGCGCCCTGACCCGACGCACAGAACAGCCGCGCGCGGGCATCCGACCCCAGATCGGCAGCAGCAGACCGGTCGCGAGCGTGAGCTCGCGCGTCCGCCAGGGGTCGGCTCCCGCCACCTCCTCATCCCAGACGCGGCGCCATTCGTCGGTCGCCGCGGGCTTCCAGGCCGATTCCTCGAAGGTCCTCTCCGGCAGGGTCTGACGTCCATCCGGCCGGACCAGGCGAACGGCGGCGACCAGCCGGTCCTCGTCCGTGGCGGTGGTCAGGCCGAGTTCGGCGACCGCCGCCCGGCCGGATTTGGCGTTTACGACCAGCTGATGGGCGACGTCGGCGGCCCGGGCCAGCGCGTCATGGGAGAGCAGGATGTCGCGACGAACCCTGAGCGAGAAGGTGACCAGGGCGGTTTCAGCGCCGGTCGAGACATCGGTCCGGATGGTTTCCTGGTGCAGAACCGCCAGTTCCTCCGCCTCGATGTCTTCAAGTCCACGGTCCAGATCCCCCGACGCGGCGGCGCGCTCAAGGATGCCCGAGAGAATGCGGTCGAAGTCCTCGAACAAGGCGTTCTGGTCGGCGATCCTGAGCGCCAGCAGGCGGTTGAGGAAGGTGTGGATCGGCGGCAGGTCGTCGGACGGCTTGAGTCCGCCGTCGGCGTCGAGCAGCTTGAGACCCGTCCTGGTCATGAAGGTCTGGAGCGTCATCGCAGCGAGTTCACCGAACGCCAGGGCCCCGTAGAAGACCAGCAGGGCCCGGCGCGCCCATGGGCTTTCCAGATTGTCCTCGGCCCGGAAGAGGCCCGCCCCGGCCGTTCGGCGCTCGCCGCGCGTGAGCGCGCCGAGCGTGTCCAGACGGCGGGCGATGGTCGAGGTGAAGCGTTTTTCGCCCTGGATGTCCGTCGTGACCGGCCGGAACAGCGGGGCCGAGGCCTGGTGGGTGCGGTGGCTGCGACCCAGCCCCTGGATGGCGGCGTCGGCCCGCCAGCCCGGTTCGACCAGATAGTGGACCCGGCGCTGCCGGTTCGCCGCCGACAGGTCCGCGTGATAGCTGCGTCCGGTGCCTCCGGCGTCGGAGAAGATCAGCACCCGCTTGCGGCCGCTCATGAAGGCGTCGGTCTCGGCGCGCGCCGCCGAGGCGCCGCGCCGTTCCACCAGCCTGCGTCCGTCGCGCACGACCACCCGCCGGGACCGCCCGGTGATCTCGGCGACGGCGTCCGCGCCGAGGGCCTCCAACAGGGCGTCGAGCACCCCCGGCACGGCGGGCAGGCAGGCCATCTGTTCGATCAGGCTCTCGCGCCGGGCCAGCGCCTCCTGGCTGACGGCCGGACGGCCGTCGTCCATGACCGGAACCAGGGTGACCTCGCCGCTCTCCCCCTCGACCGCCTCCATCAGGTGGATCGGGAATGCCTCGCGCAGGTAGTCGAGGACATATTCACGCGGGGTCATGTCTATCGAAAGGTTGTTCCATTCCTCGGGCGGGACGGACGCCAGCCGCCGCTCCATCACCGCCTCATTGGTCGAGACGATCTGGACCACGGCCGAGCGATCGTGGCCCAGATCCTCCCGGATCGACGCCACCAGGCTCGGCGCCTTCAGCCCCGCGAGCAGATGGCCGAAGAAGCGCAGCTTGGCGCCCTCGAAGGCGGAATGGGCCGCCGACGCGGCCTGGCCGCTCCTGGGCTTGCCCGTCTCGTCGTTGACGCCGACGGCCTTCAAGGCCTCGGCGAGATTGGCGTGGATCAGCTGGAAGGCGTCGGCCCAGGCGTCCCAGATCGCGATGTCGTCGGACGTCAGGGGATGGACCAGCGGCTGGTATTCGACCCCTTCGAACGACAGGCTCCGCGCCACATAGAGGCCGAGCGCCTTGAGTTCGCGCGCCACCAGCTCCATCGCCGCCACCCCGCCCCGGTCCATGGCGTCCAGGAAATCCGCCCGCGACATGAAGGGCGCCTCCGGCCCGCCCCACAGGCCCAGCCGGGCGGCATAGGCCAGGTTCTCGGCGGTGGTGGCGCCGGTCGCCGAGACATAGAGGACCCGCGCATCGGGCAGTCGGTTCTGCAGCGCCAGACCGGCCATCCCCTGCAGCGACGCCTTCTTCGTTCCCCGCGCGCCCTTGCCGCCACCCGCGGCGTTGGCCATCGCATGGGCCTCGTCGAAGGCGATGACGCCGTCGAAATCCGCGCCGAGCCAGGCGATGATCTGGTCGAGCCGCGATTGACGGGCGCCCCGCGCCGGTTGGCGAAGCGTCGCATAGGTCGTGAACAGAATGCCCCGGTCGAGCCGGATGGCGTCCCCCTGTTTCCAGCTCGAAAGGGGCACGATGTCATGAGCGCCGCCGCCGATCGCCGCCCAGTCGCGCCGCGCGTCCTCCAGCAAGGCGTCGTTCCGTGACAGCCATAGCGCGCGCACCCGGCCCTGGCTCATGTTGTCGGCGATGACGGCGGCGATCTGGCGGCCTTTGCCGCAGCCGGTGCCATCGCCCAGGAAGAAGCCGCGCCGCAGCTGGACGGCGTCCTCCTGGTCCTCGGGCGCGAGCACCATATGGTGGGGCGCCGTGTCCAGCCGCCACTGTCCGGGCAGATGCGCGGCGTGGGCCTCGCCGGCGTAGATGACCATCTCGGTCTGGGCGTCCGAGATCCAGCCCTGGTCGCGCATGGCCGGAGGGAGGACCGGTCGATAGGTCGGCGCCGGCGGCGCCACCGAGGCCATGGGCCCGGACTCGACCAGAGGCGACGGATGCAGGCGGGGCTCGGGCAGAACGATCCGCCCCAGGGCGTGGGCCTGGTATAGCCCGACATCGCGACCCTCCCCCGTCCAGGCGCGAACCTCATAGGTCAGGGCCCCAGCCCCACCCAGAAAGGCCAGCCGGCCGGAGGGCAAGGCCAGGCCTCGCGCGCGTGGTCCCAGCAGGGCGTCTATCGTCACCGGCAGGCGCGTTCGCGGCCTGGCGCCGATCCGCGGCGAAATCGCCCCTGTCATCCGCGCCGCGCTCTGCAGGTCATCAGCGCTCTGGAGCGGCGCGGCGCCCGCGGGACCTTCGGCGCGGTCGATCACCAGCAGACCGGTCTCAACGGAGGTCCCATGTTTGGCGAAACCGCCGGACGGCAAGGCGATGCGGCTCACGACGGCGCCGACCTCGCAGAGGCGGCGAAGCAGCGCGGCGTCCGTCAGGGCGTTCAGGGGGACGATCGCGGCCAACCGGCCATGGTCGGCCAGGGCCTTCAGGGCCGCCGTCAGATGGGCGGCCAGGTTCGAGAACGGCGGATTGCACACCGCCACGTCGAATTCGCCCGAGCCCGCGGACAGGTCATGGATATGGCGTCCGTCGTGGCGCGTCCGGTCCGCGCCCGGAAAGAGCCCGTCGAGGAGGTCGGCCCGACCGGTCGCGAGCTCATTCAGGCTCAGCACCCCGCCGCAGGCCTCCGCGACCGAGGCGATGAGGCCCGTTCCAGCCGAGGGCTCGAGGACGCGGTCGCCGGGACGCACCTGGGCGGCCAGGACGGCGAGCGCGGCCAGATGCGGCGGCGTCGAGAATTGATCGAACGCGACCTGCGCCTCGCTGCGCCGGGACTGGGTCAGCCCGAGCGCCGAGACGGCCGCCAGCAGGGCGGTGATCTCCGCCGGCGCGTCTTCCAGACGACCGACCTGGGGCGCGAGACGCCGGACCTGCAGGACCGTCGCCGCCTCTATCGCGTCATAGGCGTCGCGCCAGGCCCAGACGCCCTCGGCGTCCGACCCGCCGAACGCGGTCGTCATGATGGCGGCGACGAGCTTGCGGTCGAGCGGACGGGACCGCGCCAGATGCGCCGCCAGCGCCCGGGCGGCAGCGAGGATAATGGCGGCGGCATCGCCGGCGGCCGGATCGGCGAACAAGGACAGGTTGGGGGTCGAGGACATGGCGAAGGCTCCGGCAGCCTGGAGCGGAGGGCGCCTCCCTCCCGGTCCTGCAGGCTCGCCTCGCCCCGCCCTTTCCTCGCCTTTTCCGCGCCAGGGATTCGCACGACTACGCCGCCCCGGCTGAGCCGGGGCGGCGTCCGTCAGGAAGACTGGCGGTCAGGCGGCGGCGGGATCGAGCGCGGCCTCACCGGCCGGGGTGACGGCGAACGCCCCAACCCCGTCGTCGTCGAACGCAGGGTCTTGCTCGTCGATGGACCGGTCGTCAGCTTCGTCGGCATCGTCCTGCGGCGAGCCCGCCCAGGACAGGCCGGCCGGCGCCCAGGTCCGCGACGCCGCCTGTTCGGCGACCCAGTCGACCAGTTCGGCCTTCTTCAGCGACCTGGCGCGGTCGTCTTCGGCCCCCATGGCCTCGAGCATCCCCAGCAGCAGCCCCTTCGAGTGAAGCTGAAGGAAGGGCGCGTCAGGCGTCCAGTGCAGGGTGACGTCCGCCGCGCAGAGTGCGGCCAGTTCAGCCGCTTCCGCGCGGGCGCTGCGCCGGATCAGGGTCGTGCGTTCCTCGCGGACGTCGAGGCTGATCGCGGTCAGTTCGGCCAGCAGACCCATCTTCTCGCCATGCGGCAGCGCATGAACCCAGGCGATGACAGTCTCGCCCGAAGCCTGCCAGGTCGCGCGGCGATCGTCGAGCCGCTGGCGCACCTCTCCGTCCAGGGGTTCGATCACCCGCCCGCCGGCCGGATTGAAGCCGGTGGCGAGGATGGCCAGAGCCGAGTCCGGGCGCGCCACATGGGTGCGCAGCACCAGAACGGTGAACAGGCGCGCGATCAAGGCGGTCAGGGCGGCGCCCGGGTCATCGGCCAGGGCGCGGATCAGTCCCCGCGTCGCGACGTCGGTGCGCACGCCGTGCAGGGCATGGTTGACGCCGTCGATCTCCGGCGCGGGCGCCGCCACTTCGGGAGGAACATAGGCCGGCGGCGCGGACGCCTGGTCCGGTGAACCGCTCCCGGTCGAACCGTCCTCCTCGATCTCGGGTTCCTCGGGCGTGTAGCAGCGCACATCGACGCCCGTGCCGGCGGCGGGCCACATCACCATCGTCGTCACCACCCGCCCGCCGCAGCCGGTCTGGTCCGCCGTCACACGCGCGCGGATCATGGCGACGATGGCGGCGTCCTCGGTCTCGGGGTCGCCGGCCTCCGAGAGAGCCCGCCGGGCCGTCTCCGCCCGCTCATTGAACACCTCGCGCTGGGCCCGGTAACGCGCCATGTCTTCAGCCGGAAGCTGGCCGCCGTAGACATAGCCCAGCGCTTCCAGGTCGTCGGGCAATTCAGGCTCGGGTCCGGCGGTGACATGCACCGCGATCCCCTCGGCCTCGAAGACGGCGGCGATGGCGCGCGCCCGTCGGATCCACAGGTCGGTCAGGATGTCGGGATCGAGCAATACGGGCGCCAGCTCCCCGAACAGATCCGCCTCGGTGCGGCCGCCGGCTTCTCCATAGCGGACCGAATCCACCAGGGCGCAGCGGCGGTCCCGGGCGGTGACCCGCCCTTCGTCGAGCCGTTCCGTGATGCGCCAATCCTGAAATCCATGCCCGTCCAGCGCCGCCTCGGCGAGCTCGGCCTGCTCCGCCTTGTCCGGCAGACGGGCCAGCAGCCGGGCCTGTTTGAGGGTTATGCGCCCGGCTTTCAGGGCCGCGAGGGCGGCCGGCGGCAGCCCGGCCAGGGCGGCCAGGCGCTTTACGTCGATCTCGGCGTAACCGAGAGCCCGGGAGATCACGGACACCGTCAGCCTGGATTTCAGCATCCGGCCGATGGCGGCGATGATATCGGCGACATGAACGGGCACGGCCGTGTTGGTCAACAGGACGGCCGCCGCCTGGCGGGCCGGATCGGTCTCGACATAGACCGTGACCGGGTAGGTCTCGTCGATCTCCCCCGCGTCCAGCAGCAAGCCCAGGGCCAGGCGACGACGGCGGCCGTCCAATGCCATCCAGGGCTCCTCTTTTCTGCCGCGGCCGGGGCGGACGGTGAGGCGCTGCAGCTGGCCGGCGGCCTTCATCGTGGCGGCCAGGGTCGGGATGTCGTCATCCGGCGGCTCATTGAATCGCAGATTCTCGCGGGCGATGCCGATGTCGCCGAGGCGGACGGTGCGTTCGTCGCGCGCGACGACGACCGCGGGCATGCTGACAGGAACAAGGTCGGTCATGGGGACTCTCCTGCCGGGCATCGGGGCCCATCCCCGCCGCTCCGGCGCCCATCAGGACCCTCGCTTCCCTCCTTTCGCCGCGGCGACCGCCGCCTCGTTCCAGTCGCCGAACGGCGGGTCTGGAAGGACGACGCGAACCTCCAGACCGCCGGGCGCGAGGCGGCGTCGAAGCCGCGCCGCGGCGCCCTCGCCCGCGGCTCCCCGGTCGGCGGCGATCAGCACGCGGCGCACCCGCGCGGGCGGCGTCCAGGCCGCGAGGTTGTTCGCCGCCATCAGGGCCCAACCCGGAAGTTGGAAGCGGTCCATGGCGCACAGGGTCGTGACCACGCCTTCGCCGACCAGCATCTCCGCAGCCGCCGAAGCCAGGCGAACGGCGGCGCCGGCCGGAACCAGACCGACCGTCTTTCGCGTCAGTCGCAGGCCCGAGGCGAGACGCCCGTTCCGGTCCAGATAGGTCAGCTCCACCGCCGTCAGCCGGTCCTCGCTGTCGCTGATCCGCGCGATCAGGGCGGGGCGACCCCGGCCGCTGGGTCGGTAGACGGAGATCGGCGTTTCCGGATGGAAGCCGAGGTTCGACGCGGCGGCGGCGCCTTGAACGGCGCGACGACGCAGGTGGCGATCGGCGGGATCCCCGCCGTCCAGGCCCTGACAACCGGCCCAGAGATCCGAGGCCGTCCGGAGACGAAGGCGGGGATCGGGCCTTGGAGCCGACGGGCTCGCTCGCCCACCGCCGGTCAATCGGCCGGCGACGTCGATGAAGCCCCGGTCACGCAGATGATCGCGTACGGTCCTCCAGTCCGCCCCGCCGAAGCCGTGAATGACGATCCGGTCTTCGGTCAGCAGCAGCGAGACCGAGCGATCCTGCGCGCTATGACCGGGCGCGGGAACGTTGGCGCGCCGTCCGCCGGAATAGAGATCGCCGCCCAAGGCGGCGACGATGCGATGCAAGGTCATAGCCGCCTCAGATCAGGCCGAGGGCCTTGAAGCTGGCCGTGCCTTCCCGTCCGACGATGAGGTGGTCATGGACCTGGATGTTGAAGACACGCGCCGCCTCGACGATCTGGCGCGTCATGTCGATGTCCGCGCGCGATGGGGCCGGGTCGCCGGAGGGGTGATTGTGGACCAGGATCAAGGCGGAAGCCGACAACTCCAGCGCCCGGCGGATCACCTCCCTCGGATAGACCGGGGCGTGATCAACAGTTCCGTCCGCGGTCATTTCATCCCGGAGCAGGATATTCCGCCGATCCAGAAAAAGGGTCCGAAACTGCTCGCGCGGCTCATGGGCGAGCGCCGCCCGCGCATAGGCCACCAGCGCGGTCCAGGACGTGATGACCGGGCGGCGGCAGGCTTCGGCGCGCGCAAGCCGGACCGCGAACTCGCGCAGAAGCGTCAGCTCGGCCCGGAGGGCGGACCCGGCGCTGGACGCCTGGGCCAGTTCACCGGGCGCCGCGCCGGCGACGCCGCCGAGGCTCCCGAACCGTGCGAGCAAGGCGGCGGCGAGTCTCGCTGAATCCGTTTCCGGGTCCATCCGCTCCAATATCAGGGCCAGCAAGGTCTGATCGTCCAGCGCCGCAGGGACGAGGGCCGCCGCTGGACGGCGCCCGCCTGGTTCGGGGGCCGGCGCCCGGATCAGGGTCGGGGTTGGGGTCGGTCTCATGGCGGTTTCCTTCTCCGCTCCACCACGGAGCGCCGGCCGTCCGGCCTTCCTTTCTCTCCCCGCCGGGCTTGTCCCCGGCCCGGCGCCGCGCCACCCTGGGCCGATGAAATGGCTTCTGATCAGCGCCGGACTGCTGCTGCTTCCGGCGGTCGCGCAGGCCGACCCGTGCGAGGGACGGCTGCCCGAGCGCGCCGGCGAGGCCTTCGCGGGCATGGTGCGCTACGTCGGCGACGGCGACAGCCTGTGCCTGGGAAACACTGCGGACCCCGCCGCCTGGATCGAAGTGCGGCTTTCGGATTTCGACGCCGCCGAACTGCGCAGCCCCACCGGCCGGGCCGACCGCGACCGCCTGATCCGTCTGGTGGGCCGCCGCCGGATCGATTGCGTCGCGGTTCGGGGCCGGAACGGCCGGGTCATCGTCCATGACCGGGTCATCGCTTCATGCCGGATGAACGGACGTCGCGTCGGCGACGTCCTCCGCGCGGCCGGTGGCCGTGAAGGCGGGCGTTAGGCGTCTTCGGCCGTCCGACCTGACCTTCCGCCGGCCAGCGACACATCGAACCCCGAATGGCGGGCGTGAAACCGATCCCGCTTGCGATGCACAGCATCGCCAACAAGGACACCGCGATCATGGCCGCTCACCGGGACCGCGGGCGCGGGCACAGCGCCGGCCGGACGTTGCCCGGCTGGCCCGACGTCGGCAATCGCGTCGCGGCCGATCACAGCATGTAGCCGATGTCGGAGGCCCCGGTCGGATAGGCGAACATCGTCGACTTCAAGTCATCGGCGGTCAGCCCATGACGGATCGCCAGGGCGAACAGGTTGATCGCCTCGTCCACATTCGGTCCCACGAGATGAGCCCCCAGCACCCGCTCGGATCCTTCCTCGACCAACACCTTGAAGCCGTAGGTGGGTTCAGCCGCAGCGCGCGCGGTGAACCAGTCCGACGCCTTCTGGCTTTTGACGCGGTAGGAAAGGCCCTGGTCCTTGGCCTCCTGTTCCGTCAGCCCGACCGCCGCCATGGGCGGGATGGTAAAGACCACGCTGGGGACACCAATGTAGTTCGGCCGCTCCGTATTGCCGTTCAGAATGTTGGCCGCGACGACCTTGGCGTCGTGACTGGACACCGGCGTGAGGGGCGGTCCGACCTGGGCCGCGTCACCCGCTGCATAGACGGCCGGATTGGAAACGCTCTGGAGAAATTCGTTGAGTTTTAGGCGACCCATGTCGTGCTCGACCCCGGCCGCGTCGAGGCCGAGGTCGCCTAATGCGGGCGCCCGACCAGCGGCGTGGATCACCAGGTCGGCGTCGAAAGTGAGCGATTGCTCATTGGCGCGGGCATGCACCCGAAAGCCGTCGCTCGTCCGCTCGATGCTCTCGACCATCGTTTCGAGGCGCACATCCACGCCGAGTTGGCGAAAGCTGTCCATGAGCCAGCCGACCACGTCGGGATCGAACTGGGGAAGCAGCCGCTCGCTGCGCTGGAGGATGACGACTTCGGCTCCAGCCCGCGCGGCGATGTGGGAGAACTCGGCGGCGATATAGCCACCGCCGACCAGAACGAGGCGCTTCGGCATCTCATCCAGCTCGAGGAAGCCTTCATTGGTGACCAGATGCGCCTCGCCGGGGATGTCGAGCTTCACGGGTTCGGCCCCGGTTGCGATGAGCAGGTTCCGGAACGTCAGTGTCTCCCCGTCCACTTCAAGGCTGTTCGGACCAGTGAGACGCGCCCGTCCATGGAAGGTGTCGATGCCTTTTTCGAGATATCGTTCCTCGTGCTTTTCCGGGACGGGATCGGTGAAACTCCGCTTGAAGGCGATCAGGTCGGCCCAGGCGATATGGGTATCGCCGGCGACGCCCTTGCCGCGCATCCGCCGCGCGTGATCGGCGGCGCTCGCTCCGCTGATCAACATCTTCTTTGGATCACACCCACGGAGCGCGCATGTACCGCCGTAGGGGCGAAAGTCGATGACCACGACGCTGCGGCCGGCCGCCCGAACGCGCATGGCGCCCACCATCGCGGCGGTTCCTGACCCGATCACGACGAGATCGTATTCCTTGGTCATCGACGCAGACCCCGCGCTCGATTGAATCCGTCGCCCTCGATCCACAATCGCTGGACTGGCCGGCGATCCCTCGCATCCACCAGGCGGTAGAGCGCTTCCGCCACGGCCGCATTGACGGCGCCGAACACAAGGTGCCCCGCGAACCCTCGAACATGGGTGAGCACGGGGTAGTCACGGTTGGGCGCGCTGTAGCCCAACGCAGGCGTCAGGCCTTCGTCGATCATCAGCGACATGGTCGCGCCGCTGACGAACGCGGCGCCGGAAGCGCCTATGCGGGTGTTGCGCCGAAGTCGCCCGTAGATGGGTCCCCAAAGCGCGCCCAAGGCGTAGTGAACCGCATTGCCGGCGCGGGCCCGCGCCTTCTCATCCAGTCGAACGCCCAGCCGGTTCGCCATGTCCTGGGCCGCGATTTCCGCCGGGGGGCCGGGTCGAACACGTTCCTCTTTTTCTCCGACCGGTGCGGGCGTCACGCTGTAGAGCGCCGTCTGCGCCCAGTCGGTCACCTTGGTGGCGACAAGGCCGGCTACGACGCCGATGACGATGTCCGCCGCCAGCGTTCTCGATGAGTCGCGCATTGCTCGGCTTCCTGACGCTCCAGAAGGTCCATCGCCCGACGGTGGCGCGGTGCGACAGCCGAGACATGACCTCTCGGGAGGGCAACGAAGCTGGAGTTGCTTCAGGTTCCCCCTGGGCGGCGAAGATGCTTGCGATTGTCGATGGGTCTTAGAGGTACGCCCGACGAACCCGCGACGCGTGACGCCGATCCTGACGAGGCGCGTGATCAGCCAACCCGCCCCAACCGTGATGACGAGCATGAGTCCCAGGACGCCGAAAATCATCGGATCAGGCGCACAGCAGCCGATGGGTGTCACAGCGGAAGCATCGCGTCTTGCCGCTCAACCGGCGCAGCAAGACAGTTTGCTGACGTCCTTGTTGAACGTCAGCGCGGCCAGTTTCAGGCCCTCGACGGTCGTGAGATAGGGGAAGATCGTGTCGCCCAACTGCTCCACCGTCATGCCGCATTTGATGGCCACCGCCGCGGTCTGGATGCTGTCGGCCCCTTCCGGCGCAAGAATGTGCGCGCCTAGAAGTAGCCGCGTGCCGCGATCCGCCACCAGCTTGACGAGCCCGCGCGTGTCCCTGGCCGCGAGCGCGCGAGGCACGTGGTCCAGGGTGATCATCGAAGTCTGGACATCATGTCCGGCCGCCCGCGCGGCGGCTTCCGTGAGCCCCACCGTCGCCACCTGCGGATCGGTGAAGACAACCGCCGGCATGGCGCGGTTGTCGTAGACGTGGGTGTCGCCGTCCAAAGCATTCCTAGCGGCCAGTCGCGCGCCATAAGCGGCCATATAGACAAACTGGTCCGTCCCGGTGACATCGCCTGCGGCATAGACGCCCGCCCGTGTCGTGCGCATCCGGTCGTCGATGATGATGCCTCCCGTTGGTGCGATCTCAATCCTCATCTCGGCGAGCCCCAGCCCGTCCGAGTTGGGAACCCGGCCCGTCGTGATCAGAACGCGCTCGGCGGTGATCACTTCCGGGACGCCGGATCGCGTGAGGCTGAGTGACACCCCCTCGTCGGACGCGTTGATGGACCCGTAGACGGCGCCCGCCACGACCGTGACGCCCTCGTCCGCGAGATAGCGTTGCAGCGCCTCGCTGATTTCGGGTTCGCCCTCGGGCAGTAGGCGGGACCGGCAGACGATGGTGACTTTGACGCCCGCCCGACTGAACATCTGGGCCAGTTCCGCCCCGATATAGCCGCCGCCGATCACCAGCATCGATCGGGGCAACGCCTCCAGTTCGAGCGCGGTCGTGCTGGTCAGATAGGGCACGGACTCGATGCCGGGGATCGCCGGGATCCCCGGCCGTGAACCGGTCGCGATAATGACCTTGCCGGCGATGAGCCGGACGCCGTCGACTTCCACGCCGCCCTCGACGAGACGCGCCGCGCCTTCATGGTAGGTGATGGCGTCGTAGCCTTGCAGAACATCCTCGTACTTGGCCTGGCGGAGGTCATCGACCAGCCGGTCCTTCTGGCGAACCGTCTCAGACCAGTCCGTGATGGCGGCCGAGGCCTGAACGCCGTCGAAACGGCTCGCGGCCCGGGCCTGGTGAAGCGGTTCGACCGCCCGGATCAAAGCCTTGGACGGGACGCAGCCGACGTTCACGCAGGTCCCACCGATCGTTCCGGCGCCGACGAGCGCTACCCGGGCGCCCTGTTCCGCTGCGGTGATGGCGGCCGAGAAGCCGGCCGAGCCGGCGCCGACCACGACGAGATCGTAGGTCTTGGTGATATCCTGTGAGGGCGTGCAACAATCACTCATACTGTCTGGATCTTTCTGAATAGACTCTGCCGCCGACGAAGCGGCGTCCAACCGACATCCTGGCCTGCGTCAAGTCGCGGCGAGAGCAGGATGCCGTCACAAGCGTCTGCTGAGGGGATTCGACCCCGCGACAGCTGATCGAATGCCGTCTTCCAAGCCGATAATGCCTATCGGCGCGCCTGAACACGAGCCGGATAGCCGGCCCTGGTCGACGCGAGGGCCAAGGCGGACGGCGTCACTCGGGCGTCATCGTAGGTTACCGTCGCCACGGCCTGTCCATTCCCGCCCGGCGTCACGGTGACGGTCACCGATTCAACGCCGGGGATGCGCGAGATCGTGCGCCGGACGATGGGCGCGCACGTCACGCAGGACACATTGTTGACGTCGAGCCTCACGGTGCGTTCGGCGGCCAGGGCGGCATCCGCGGTGAAGAGAGTCGCCGCGAAAACGAGGGCGGCGCGGATCGAAAGGGTCATGATCGAAGTCTCCGGGGGAAAAATCAGGCGCCGATCAGCAGCGGCGCGACATAGGGGAATGCGAGAGCGAGGGCGACGAGCAGGGTCGCCGTCCAGAGCGCGATCTTGACGAGACGCGTCGAAGTCGGCCGGGCGCAAGTGACGTCTTCAGCACATGCGGCCCGGGGCCGGCGGTAGACCCTGAAGAAGCCGAGGCTCAGAAAGACCACGGCGGCGGCTATGAAATAGAGATGGTAGGGGGCCAGCGCCGTGACGTTGCCGATCCATGCCCCGCTGATCCCGAGCGCGAACAACGCAAGGGGCAACACGCAGCAAGAGGTCGCCCCGATCGCGGCGGCAAGTCCTCCGACGACAAGCCACGCGCGACCGGTCGGTTCGCCGGCCGGCGCCGGGGGTCCGCTGATATCTTCCTTGCCGTCCGCCATGGACACTCCTCACGCCTTCACGGGTCGATGGACACAAGGTAGGGTCTGTAGTCACTACAGATACAAGAGGCAAAATCCATGATGGACAAATTGGCCCTGCGCGATACGGCCCCACGCCTCCCCATCGGCGAACTGTCGAGGCGGACCGGGGTCAACATCGAGACCGTGCGCTACTACGAGAAGATCGGCCTGATGCCCGCCCCGGCTCGCAGCGAGGGTGGACACCGCCTCTATGGCCGCGGCCATCTGCTGCGGCTCAATTTCGTCCGCCGGGCCCGGGACCTAGGGTTCACGCTGAATGAAATCAGGGATCTACTCGAACTGGCCGAACAGCGCGATCTTCCGTGCGCGGAAGCGCGCGTGGTCGCCGCCGCCCATCTGGGCGATGTTCGGGCCAAGCTAGCTGCCCTGCGGAAAATGGAAAAGGTGCTCGTCGAGATGGTCGCTCGCTGCGCCGACGGCGCCACGCCGGATTGCCCGATCCTGGAGGCTCTGTTTGATTCCCGGGTCGAAAACCCGCCGGCGCCGTGAACAGGCTTCTGCCCGCCGTCGGCTGGTCCGACACATCCGGGAAGCCGCGGCTTGAGCTCTGGCAGCGTTCGCAGACAACGCGTCGTGCCTCGCCGCGCAATCGACTCAACAAACTTCGAAAAGACGAGAACGCTCTTGTATCTGTAGGGACTACAGACCTCATTCGGGTGGTTCATCACGGCTGACACGCGCGCGTCCGCTGAGCTTAGATCGCCATACTCCAGTAATCCGAGGAATAACTATGTCGCTCCAAGAACCCATCACCCGCACGGCTGACAAAGCGGGCGTCGTCGGCGCGATTGTCGCGGCCATGGGCTGCGCGGCGTGCTTTCCGGCCCTCGGCAGCTTGGCCGCCGCCTTGGGTCTGGGCTTTTTGAGTCAGTATGAAGGGGTCTTCATCCGCTACCTGCTCCCTCTGTTCGCGGTTATCGCGTTGACGGCCAACGTGGCCGGCGGACTGCGTCATCGGCGATGGTCAAGAATGATCCTGGGCATGGTCGGACCTCTGTTGGCATTGGCCGCCGCCTTGCTGATGGCGAGCTTTGGTTGGCCGACGGCATGGCTTCTTTACCCAGGCCTCACGCTGATGATCGCCGTGTCGATCTGGGATCTGGCGTCCCCGCCGAAAAGGAGACTCGGCGGCGCGGCTTGAGTTCCCTTCTCTCCGGTACGACGGGCAATGAGTACCGGGCCTCTCAGGCTCGCACCCGCTGTCACCTCACCTTTCGTCAGAACCGGACCCGCGGGCGAGGAGACTCAGTTCGCTGAGCCAATGCCCTTGAATCTGTAGGGCCTACAGACCCCATCTCCGTTTCGAAGCGATGCAGCCGCATGGTTACGCGAGCTCAGATCCGGAGAAGTGGCGTGAGTGACAAAACCGTAGCAGCGTTCGTAGCGTTCCTGTTCGTGTGTCCGCTAACGGTGGTTTGCTGTTTGGGTCCCGCTGCGCTCGTCACGGGAGTGGTGGCTGCTTTGGGTTGGTTAAGCCAGTCGAAGCCCCTGCTGGTTTTGGCGCGGCCCTTGGCGGCATTTTCGTGCTCGCGCCCCTAGCCAGGATGATACGACGCCGCTCGTTGCTGCGGCGTAAAAGCACCCAATAGGCTCAGGTTGAATAGGGAACCCCCCATCCCCTGGTCCTTTGGTCCTCGCTCAGCAGCGGTATCTGTCCGGTCGCCGACAAAGATTCACCCGGGTGGGGCTTATGAGCCCGGCGTCATGGCCCGTCGATGAGACGACCGCTCAAACGATAAGCCGATCCCAACTTCCGTAGTGCTCCTGGCTGCGACGCCCGCGCGGCAAGCTCAAGGCGATCAGCGCCAAACCGGCGGCCATGCCCGCGACATCGCCGATGACATTCGATCCCTGCAGCAGCCATGGCGCGACGATCAGCCAGAGCCCGAAAAGCACGTTCACGAACCTCAACGGTCGCGCGACCTCGGCCATCGCGATGATGGCGACCGTGACGACCAGGGCGCCGACGAGATGATCGCTGTCGGCGATGGGTGGAACCGATCCGAGCGACGCCCGGGAGAACATCAGCCAGACCCCGAGCAACGCGCTCGCCACGAGGGTCCAGGGAAGGTTGACCCCCCGGATCGACGAGGCGAAAGCCGCCGGCAGGGGATCGCCAAAACCGGGATGTCTGTCGATGGTCCCGCCGGGCAAGGCGTCGCCCCGGAAAAAGGCCGACCAGAGGGGTCTGCCCCGCCGTTTGTTGAGCACGAGGAACTGCCCCATCGCGACCAGCTCGTCGAGTGAATAGGGAATCATGATCAGCATGGCCAAGCCCGCGGCCAGGCAGAGTGTGCAGTAGGTGCCGATGGCGATCGGCTGCATGATGATGAAATAGATGCTGACGACGCCCAACGGCACCACGATGACGCCGAACAGCAGAACCATCCATGGCATGGTGCGCCACCGCGCCCGACCGCCCATGGCCCCCATCAGAATCTCGATCATGTAGATCATGGTGCCCACGCCCCCGTCGGCCACCGGCCAGGCTTTCGACATGTCCGAGGTGATGATGTATTCGGCGCCGTTCAGCCCGCCGGGGACGTTGAAGAACGGGTCCCAGGCACCGTCGATATGTCCGAGCTGGTAGGCGGTGAGCATCCGCGAAAGCACCAGGCCAATCGCGCCCATGACGATGATCGGCATGCGCTGAAGATAGGTCGATGGGCAGTAGCTCCAGCCCGGCGGAGTGTCGGTATCGTCCATCATCCCCTCCATGCTCATTCCCGGCATCATGGGGATGAGCAGGGTCAGGGCGATCACCAGCGCTCCGACCAGCATGTCGTTGGCGTAGACCGCGGCGCTCGGCGCCCAGAAGAGGAGCGAAGCGCCGAGAAGCCAGACCCCGAGGGCGCCGTTGGCCCATTGGGCCCAGCCGTTTCTGGGCGACATGGACAAGGTCGCGAACATCATGATCAGCACGCCGCAGATCAGGTCGTTCCAGCCCGTCAACGCATTCCGCAGCGCTGGATCCCAAAGGCCACGTTCCTCCGTGACGTTGAGGATCGCGGCCGAGAACTCCGTTTGGGTAAAGGTTCCGAACACGAACGGGACCGTGGCGAGCCACAGTCCCAGTCCCATGGTCAGCCAGTGAACCCAGAGCATGTCGAAATGCATGCCGCGCATGCCCTTGGCATGGTCGTGGATCATCTGCTGATGTTCGGCCGGCGCCACGTCGTGCGGCCGGGCGGCCGCTTTCTCGGCCTTGTCGTCCGCGACGCGGGCCGCGTTCAAGCCATTGGCGCGATACCAGGCATATGGGTCGTCCTTCAGGCCTTGAACGATGACGGGAAGGCTCTCGCGAAGCGAGCGTCGAGGCGACCAGTCCAGCAACTGGCGCGCCAGGGTCAGATCGAGCGCGTAGTGGTCGTCTGAAATATCGACCATCCAGGGACGGATGAAGGTGTCTTCGTCCAGAACCGTGTTCTGGGCCCAGGCCCCCGCCTTCGCCGCGGCCTTGGGAATAGAATGGGTTTCCCAGGCTTCGTCATGGATGAGGCGTCCCAGAGCGCGCTGCAGATCGTCGTAGCTCATCGCGTCGATCTCGCCCAACAGCACGGGCAGATCAGGCGGGAGCGCGGCCCGCCGGTCTATGACGCGCTCGACGGCGTCGAGCAGATCGTCGAGATGAAGCGAGGGCTGGCCGGTGGCCAGACTTCCCGGATAAACGTGAGAACTCAGACGCCTCTCGTTGATCCTCGCGATCTGCTGGGCCAGAAAGGCGGAGTGACCGCCATCGTCATAGACGCCGGCCGGACGCAGGTAGACGGCCGGAATCGCGCCGCGCTGCTCGCGGATCAACTGTTCGGTTCGGATCTTGCTGTCTCGATACGGCAGCGACCCGTCGAGCGGCGACTGCTCGTTGATCGGAACGCCCGGCGTCGTGGAGGCATGGATCAGCATCGTGCTGACGAAGACGAACTGTTCGGTCTCGAAGGACTGCAAGGCGCGCAGCAGCCGCTCGGTCCCCTTGACCGTGACCTCTTCATATTTGCTGTTGGGCTCGCCCGTCAGGTCGAAATAGCCCGCCAGATGGATGACGGAGGCGATCCGCGCGCCATAGGCGACGCGGACCCGTCGGAACGCCGCTTCGACGCTGGCGTCGTCCGTCAGATCAACGCAGACGCATTCGGCTTCGGCGGGAGGGTGTGGCGGCAAATCGCGATCGAACCCGATCACCTGATATCTTGCGGACAGATGCCTGACGAGGGCCGAGCCGATGAAGCCGCTGGAGCCGGTGATGATGACCGTCTCGCGCTCGTCGGGCGGGGCGTTCACCGACGGGACCGCCCACGAAGCTCCAACGCGGCCGCCAGACGTTGAGGAGGCAGATCGACGGTCCTCGGCAGGCAGGACATGGACATGGACATGTCGCCTGACCCCGATGTCAGGCCGCTTGTGTCGCTCATATCACCCATCTCCTTCATCATCGAACTCAGATACTTTAAGGCGAGTTCCAACGCTCCGTTCCATCAGGCGGCGGTTCAGCTTGTTCGCAGGACGCCCACGCGACTGGGGACGGGTGGGCGAGGACCTTCGTGAGTCAAAAAAGTCTCGACGCGGCGGAGAAGCCAACGGCCCTCCGCCGCGTCGCGAACCGGACGCCGCGCGGCCTGCGGCGCCAGACTGGATCAGGCGGCGATTATTGCGGCCGGATCGCCTTCACTTCACCCGCGCCGCCAGTAACGACCAGATCGAATTCGACCCGGTCGCCGACTTTCGCCTGGTCGATCAGGGCGGGTGACGCCGCGAAGCCCATGGTCATCGCGGGCCATTCCAGGCTCGCGATCGGCTCGTGCTCAATCGTGATCTTGCCGCCCTCCGCGTCGATGGCCGAGATCACGCCCTGCGCGGTCGCGGACCTCTCTCCGGTCGCCGACGTCGCCATGGCGTCCATCTCCGCAGGCGCGGGGGCGGCGGAACTGGTGGCGGCTGGGGTTTCCGTCTCCGTTGCTGGCTGCTGACTGCAGGCCGCCAGGGCGATGACCGCCCCGGCTGACAGGCTCAGGCCGAGGGCGAGTGTGCGCGACTTCTCGAACAGGTTTTTCATAGGGTAGCTCCTTGGGTGGGGGTTAGCGTTGGACGTGATTTCCGGCGTCTCAGGAGGAGATAGCCAGCTGGGATGACAAGCATCGACAGGAGGGGCGCGGTGATCATGCCGCCGATAACCGGAGCGGCGATCCGGGTCATGATTTCCGACCCCGCGCCGTGGCCGATCAGGATCGGGAACAGACCGCCGAGGATCACGGCGACCGTCATCGCCTTGGGTCGGACCCGTAGCAGAGCGCCTTCGCGAACGGCTTCTTCGACCTGCTCCGGGTTGGGATCAGGCCCTCGATCCTTCAGCGCGTGTTTAAGGTAGATCAGCATCACCACGCCGAACTCCGCCGACAGGCCAGCCAAGGCGATGAAGCCCACGCCGGTCGCAACCGACTGGTCGAAGCCCATCAGATAGAGCAGCCAGAAACCGCCGGTGAGGGCGAATGGCAGGGTGCCCATGATGAGCAGGGCCTCGTCGAAGCGACCGAAGGTCAGATAGAGCAAGATGAAGATGATCACGAGCGTGGCGGGAACCACGATCTTGAGCCGCTCGGCCGCCCGTTCCAGATATTCGAACTGGCCCGAGTAGGCGATGCTGACACCCGGAGCGAGATCGACCTCGCTGGCGACCGCCCGACGCAGATCGGCGACGACGGAAGCGAGGTCGCGCCCCCGGACGTCGACATAGACCCAGGTGGTCAGCCTGCCGTTCTCGGATTTGAGCATCGGAGGGCCGTCCGCGATCTGGAGATCGGCGACCGTGCCCAAGGTGATCTGCTGACCCGACGGCGTCAGGACAGGCAGGGCGCGCAGTTGCTCCAGGCTGTCGCGCAATTCTCTCGGATAACGGACGCTGATCGGATAGCGGGCGAGTCCCTCGACTGTCTGACCGATCGTCTCCCCGCCCACGGCGCCCGAGACGATCGATTGGACATCGGCGATGTTGAGGCCGTAACGGGCCGCCGCGCGCCGGTCGATGTCGATGTCGACATAGCGCCCGCCGGTCAGGCGTTCCGCCAGGGCGGAGGTCACGCCCGGCACGGTCCTGGCGACCTCGGCCACCTGGGCCGCGATACGGTCCATCGCGGCCAGATCAGCGCCGGACACCTTGACGCCGACGGGGCTCTTGATGCCGGTCGCCAGCATGTCGATGCGATTGCGGATGGGAGGAACCCAGACGTTGGACAGTCCGGGGACCTGAACCGCGCGATCGAGCTCTTCGATCAGCTTCTCAGGGGTCATGCCGGGCCGCCATTCATCGCGAGGCTTGAACTGAATGGTGGTCTCGAACATCTCCAGCGGAGCCGGATCCGTGGCGGTCTCCGCCCGGCCCGCCTTGCCGAACACGGTCGCCACCTCGGGCACGGTGCGGATCATCCGGTCCGTCTGCTGCAACAGTTCCGCAGCCTTGGCCGGGGAGAGGCCTGGCTGGGCCGAAGGCATATAAAGCAGGTCGCCCTCGTCCATCGCCGGCATGAACTCGCCGCCCAGCTGGCTGAGCGGCCAAGCTGTGGTGGCGAAGACCAGTAGGGCCGCCACCAGGGTCTTTCTGGGATGATGCAGCACCCAGTCCAGTGGCCCGCGATAGATGTGCGTGAGCCAGCGATTGATCGGATTGCTCTGTTCGGCCGGGATCCGTCCGCGGATCAGATAGCCCATCAGAACCGGCACGAGAGTGATCGACAGGATCGCCGCCGCCGCCATCGCGTAGCTCTTTGTAAAGGCCAGCGGCGCGAACAGCCGACCCTCCTGGGCCTGCAGGCTGAACACCGGGATGAACGACAGGGTGATGATCAACAGGCTGAGGAACAGCGCGGGTCCGACCTCCACGGCCGCCTCAGTGATGACCTTCCAGCGATCCTCGCCCGCCAGCTTTTCGTCCGGGTGGTCGTGTTCCCATCGCTCGATGTGTTTGTGTGCGTTCTCGATCATAACAACGGCGGCATCGACCATCGCCCCAATGGCGATGGCGATGCCGCCCAGCGACATGATGTTGGCGTTCACGCCTTGAAGATTCATAATCAGGAAGGCCGCCAGCACGCCCAGCGGCAGGGTCAGGATGGCGACCAGCGCCGACCGGGCGTGCCAAAGAAACAGGCCGCATACCAAGGCGACGACAATGAACTCCTCGATCAGTTTGCCGCTCAGATTGTCGATCGCCCGGTCTATGAGCTGGGACCGATCGTAGGTCGTCACCACCTCGACCCCCGGCGGCAATCCGGCTTTGAGCGTCTGGAGTTTCTTGGCGACGGCCGCGATCGTGGCGCGGGCGTTTGCACCGGATCGCAGGATGACGACGCCGCCGGCGACCTCGCCCTCGCCGTTCAGCTCGGCGATGCCGCGTCGCATCTCGGGGCCGATCTGGATGGTTGCGACGTCGCCGAGGCTGATCGGCACGCCTCCAGCCGCTGTGCGGAGCGGCACGGCCCGGAAGTCGTCGAGCTCAGTCAGATAGCCGTTGGCGCGCACCATGTATTCGGCCTCGGCGAGCTGGAGCACCGAGCCGCCCGTCTCGCCGTTGGCGCGCTGGAGGGCCTCCACCACCGCCTGATGGGTGACGCCGTATGACGCGAGCCTGACGGGGTCGAGCACCACCTGGTACTGCCGCACCATGCCGCCGAGGCTGGCGACCTCGGCCACCCCCGGCACGGTCTTCAGCTCGTAGCGGAGGAACCAGTCCTGCAGGCTTCGCAGCTGCGCCAGGTCGGTGCGGCCCGTGCGGTCGACCAAAGCGTATTCATAGACCCAGCCCACGCCGGTGGCGTCCGGACCAAGCGCCGGTTGGGCGGTCGCGGGAAGCCGCGCCTGGACCTGGCTGAGGTATTCCAAAACCCGTGAGCGCGCCCAGTAGAGGTCCGTCCCATCCTCGAACAGCACATAGACGAAGCTGTCGCCGAAGAAGGAATAGCCCCGAACCGTTCGTGCGCCGGGCACCGACAGCATGGTGGTCGCCAGAGGATAGGTGACCTGGTTCTCGACGATCTGGGGGGCCTGCCCCGGGTAGCTGGTACGGATGATGACCTGCACGTCCGACAGGTCCGGCAGGGCGTCGACCGGTGTGCTGCGAACCGCAAACAGGCCGGCGGCGAGCAGGGCGAGCGCGGCCATAACGACGAGGAACCGCCCCTTGACCGAGGCGCGAATGACGGCGGCGATCATTGCACAGACCTCCCGCGCGGCGCAGGCGCGGGCGCGGCAGCCTGGCCGATCGGCCGGGCCACGACTCCTGACAGACTGGCTTCGGAATCGATCAGGAACTGACCCGACGCAACGATCCGCTCGCCCTCTCTGAGACCGGCGAGGATTTCGGTCTGTCCCCCGGCTTCCCGTCCGATCCGGACTTGGGCCGGTTGATAGCGTCCTTCCGGCAGGGCGAGCATGACGATGTCCCGCTCTCCGGTTCGGATCACCGCCTCAGTCGGCACGAGCAAGGCCGGTGTCGATCCGCCGCCGAAGGTGATCTGGCCGAACATGCCGGGGCGCAGACGGCCCCCGCGATTGGCCATCTCGATCCGCCCGGTGACCGTACGGCTGTCTCCGACGAGTTCCGGCAACAGGGCGGTCAACCGACCCGTGAACCGTTCGCCCGGGAACGCGGCCAGGGCCACCTCGACGGATTGGCCGACCCTCAACCTGCCTGCCAAGGCCTCAGGAATGGCGGCGTTAAGCCAGACGGTGGACAAGCCGTTGATCTCGGCCAGGTTCATGCCCTGGGCGACGCTCATGCCGGAGCGCACGCCCAGCGTCTTGATCACGCCGCCGGTGGGCGTCGAGATCGTAATCGTGTTCCGCGCCCGCCCGCTGCGCTCAATCGAGGCGATCAGGGCTTCGGACATGCCCATCAGCACCAGTCGCTGCCGCGACGCCTGGATCAGGGGCGTATTGCCGGTACGCCGAACCGCCAGATATTCCGTCTGGGCTCCGCCCCAGGACGGGATGAGCAGATCGACCAAGGGGGCGCCGGCGGCGATCACGTCGCCCGGCGCGCGGTTGTAGACCCGCTGCACGAAGCCATCCGCGCGCGACTGGACCACGGCGATGTCGCGTTCATTGTAATCGACCACCGCCGTGGCGCTAAGATCGCCTTCGAGGTCGCCGCGGCGCGCTGTGGCGTACCGGACGCCCAGATTCTGGGTCAGCGCAGGATCGATCCGGACACCGGGGGTGGCACTAGTTCCGCCCTCATCGGCATATTTGGGGATGGTCTCCATGTTCATCGACGATTTCCCCGGCCCCGGGTATCGTTCGTTTGGAACCATGGGATCGTACCAGTAGAGGATCTCGCGCTCCCCTCCCCCGTCGGCGGCCATGTCGGGGGTGCCGTCCATGCGCTGGGCGATGACGACGCCGCCACCGACGCCGATGCCGACCAGAAGAAGCGCGCCCATGGCGATGCCCAGGCGTTTGTTGCGAAGGGCGTTCATCGGTCGTCGTTCCCATAGGTGAGAGTGATCTCGACCACTTGGCGCATCACGGCGGCCTCGCGATCAAGCGTGTCGAGCCGGGCGTTGGCCACGGCGGTGAAGGCTTCGAGCACTTCAACGATGCCCGCCCGGCCCGCCGCATAGCTCGCGGTTTCGAGATCGGAACGCTGAAGGACATTGGGCAGAACAACGTCGCGCGACCTGACCCATTGGTCATGAGCCATCGCGTGCTCGGCCAAAGCGCTCCGCAGCGACGCGGTCAGCACGCGCTCGGCGTCCTGGCGTTCAGCGGTCACCCGCAGGGCATCAGCGGCGCGCGCCGCGATGATCGGATCCTGCCTCTGGCCCGAAAAGATCGGCAGCCGCACGCTCGCGCCCACAGAGAATAAGTCGCCGAACCGCTCATCGCGGCGACCGTAGCTGGCCTCAAAGGACCAGTCCGGCCGACGTCCCGCGCGCGCGAAGTCGACCTCGGCGTCCGCGCGCCGCGCCGCGGCGCCATAGGCGCGCAGGCGCGGTAGTTCGGCGAGGCCGCCTTGCAACGTGGTCAGGACAAGGTCGAGTTGCGGCGGCGGGCCGGCCGTTTCGGGGTCGCTGTCGCCCGTCCAGCGCGCCAGTTCAGCGCGTGCCTTCTCGATTTCGGCGACCAGACTGCTGCGGCGATCATCCAGATCGGCCTTGAGTTGGACCGGTCCGAGAGCATTCGCTGGCCGGTAGGAACCCGATGCAACTCCGGCCGGTGCAGTGCTCCACAACGGTTGAAGGGTGCCCAGCACGTCCTCCAAAGCCGCGAGGCGGCGTTTGGCGTAGAAGAGGTCGACCCACGCCAGACCCGTCGCGACCTGGACTTCTCGCCGTGTGACCGACGCCTCGGCGCCGGCGACGTCGATTGCCGCCTCGGCGATTTCGCGCTCGGCGCGCCGACGCGCCCGGCTCGGCACATCCTGCTCGACGCCGATCCGGAGAATAGTGAAATCGTCTTCGTCAAACTGCCCTGCTGACGGCCCGGTCACCGGGAACCCGTCGAGGCCGAAGGTGAGGCGCGGGTCCGGTAGTCGGCCCGCGGCCGGCGCCGCCGCACGCGCGGCATCGACGCCCAGGGCGCTGGCTCTGATGCCAGGCGCGTTGACGGCGGCGAGCGCGAGGGCCTCGTCGAACGTCTGCGGGTCAGCCTCGGCCGGCGCGGCCCAGACGCTCAAGAGCCAAACCAGAGCCGGTAAAATTGCCCATGCTGCGGTCGGCGCACAGTTCTGGGACAGCGCCAAGGCCTCGGCTCGACGCGCGACGCGCGGAGAGCGGACGCGGTACGGCGGACACGCAGGGGCGCGTGTCGCCGACCTAAAACGAATGATCATGAAATTCCTGGAAACCATTGGCCCCGCCGTGAAGGCAGGACACAGGCGAAGGCTCAATCGATCGGCTACCGCGGCGTAACGTCGCGCACGGTCTTCCGTTCAGCGAAAGCGGTCTACGCCAGCCGTTTCGGCGGGTTCTTGAGGGGGGGCGGGCCTGCGCCCTCACGCTCGACATCGACGGCGCCGAACCTGATTCCCTGCGGCGCGGACGGGCATTGAACGGTCTGCGCCGGTCGCAGGAGAGCCCCGACGGCGGCGCAGCCCATCTTGGCGATGCAATCCGGCGTCATCTCATCGCAGGGGCTCATCGGCCCGCCGGAGGGTTGGTCCGCCATCACCATCATCTCGGCGCAGTCCATCTTCGCCATGCCGCCCGACGATTCGAACACCTGAAACGGGGTGGCGTGCGCCGACGACTGCCCGACAAAGCCGGCCACCGCCAAGGCGAACAGAAGGGTGCGGACGATGTTCCACATGCCCTTTCATTCCACGCTTGTCGGCGCGCCGTGTCAAGGGACCGATCTCGCCGGGCTCGGGCCGGCGCGCGCGGCCAACCCATCATCGATCGCCTTGGACGATCTCGACCGGATGAGCGTGCGTCAGCCGAAGGTCGAATGAGGGATTGAACGCCGGCGCCCGTATACCTCATTGAACCCTTTGGTTTCGGAGCCTCAGAATGACCCTTCGCAAGATCTTCTCCCTCGTCGGCGCGGCCGGTGCCCTGCTGCTGGTCGCCACCCAGGCCGACGCCCATGCCCGCGTCGTCGCCTCCACCCCGGCGGCGGCCGCGACCGTCGCCTCGCCACGGGCGCTCACGGTGACCTTCAGCGAACGCGTGGCCTCGGCCTTCTCTGGCCTGGAGGTGGTCAACGCCGCCGGCGCCAAATTCGCCGTGACCACCACCGTCTCGGAGGACGGCAGGACCGTCTCGGGTCGGACGGCGCGTCCGCTCGCCGCCGGCGCCTACAGCCTCAACTGGCGCGCGGCCTCGGCGGATGGTCACCGCATGACCGGCGCCATCGCCTTCACCGTGCGCTGAGCCTTCGTGCTCGACGGTCTGGTTATCCTGCTCCGTCTCGCGCAGTACGGCGGCGCGGTCGTCCTTCTGGGAACACCGCTGTTCCTCCTCTATGGACTGCGCGTGTCGGACGGGGTGGCGCTCGGTTGGCCGAGGCCGCTTCTGATCGCCGTTGCGGGACTTGTCGCCCTGAGCTCGGCCGCCGCGCTCGGGGCCCAGACCTCGGTGATGGCGGGTTCGATCGCCGAGGGCCTCAAGCCTGCTTCCCTGGGCTTCATGATCACCGGCACGAGCCTGGGACCGGCCTTCCTGGCCCGCGCCCTGGTCGCCGCGGCGGCCCTGCTCCTCCTCGTGCTGGCCAAGCCTTCCCGAACAGTCTGGATCGCCGTCGCCTTGGCCGGGCTGGTCGTGAGCGCCAGTTTCGCCTGGACGGGGCACGGCGCGGCCACCGAGGGACCCGGGCGTCTCGTCCATTTGACGGCGGCCATACTGCACAGCTGGAGCGCCGCGGTCTGGCTCGGCGCGCTCGCGGCCCTGCTGATCCTGACGATCCGCCACCGCGCCGCTCCGGCCGCTGACCGGATCGTCCACCAGGCGCTTCACGGCTTTTCCGGGGTTGGGACCGCGTCGGTCGCCGTCCTTGTGCTGAGCGGGCTGGTCAACAGCTGGTTCATGGTCGGACCCGACCGGGTCTCCGGCCTTCTCACCACGCCCTACGGCCTGCTGCTGACGGGCAAGCTGGTCATCTTCGTGCTCATGCTGGTTCTGGCCGCCGCAAACCGCTTCCATCTGACCCCGGATCTCGCCAGCGCCCTCGATGATCCCGAGGATCTGCGGGTCGCCGTGGGACGTTTGAAGCGCAGCCTGGTGATGGAGACGCTGCTCGCCCTGGCGCTCCTCGCCTTCGTCGCGATCATGGGCACCCTGGCCCCGGTCTCGGCCATGGACATGGCGATGTAGGCAAGGACCGGCGGGCGCGGACCTAACGTCACGGATCCCGCCAGCACCGGCCGCCGAAACGTCGTCTGCGCAGGACCGGTGGCGCTCCCACGCCGTTCAGCTTCGGTCGCGACCCGGTGCGGGTCCGACCAAGGGACTCTGCGCC
This sequence comes from Brevundimonas sp. UBA7664, assembly GCF_002483305.1. Classification (GTDB taxonomy): domain Bacteria; phylum Pseudomonadota; class Alphaproteobacteria; order Caulobacterales; family Caulobacteraceae; genus Brevundimonas. The sequence goes on from NZ_DLHQ01000008.1 coordinate 82,935, forward strand.
GAGGGACGCGCCGGACTCTATTCCCGACCGGACAGGGTCCGCTCCTCGATCCGCACCCGCCAGGCAATCAGCAGTGCGTTGAGCACGCTGAACCCCACGGCGACGCCGACCTGGCCGAAGGCGAGCGGCAGGACGGCGATCTCAAGCGACGCCACCCAATAGTTGGGGTGACGCACGAACCGGTAGGGTCCCGTCTTAACCAGAGGCGCGCCCGGCAGACTGACGATGCGGGTAGTCCAGAACCGGCCTAGGGTGGCGATGACCCAGACGCGGGCGAGCTGCAGCAGCAGATACAGACCCAGCAGCCAGAGGTTCGGCGCGGTGTTCCAGGGCGTGAAGATAGCGATGGCCGCCAGCCAGCCGCCGTGCAGCAGGATGAACAGCGGATAGTGGCCCGCGCCGATCTCCACGGCCCCGGCGGCCTTCAGGCGGCGGGTGTTGCGGGCCGCTAGCCACAGTTCGGCGAGCCGCTGGGCGACCACCAGGGCGAGGACGGCCGCCAGCCAGATCATGGATGGATCAGCATCAGGGCGGTGGTGAACCCGGGCCCCAGGGTGGTCAGCAGCAGGGGGCCGGGCTCGTCGGCGTCAAGCGCCGCCTTCAGCACGAACAGCACCGTGGCCGAACTCATGTTGCCATGGCGGCGCAACACCTCGCGAGTGTGGGCCATTGCGCCGGCGGTCAGGGCGAAACAATCCTCCAGCGCCTCGATGACCTTAGCTCCGCCGGGGTGGCAGACGAAGCCGCCGACGTCGGTCGTGGTTAATCCGTTCCGGGCCAAGAACGACTCGGCGATGGGCTTGAAGTCGTCTTGAACTAGGCTGGGAATGTCGCGGCTGAACACCACCTTCAGCCCGTCGTCGGCGACGTCCCATCCCATGACGTCCAGGCTGTCGGGCCAAGTGTGCTCGTGCGACGCGCCGATGACCGGCCCGATCGCGTCTTCGCGACACGAAACGACGGCCGCCGCAGCCCCGTCTCCGAACAGGGCGGTGGCGACCAGGTTGGATTTGGAACGGTCCTGAAAGCGGAACGTCAGGGCGCACAGCTCGACGACGAGCAAAAGGACGCGGCTGTCTGGGTAGGCCTTGGCCATCTCGGCCGCCCGCGCCAGCCCCATGACGCCGCCAGCGCAGCCCAGACCGAACAGGGGAACCCGCCGCACGTCGGGCCGGAAAGGTATCACCTGCATCAGCCGCGCCTCGAGAGACGGTGTGGCGATGCCGGTCGAACAGACGGTGACGATGCAATCGATCTGATCCGCACCCAGCCCGGCTTGATCCAGCGCGCTCGTCGCGCTCTCGGCCATCAGGGCGACCGCGTGTTCCAGGAACAGGTCGTTCCGCTCCGCAAAGCTGTGCGGCTGCAGATACCAGTCGATCGGGACGCACGAATGCCGTGTGTCGATCAAGGCGTTGCGATAGATCGGCGCCAGCCGCTCGAAACCGCCGTGGGTCGTGGCGAACATCTCGGCCCCGTTGGCCGCTACGTCCTCCTGCCGCAGTATGTGCGGCGGCCAGGCGGTGGCCAGGGCGGCGAGACGCGGTTGAGAATTCCGGTCGTTGTCGTCTCTTGGCGGAGCGTTTTCCTGTGGTCGATCCGTCGCCTGGTTCATGGCCCCCGCTTGCGACCCGCGCGCGCCACTTTCAGGTCGCGGGCGATCCGTATCCACAGCAGGATGAAGCCCGAGATCACAATGCTCAGCGTCAAGGCGGTAGTGATGATGATCAGGGGGTGATTGAAGTCCTCGCCGTCGTTCCAGTCCATGACGTGCAGCCGCCAGAAGAAGTCGAAGATCCGCCAGACGCCCGAGCGGCGCGTCACCACTTCGCCGGTCGCCGGCGACAGGTAGAAGGAGGTCTTTTCGCGGTCGGCGAAATCCACCCGCCACAGCGGTCCGGTGCGTCCCGTCTCCTCAGGCGCCGTCGCCAAGAGCACTGCGCCGGAAACCCCCGCTTCGCCCTTGTACGCGCCCTTGGCGAAGGCCGAGGCCTCGGCGGCCGACATCGGTCCGAACGGCCGGCCGGTCGCGGCGGACACGATGATCGGCTCCCCCGCAGCCGGCTTCAGGGTCCAGGCCGGGCCACGCGGCGTCGCGTGGAGCTCCGCCTGGACGGGCGCGACGCCCGCGCGGCGCGCTATTTCGCCGAGGGCCGGGAGGGCGCCGAGCTCCAGCGGACCCGTCTTGAGTTCGACCGCGCGATGTTCGCTGCGGACCGTCTCGATCGGGATGGCCACCATCACCAGACCGCCGCCGACCCAGAACAGGACCTGAAGGCCGACGACGAGCGCGATCCATTTGTGCAGCTGGGTGGAGAGCTTGAGAACCTTCATGTCCGCGCCTCGCCTAGCCGTGACGCGCGAAGACGCGCGTGCCGCCGCCCTTGAGGATCAGAAGGGTTTCATAAGGCTCCCGCTGGCCGTCGGACGTCTCCATGCCGGGAGACCCCAGCGGCATGGCCGGCACCGCCAGACCCACGGCCTCGGGACGATCGGCCAGAAGCTTGCGCACATCCTCCGCCGGCACATGACCCTCCAGCACATAGCCGCCGATCAGGGCCGTGTGGCAGGAGGCGAGCGCTTCCGGCACGCCTTGGCTACTGCGTATTGAGCGCAGGCTCGGGAGTTCGTTGACCCGCGCCTCGAAGCCCGCCGCGCGCATGTGATCCACCCAGGCCGTGCAGCAGGCGCACGTCGGGGTCTTGTAGACCGCGAGCTCGGTCGACGCTCGGGAGCCGGGAGCGCAGGCCGCGACGGCGAGGGCGCCGGTCCCCGTGGCCAGAAGGCCGCGGCGTGAAAGCGTGAGCATGGATCCCATGGGTCCTCGGGCGAGCGATGTGTTGAAGGCCGCCGACTGACGGCCGGGGCCGCGGTCAGGCGGCGGGTCGGAAAGGCCGCGCCGAGGAGTGATAGACGTCGAACCTCCACTCGTCACCCCGTTTGCGCAGGACGCTGGTGGCGGCGCCGCGGCGCTCTATGGGGGCCCGGGCGCTGTCCTTGAAGGTGATGTGGTAGGTGTAGGTCTCGCTCACGAAGGCGGTGTCGCCGTCGACCTCGACCTTCATTTCGCGGTCGCGGAAGTCGAAGCCGGCCAGATCGGCGAACTCGGGCCCGAGATGGTGCTCGAGATAGTAGGCGAACGATCCCTCGACGCCGCCGTTCTCGAAGATTTCCGAGTCGGCCCAGAACAGGGCCGGCGTCTGCGACACGTCCATCCGCTCGATCGCGTCCTTGTAGGCGGTGACGACGGTTCGAACCTGCGCCTCGTCAGCGGATTGCGCATGGCCGGGGGCGTGTTCCGAGCCTCGCGTGTGCACCGGGCCGGGGGCGTGAGCGTGGGCCGGCTCCTGAGCCTGGGCGGAGGTCGCGAGGACGGCGAAAGCCAGTCCGGCGAATGCTGAACGCATCATGGTGAAGTCTCCTGGTTTGCCGCGCGGCGGCGGTAGCGTCCGGTCCGGCGGAATGGATTGAAAACGAAGTGGTTTGGCGACGACCGTCCCGGCGGCGTCAGAACATCAGATGCCTCATGCCATGGGTCAGCATCCCGCCCAGCAAGCCGTTGACGACCACGGCGGCGGCGGTGACGGTCAACAGGCCGATGTAGATCAACTCACGCCCGCGCCCCGGCCGGCGGACCCAATATTCCTTGGCCCACCAGCTCAACAGGCCCAGCGCGGCGATCGAGGTGCCGAGCCACCGATGGTAGAGGTGGGTCACGTCGTCCTTCCCGGGCAGCCCCATGGCGAACCACCCCAGCGCCACCGCGGCGACCGCGGAGATCGCCGCCAGGGCGATGATCACGCGCGTGCCCTGCGTCAGCACCGGCCGGCGCAGCGTCAGGGCGGCGATCTCCAGAAGAGCCGCGACGAGGAACAGCGCGATGGGGAAATGGACGGCGGCGGGATGCATGGCGCCGAGCCAGCGATACAGGCGCTGGGGCATCGGCCTCGGACCCTCGTCCGCCATCATGGCCCCGTGGTCCATGTCCATGGCCATGCCGGGCATGGCCATCATGCCGCCTTCCGGATCGGCGCCCGCCGGCGCGGCGGCCTGGGCGCGGGCCGCGGCCTGCTTGTCATGATCCTCGTGCGCGAACGCGGGCGCGCTGACAGACAGGGCCAACACCAGGGCGAGCCCCGACAGAAATCTACGCAGCGCCATGGCCCTCTCCAATCCTGTCCCTTCTGCTATCTACGCACCGCGAAGCCCGCCCCCTCGGCCGAGGGATTCGGCGCGTTTCGGCGTAATAGGGTTTAGGGGCGCAAGGAGAGTGTTCGATGACGCGTAATCTGGATGATCTTTTGGCCGGATCGGCGGCGACGCCCTTCGGCCGGTCGCTCGACGGGCTCGAACCGCTCGTCTGGAGCCGGGTCGATGCGCTTCGCGGCGAACGACTGGCCTCGCAGCTGCGTCTCGGCGCCGTCGCCATGGCTCTGGTCACCGGCCTGACGGCAGGCGGCGTCGGCGCGATCGCCGCCCCCAGACCGCCGGGGGAGATGGCCATCTTCACGGTCGATGCGGGTCTGTCGCGTCTGGTGAGACTGGAAACCGGCCGATGATGCGCGGCTGGCGGGCCATCGCCCTGACGGCCGTCCTGGCGGCGGTCGCCAGCGGCGCGGGCACCTGGATCAGCGCCAGCTGGGTGCTGAGCCGGCGCGAACCGCCGTCCCTGCACGACATCGTGCATCACGACCTGAAGCTCTCGCCCGACCAACTGACCAGCATTGACGCGGTCGAAGCCCGGTTCGCCACGCGTCGGCCGGCGCTCGAAGCGGACGTCCGCGCGGCCAACCAGGAACTGGCGCGCGCGATCGCACAGAGCGACGGCGACGGTCCCCAGGTGCAGGCGGCGGTGGACCATTTCCACGTCGCCATGGGCGCCTTGCAGAAGGAGACGATCGCCCACGTCTTCGAGATGCGGGCCGTCCTGACGCCGGCCCAGGCCGAGGTCTTCGACGATCGCATCGTCGCGGCCCTCGCCTCCGACGAAAGCTAGCCTTCCGGGTGGACAGCCCCAACGACCTGTCAGCCCGCGCCGCCGGCGGCGACCGCGCGGCCTTCGCCGAGCTGATGCGGCAGACCAAGACGCCCCTGTTCCGCTTCGTCCGGCGTTATGTCGGCGATGAACAGGACGCCTGGGATCTGCTGCAGGACACCTATGCGGCGGCCTGGATCAACATCCGCCGCTACGATCCGGTTCGACCCTTCGAGGCCTGGATCAGGACCATCGCGCTCAACAAATGCCGGGACTGG
>NZ_DLHQ01000008.1:88254-88860 GCF_002483305.1 Brevundimonas sp. UBA7664
ATGTCCGTGCCGGACGGGGCCGAGGCGGTGGATGACCGGATGGAGGCCGGCGCCCGGCTCGCGCGGTTGAACGCGGCCATGAGCCGTCTGCCGCCGCACCTCAAGGCTCCGCTTCTGCTGACGGCGATCGAGGGGCGCAGTCAGGCGGAAACGGCCGGGATGCTCGGAGTCTCGATCAAGACCGTGGAGACCCGCGTGGCCCGGGCGCGTCGCAAGCTGTCCGAGGCGCTGGATGACACGACCGCCGTCCGGGCCGTTCCGGAGTGAACGGTTCGGGGGGCCTGCGGAACTGTCATCCCCCCGCCCCAGCTCGCGCCACAGCCGGACCCATCGATCGACATCCGGCGGCGAGGGCTGCAGCGCGCGCGCGCGTAATCTAGTATGAAGGCGTCGCTGGCCATCGACCCGAGCGTCGCCCTTTCCTTTCAGGAGCTTGTCACCATGAAATACCTGATCCTCGCCGCCGCCGCTGTCGCCCTCGGCGCCTGTCAGCCGGCCGCAGAGCCTCAACCTGTCGACGCCCAGACGGCGCCGGACGCCCCCGCGGCGGCCCCGATGGAGGCCGCGCCGGTCGTCGCGCCCGAGCCGACCCCGCAGCCGCAGGCC
>NZ_DLHQ01000021.1:0-524 GCF_002483305.1 Brevundimonas sp. UBA7664
CGCCTCCCCGGCCCTGCTGAGCGCCGCCGACCGCGCCATCTGCGACGACCGCTTCGGCCAGCGCGCCGCCGCCGCCGCCCCGATCGACGACGCCGCCGGCAGCCCCTTCGCCGCCGAGGGCGCCCGGCGGCTGGCGCAGTACGAGACCCGTCGCCGTCCGCTGGCGGGCGGCACGGGCAATGTCAGCGTCCAGGACGGTCCGGGCTCCAATTTCGGCGCCGGCGTTGCGGGGGCGCATCTCGACCCGTCCTTCCGCCCGGACTCGACCCGGAACATCCGCACCGACCGCCGGGACGGGCCGCGTTGACCGTCTCCTCCCCATGACTTCGTCACGGGGAGGAGACAGGAAAAAGGGCGGCCCCGTTCCCGGAGCCGCCCTCTTCATTCAGTCCTGAACCGGTCGATCAGCTTTCGCTGCTCTCCAGCTCCAGCGCCAGGTCGGCGGGAAGCGGCTCGATGGCGGCTTCACGCGTCGACGTCAGTTCAGCGTCACGCTCGTTGGCGATCTTCTGCAGGGCGCGGAG
>NZ_DLHQ01000021.1:539-22215 GCF_002483305.1 Brevundimonas sp. UBA7664
CGGCCGACGATGACGTTCTCCTTCAGGCCTTCCAGCGTATCGATCTTGCCGTTGACCGAGGCGTCGGTGAGGACGCGGGTGGTCTCCTGGAAGGACGCCGCCGAGATGAAGCTGCGGGTCTGCAGCGACGCCTTGGTGATGCCCAGCAGGACCGGCTGGGTCGTGGCCTGACGGCCCTTACGCTTCTCGACCTTCAGGTTCTCGGCCACGGCTTCCGCCACCTCGACCGTGTCGCCACGGATCAGGGTGGTTTCGCCCGAGTCGAGGATCTCGACCTTCTGCAGCATCTGGCGAACGATCACCTCGATGTGCTTGTCGTTGATCGGCACGCCCTGCAGTCGATAGACCTCCTGCACTTCGTTCACGAGGTACTCGGCCAGGGCCTCGACGCCCTGGATGCGCAGCAAGTCGTGCGGATCCGGGTTGCCGTCGATGATGTAGTCGCCCTTGTTGATCAGATCGCCGTCGTGGACGGAGATGTGCTTGCCCTTGGGAATCAGGAACTCGACCGCCTCGCCCTGTTCACCGTCCGCGTTCGGCTCGGGGGTGATCTTGATGCGGCGCTTGTTCTTGTAGTCGCGTCCGAATTCGACGCGGCCGTCCATCTCGGCGATGACCGCGCAGTCCTTGGGTCGACGGGCCTCGAACAGCTCGGCCACCCGCGGCAGACCGCCGGTGATGTCGCGCGTCTTGGCGCCTTCGGTCGGGACGCGGGCGATGATCTCGCCCGGCTTGACCACATCGCCGTTGTTCACGGACAGAACCGCGCCCACCGGCAGCAGGTAACGGGCGTCGGAGCCCGAGGCCAGCTTGGCATAGGCGTCGCCGGAGGTGACGCCCATGGCCGGACGCAGGTCAGCCCCACGCGGGCTGGCGCGCCAGTCGCTGACGACGCGCTGGGCGATGCCCGTCGCTTCGTCGGTTTCCTCGCGGACCGACAGGCCCTCGACCAGGTCCTCGAACCGGATCGCGCCGCCGACTTCGGTCAGGATCGGAGAGGTGTAGGGGTCCCACTCCGCCAGACGCTGGCTGCGCTTGACGTCCGATCCCTCGACCACCCGCAGACGGGCGCCGTAGGGGATCTTGTGGCTCTCGCGGTCCTTGCCGTCGACCACGATGGTGACGACGACGTTGCGGCTCATGGCCACCAGATCGCCGTGCGCCGCCTTGACGGTCGGGCCGGTGATCTTGGCGACGCCGGGGTTGGTCGCCTCGTAGAACGAGGTTTCCGCCACCTGCGCCGTGCCGCCGATGTGGAAGGTCCGCATCGTCAGCTGGGTGCCGGGTTCGCCGATCGACTGGGCGGCGATGACGCCCACCGCTTCGCCGATGTTGACGTTGGTGCCGCGCGCCAGGTCACGCCCGTAGCAATAGGCGCAGATGCCGGCTTCGGCTTCGCAGGTCAGGGCCGAGCGGACCTTGACCGACTGGACGCCGGCCTGGTCGATGACCTCGACTTCTTCTTCCTGCAGGTAGGTGTCGGCCTTGAACAGGACCTTGTCGCCACCCGGCTCCTTGATGTCCTCGGCCGCATAGCGACCCAGGACGCGTTGGCCCAGCGAGACCAGCACGTCGCCGCCTTCGACCACGGCGCGCAGGGTGATGCCCCGCGTCGAGCCGCAATCGTCCTCGGTGACGATCGAGTCCTGCGCCACGTCGACCAGACGACGCGTCAGATAGCCGGAGTTGGCGGTCTTCAGCGCGGTGTCGGCCAGACCCTTACGGGCGCCGTGGGTGGAGTTGAAGTACTCAAGGACGGTCAGGCCTTCCTTGAAGTTCGAGATGATCGGCGTCTCGATGATCTCGCCCGACGGCTTGGCCATCAGGCCGCGCATGCCGCCGAGCTGCTTCATCTGCGCCTGCGAACCACGGGCGCCGGAGTTGGCCATCATGAACACCGAGTTGATGTCCGGCGCCTGACCCTTGGCCAGGACGCGCGGCTGGGCGATCTCGCCCATCATCGCATCGGCGATCTTGTCCGTGGCCTTGGCCCAGGCGTCGACGACCTTGTTGTACTTCTCGCCCTTGGTGATCAGGCCGTCGGCGTACTGCTGCTCGTACTCCTCGACCTGGGTCCGGGTAGCGGCGACCAGGGTGGCCTTGGCGGCGGGGATGACGATGTCGTCCTTGCCGAAGGAGATGCCGGCCTTGGCGGCTTCACGGAAGCCCAGCTGCATCATCTGGTCGGCGAAGATGACCGTCGCCTTCTGACCGCAGTGGCGATAGACCTGATCGATCAGGTTGCCGATTTCCTTCTTGGTCAGGTTCTTCTCAAGCAGGCGGTAGCCGATGTTCGCATTGTGCGGCAGCAGTGCGCCCAGCTTCATCCGGCCCGGGGTCGTGTCGATGACCTTGGTGATGACTTCGCCGGCGGCGTTCATCTCGGTCCAGCGCGCCTTGATCTTGGTGTGCAGGGACACCACGCCGGCGTCGAGCGCCGCGTCGATCTCGCCCATGTTGGCGAACAGCTTGCCCTCGCCCTTCTCGCCTTCCTTGATCAGCGACAGGTAGTACAGGCCCAGGACGATGTCCTGCGACGGCACGATGATCGGCTTGCCGTTGGCGGGCGACAGGATGTTGTTCGTCGACATCATCAGGACGCGCGCTTCCAGCTGGGCCTCGAGGCTCAGCGGGACGTGAACAGCCATCTGGTCGCCGTCGAAGTCGGCGTTGAACGCCGTACAGACCAGCGGGTGCAGGCGGATGGCCTTGCCCTCGATCAGCTTCGGCTCGAACGCCTGGATGCCCAGACGGTGCAGCGTCGGCGCGCGGTTCAGCAGGACCGGGTGCTCGCGGATGACCTCGTCGAGGATATCCCACACCTGCGGCTGCTCGCGCTCGACCATGCGCTTGGACTGTTTGACGGTGCCCGACAGGCCCTTGGCGTCAAGGCGCGCATAGATGAACGGCTTGAACAGCTCGAGCGCCATCTTCTTGGGCAGGCCGCACTCGTGCAGCTTCAGCTCGGGACCCACGGTGATGACCGAACGGCCCGAATAGTCGACGCGCTTGCCGAGAAGGTTCTGGCGGAAGCGGCCCTGCTTGCCCTTCAGCATGTCGGCGAGCGACTTCAGCGGACGCTTGTTGGCGCCCGTGATGACGCGGCCGCGACGGCCGTTGTCGAACAGGGCGTCGACCGACTCCTGCAGCATCCGCTTTTCGTTGCGGATGATGATGTCGGGCGCGCGCAGCTCGATCAGGCGCTTGAGGCGGTTGTTGCGGTTGATGACCCGGCGATACAGGTCGTTCAGGTCGGACGTGGCGAAGCGGCCGCCGTCCAGCGGCACCAGCGGACGCAGTTCCGGCGGGATGACCGGCACGACCGTCAGGATCATCCACTCGGGCTTGTTGCCGGACTCGAGGAAGGCCTCGATCAGCTTCAGGCGCTTGGAGGCCTTCTTGGCCTTCATTTCCGAGGGGCTGTCGGCCAGTTCGCCGCGATGCTTCTCAGCCTCGGCGTGCAGGTCGATGCCGATCAGCAGGTTGCGCACGGCCTCGGCGCCGATCTCGGCGGTGAAGCCGTCATCGCCGAACTCGTCCTGGTAACGGTAGAACTCGTCTTCCGTCAGCAGCTGGTTCTGCTTCAGCGGGGTCAGGCCCGGCTCGGTGACGATGTAGTTCTCGAAGTAGAGCACGCGCTCCACGTCCTTCAGCGCCATGTCCAGCATCAGCGAGATGCGCGACGGCAGCGACTTGAGGAACCAGATGTGGGCGACCGGGGACGCCAGTTCGATGTGGCCCATCCGCTCGCGGCGAACGCGGGCCAGGGTGACCTCAACGCCGCACTTCTCGCAGATAATGCCCTTGTACTTCATGCGCTTGTACTTGCCGCACAGGCATTCGTAGTCCTTGGTCGGGCCAAAGATACGGGCGCAGAACAGGCCGTCGCGCTCGGGCTTGAACGTCCGGTAGTTTATCGTCTCGGGTTTTTTGATCTCGCCAAACGACCACGACCGGATCTTCTCCGGGCTGGCGAGGGCGATCTTGATCTGGTCGAAGGTCGGAGTGACCGGGACCGCGTTGAAGATGTTCAGGACTTCCTGGTTCATCTTGTTTCCTTCTGCGGCGAGGAGCCGCGATAAATCTAGGGTCGAGGGGCGAGAGACGAGGGTCGAGGGAGGCGAAGGCCGGGAGGATGGGCGATCACTCGCCCCTCACCCCTCGACCCTCGCCCCTTCAACTCAGCTGTTCTCCAGCTCCACGTTCAGGCCCAGCGAGCGCATTTCCTTGACGAGCACGTTGAAGCTCTCGGGAATGCCCGCCTCGAAGCTGTCGTCGCCGCGGACGATGGCCTCGTAGACCTTGGTCCGGCCGGCCACGTCGTCGGACTTCACCGTCAGCATTTCCTGCAGGGTGTAGGCCGCGCCGTAGGCTTCCAGCGCCCACACCTCCATCTCGCCGAAGCGCTGTCCGCCGAACTGCGCCTTGCCGCCCAGCGGCTGCTGGGTGACGAGCGAGTACGGTCCGATCGAACGGGCGTGGATCTTGTCGTCGACCAGGTGGTGCAGCTTCAGCATGTAGATGTAGCCGACCGTGACCGGACGCTTGAACTGCTCGCCGGTCTGGCCGTCATAGACGATCGACTGGCCGGTGCGGTCGAGACCCGCCTTCTCCAGCAGTTCCTCGATGTCGTCGATGTGCGCGCCGTCGAACACCGGGGTGGCGAACGGAACGCCCTTGGACAGGTTGCGGGCCAGCTCGACCAGGTCCTCTTCCGAGTCCGGAAGAGGTGTGTCGGGGCCGTAGATGCTGGTCAGGTGATCGACCAGCGCCTTCTTCTGTCCGCCCTGTTGCCAGGCTTCCAGAAGCCCCTGGATCTGCTTGCCGAGACCGGAAGCGGCCCAGCCGAGGTGGGTTTCGAAGATCTGGCCGATGTTCATGCGCGAGGGCACGCCCAGCGGGTTCAGAACGATATCCACCGCGGTCCCGTCCTCAAGGTGCGGCATGTCCTCGATCGGCAGGATCTTGGAGATGACGCCCTTGTTGCCGTGACGGCCGGCCATCTTGTCGCCGGGCTGCAGCTTGCGCTTCACGGCCACGAAGACCTTGACCATCTTCATCACGCCGGGGGGCAGTTCGTCGCCGCGTTGCAGCTTCTCGACCTTGTCCTCGAAGCGGCGGTCGAGCGCCTTGCGGGCGTCCTCGAACTGCTTCTTCATGGCTTCCAGCTCGCCCATCGCCTTCTCGTCGTCGAGGGCGATCTGCCACCACAGGCCGCGCGACAGCTCGCCCAGCTTGGCTTCGGTGATTTCGCCGCGACCCAGGCCCTTCGGACCCGAGGTGGCGTTCTTGCCGAGGATCAGCGGCTTCAGACGGCCGTAGACGTTGCGCTCGAGGATCTTGAGCTCATCGTCGCGGTCCTTGCCCAGGCGTTCGATTTCCGAACGCTCGATGGCGATGGCCCGTTCGTCCTTGTCGACGCCGTGGCGGTTGAAGACGCGCACGTCGACGATGGTGCCGGCGACGCCGGGCGGCAGACGCAGGCTGGTGTCGCGGACGTCCGAAGCCTTCTCGCCGAAGATGGCGCGCAGCAGCTTCTCTTCCGGCGTCATCGGGCTCTCACCCTTCGGCGTGACCTTGCCGCACAGGATGTCGCCCGGCTGGACCTCGGCGCCGATCGCCACGATGCCGGCTTCGTCGAGGTTGCGCAGGGCTTCCTCGCCGACGTTCGGGATGTCGCGGGTGATCTCTTCCGGCCCCAGCTTGGTGTCGCGGGCCATGACCTCGAACTCGTCGATATGGATCGAGGTGAAGACGTCGTCGCGGACGATGCGCTCCGAGATCAGGATCGAGTCCTCGAAGTTGTAGCCGTTCCACGGCATGAAGGCGACCAGCGCGTTCCGGCCCAGGGCCAGTTCGCCCAGGTCCGTCGACGGGCCGTCGGCGATCACATCGCCCACCTTGACCTCATCACCCACGCGCACGATCGGGCGCTGGTTGATGCAGGTCGACTGGTTGGAACGCTGGAACTTGGACAGGCGGTAGATGTCGACGCCCGAACGGCCGGCGTCCAGTTCGTTGGTCGCGCGGACCACGATGCGGGTGCCGTCGATCTGTTCGACGACCCCGTCACGACGGGCCACGACCACGGCGCCGGAGTCGACGGCGACCACCGATTCCATGCCGGTGCCGACCAGCGGCGCGTCCGACTGCACCAGCGGCACGGCCTGACGCATCATGTTCGCGCCCATCAGGGCCCGGTTGGCGTCATCGTTTTCCAGGAACGGGATCAGGGCGGCGGCGACCGAAACGACCTGTTTCGGCGACACGTCCATCATGTCCACGTCGGCGCGGATCAGCAGCTGCGAATCGCCGTTGATCCGGCCCGGAACCAGCTCCTCGACGATCGCGCCGTCCTTCAGCTCGATGTTGGCCTGGGCGATCGTGTATTTCGCCTCTTCCATGGCCGAGATGTAGACGACGTCGTCCGTGGCCTTGCCGTCCTTCACGCGCCGGTACGGGCTCTCGATGAAGCCGTATTTGTTGATCCGCGCGTGGGTGGCCAGCGAGTTGATCAGGCCGATGTTCGGGCCTTCCGGCGTTTCGATCGGGCAGATGCGGCCGTAGTGGGTCGGGTGCACGTCGCGGACTTCAAAGCCGGCGCGCTCGCGCGTCAGACCGCCCGGGCCAAGCGCCGAAAGGCGACGCTTGTGGGTGATCTCGCTGAGCGGGTTGGTCTGGTCCATGAACTGCGACAGCTGCGACGAACCGAAGAACTCGCGCACGGCCGCGGCGGCCGGCTTGGCGTTGATCAGGTCGTGCGGCATCACCGTGTCGATATCGACCGAGGACATGCGCTCCTTGATGGCGCGCTCCATCCGCAGCAGGCCGACGCGGTACTGGTTCTCCAGCAGCTCGCCGACCGAACGGACCCGGCGGTTGCCCAGGTTGTCGATGTCGTCGATCTCGCCAACGCCGTCCTTCAGGCCGACGAGGATCTGCAGCACGCGCAGGACGTCGTCCTTGCGCAGCACGCGGATTTCATCCGACACGTCCGGGGTTTCCAGACGCATGTTCATCTTCACGCGGCCCACGGCCGACAGGTCGTAGCGCTCGCTGTCGAAGAACAGCGAGTTGAACATGGCTTCGGCGGCTTCCGGGGTCGGCGGCTCGCCCGGGCGCATCACGCGATAGACGTCGAACAGAGCGTCCTCGCGGCCGGTGTTCTTGTCGATGCGCAGGGTGTTGCGCATGTAGGCGCCGACCGTGACGTGGTCGATGTCCAGGACGTCGATGGTGGTGAAGCCGAAGCTTTCCAGCAGTTCGATCGTCGGCGCGTCCAGCTCGTCGCCGGCCTCGGCGTAGATTTCGCCGGTCTCGTAGTTCACGGCGTCGGCGGCCAGGTATTTGGTCAGCAGGGCGTCGGCGGCCAGCGACAGCGACGTGGTCGTGTCGCCCAGCTTCTTGGCCTGACGGGCGCTGATCTTGGTGCCGGCGGCGGCGATGATCTCACCGGTGTCAGCGTCGACCAGGTCGAACTCGGGCTTCACGCCCTTCCAGCGCTCGGCCTTGTACGGGGTGACCCAGCCTTCGCCGCGCTTCTCGTAGGGCACGGTCTCGTAGAAGGTCTTGAGGATCTCCTCGCCGTCCATGCCCAGACCCATCAGGAAGGTCGAGGCCGGCAGTTTGCGGCGACGGTCGATGCGGACGTAGACGATGTCCTTGGCGTCGAACTCGAAGTCGAGCCACGAACCGCGGTACGGGATCACGCGGGCGGCGAACAGCAGCTTGCCCGAGCTGTGCGTCTTGCCCTTGTCGTGGTCGAAGAAGACGCCCGGCGAACGGTGCATCTGCGAGACGATCACCCGCTCGGTGCCGTTGACGACGAAGGTGCCCTTGTCGGTCATGAGCGGGATGTCGCCCATGTAGACGTCCTGCTCCTTGATGTCCTTGACCGAGCGCGCGCCGGTCTCTTCATCCGCCTCGAACACGATCAGGCGCAGCTTGACCTTCAGCGGCGCGGCATAGGTCATGTCGCGCTGGATGCACTCCTCGACGTCGTATTTCGGGTCCTCGAACTCGTAGGACACGTATTCCAGGATGGCGCGTTCGTTGAAGTCCTTGATCGGGAAGACCGACTTGAAGACCGCCTCGATGCCCTGATCCTTGCGCGGTCCGCTGCGCACTTCGCGCTGCAGGAACTGCTCATAGGAGGCGCGCTGCACCTCGATCAGGTTCGGCATCTGCACCGCTTCCGGGATCCGGCCGAACGAGTGGCGGATGCGCTTCTTGCCGGTGAAGGTGGTGGCGTGTGCGAACTGGCCGTTGGCGACGGCGACTTCGGCTTTGGACTTGGCCATTCTGTCTTCCCAATGCGCAGGCCGGGCAGCCCGCGTTCAATGCAGCAGCCACGGCTCCGCCTCTCGGGCGACCCGTGACCATCGGTTTCGGCGTCCACCCTCGGGCCTTGCGGCTCCAGGACGCCTGAAATGTAGGGCTCCCTTGGGGAGGAGCGCGCCTTCGCACCGGTCGGAGGGCGACAAACCGGGCCTCGGCGCTTTCGCGCGTATCTCTTACGGAGTTAGCGGAACCGGGTCATATACTCGCTTTTCCGACGAAATAAAGGCCCTTTCCCCCTTTCGTTTACGAATAGCGCGACGGCTTCACGACGGCGGCTTGATCCTGCTAGCGTCGCCTTATGACCCGCACCCTCCTGATCACCGCCGCCGCCCTCACCCTTGCCGCCTGCGCCACCGCGCCGGAGCCGCTGGGACCCCCGACCTCAGAGGTCCGCGCGCCCGTCGGCGAGGCGAGCCTGGAGGCTTGGAACGCGGGCAACGCCGCCTATCTGGTCTGGAACGGCAGCCGGCCGGGCTGGACCACGACGGCGTCCGGCCTGCAATACCGCCGGATCACGCCCGCAAATCCTGATGGGCGCCAGCCGGTCGCAACCGACACGGTCCGCGTCCACTATCGCGGCACCTTCATCGACGGCCGCGAGTTCGACGGCTCATGGGCCCGCGGCGAACCCACCGAGTTCCCGCTCAACCGCGTCATCCGCGGCTGGACCGAGGGCGTCGCCCTGATGCGTGAAGGGGAACGGTTCGAGTTCGTCATCCCCGCCGCCCTCGGCTATGGCGAACGCTGGGTCGGCGGCGACGAACTGCCGCCCAACTCCACCCTGCTGTTCACCGTCGAACTGCTGGAAGTGAAGCCGGGCGCGGCGCCGGCCGCCTGACCCGCGGAACCGCGAACATGACAGCGAATTAATCCTGCGGGCTCCCCGTCGGGTTGACCCTCGCGCGTGCCCGGCGTGATCTGCGCCCCCCGCCCTCCAGCTGGAAGTCCCCGATGAAGCGTCCCGTCGCCCGCCTGTTCGCCTCCGCCTGCGCCGCCGCCCTGCTGTTCGGGGCCACTCCGGGTCTGGCCCAGGTCGGAACGCCCGCGCTGGACCGCGCCCTGGCCCCGATCCCCGCTCCGCGCGATGTCGCCTATCCCGGCGTCATCACCCTGGAGATGGACGCCACCGACATCGACCGGCGGATCGTCTCGGTGAAACAGACCATCCCGGTCACGGGCCCGGGCTCGCTGATCCTGCTCTATCCCGAGTGGATTCCCGGCAACCACGGCCCGGTCGGTCCGGTCGACGACATCGCCGACCTGCACGTCACGGCCGGAGGCCAGGCCCTGCGCTGGGTCCGCAACACCGTCCAGACCAACGCCGTGCAGGTCGAGGTCCCGGCCGGCGCGACCAGCGTGGAAGTCTCGTTCAAGTGGCTGACGCCGATCGACGGCTCGCAGGGACGCGTCGTCATCACCGACGAAATGCTGAACATCCAGTGGGAGAAGGCCATCTTCTACCCGGCAGGATATTATTCCCGCCAGATCACCTACCAGCCCAGTCTGCGGCTGCCCGCCGGCTGGCAGTATGGCGCGGCCCTCGACACCACCTCGTTCGAAAACGGCCTGGCGACGTTCGCCCCCATCACGCTCGAACACCTGGCCGACAGTCCGGTCTTCGCCGGCGCCCACTTCCGCCAGATCGACCTCGATCCGGGCGGCCGCTCGCCGGTGCGCATGAACATCGTCGCCGACAGTGCGGCCATGCTCGCCGCCACCGACGAACATATCGAGCGGCATCGGGTCCTCGTCGACCAGGCCGACTACCTGTTCGGGGCCCGGCATTTCAACCACTACGACTTCCTCGTCGCCGTCTCCGACCGGTTGGGCGGCATCGGCCTGGAACACCACCGCTCGTCCGAGAACAGCGTCGACACCGCCTATTTCACCGCCCCGGCCTCGACCATCGGCGATCGCGACCTGCTCGGTCACGAATACACCCACTCCTGGAATGGCAAATGGCGCCGCCCGGCCGACCAGCTGACGCCGACGCTCAACGAGCCGCTGCAGAACTCCCTGCTGTGGGTCTATGAGGGCCAGACCCAGTACTGGGGCCAGATCCTGACCACCCGCGCCGGCCTGCTCAGCAAGGAGCAGGAGCTGGGCTCACTGGCCATGACCGCCGCCACCTACGGCTTCAGCCCGGGCCGCGCCTGGCGCGCCATGCAGGACACCACCAACGACCCGATCATCGCCCAGCGCCGGCCCCAGCCCTGGGGCAGTTTCCAGCGCGGCGAGGACTATTATTCCGAAGGCGCCCTGATCTGGCTCGACGCCGACACCTGGATCCGCGAGCAGTCGGGCAACCGTCGCTCGCTGGACGATTTCGCCAAGGCCTTCTTCGGCGTCCAGGACGGAAACTGGGATCCCGCGCCCTACACCTTCGACGACATTGTGCGGACCCTGAACGCGGTCCAGCCCAATGACTGGGCGACCTTCCTGCGCACCCGCCTCGACGCCGTCGGCGCCGACGCCCCCATGCCGCTGGACGGCATCGAGCGCGGCGGCTACCGCCTCGTCTTCCGGGAGCAGCCCAACGCCTACCAGCAGGCGCTCTACGGCGAGTACCAGCGCAACGATTTCCAGTATTCCCTGGGCATCGGCACGAACAACGCCAACCGCATCACCGCCGTCCGCTGGGGATCGCCCGCCTTCGAGGCCGGCCTGACCGCCGGCTGGGAAGTCGTGGCGGTCAACGGCCGCACCGCCAGCGCCGCCGTCATCGCCGAGGCCATCACCGCCTCGAAGGGCAACACCACCCCGATCGAGATGATGGTCAAGAAGGGCGACCGCTTCCGCACCATCCGCTTCGACTATCACGACGGCCTGCGCTACCCCCACCTCGAGCGGATCGAGGGCACGCCTGACCGCATCGGCGACATCCTCGCCCCCCGCCGCCGTTGATCGCGAGAGACCCGATGATGTTCCGTACCGCCGCCCTCGCCCTGCTCCTGACCTCGGCCGCCCTGCCAGCCCTGGCCCAGGTTCCGGCGTCCCAGGCGCAGACGCCCCTGCCCGTCCCGACCAGCCTGCCGCGCGCCCTGCCGCCGATCCCGGTGCCCCAGGACCGCGACTATCCGGGCGTCATCGGCATTCGCGTCGATCTGATCGACCTCGACCACAAGGTCATCCGGGTGCGCCAGACGGTGCCGGTCAGCGCCGGTCATCTGGTGCTGCAGTATCCGAAATTCATCCCGGGCAACCACGCCGACACCGGCCCGATCCAGCTGGTCTCCGGGGTCACGGTCACCGGCAACGGCCAGCGCATCGAATGGGTGCGCGACACCGTCGATCCCCACGCCTTCCACCTCGACATCCCGGCCGGCGTGACCTCGATCGAGGTCGGCTTCGAATGGCTGACCCAGCCCGACAATTCGACCTGGCGCGTGGTCATGACGCCCGAGATGGTCAATCTGCAGTGGGAGAAGGCCCTGCTCTATCCGGCGGGCTACAATCACAGCCGCATCACCTTCGCGCCGTCCGTCGTTCTGCCCGCGGGCTGGAACTACGGCGTGGCGCTCGACACCGTTTCCCGCGAGGGCGACGTGGCGACCTTCGCCCCCATCTCGCTCGAGCATCTGGCCGACAGCCCGATGTTCGCCGGGGCCCACTACCGTCGCGTCGACATCGATCCGGGCGGCCGCTCGCCGGTGCATCTGAACCTGGTCGGCGACACCGCCGCCTCGATCAACATCACGCCCGAATGGATCGCCAAATATGAGTCGCTCGTCGACCAGGCCGACCGCCTGTTCGGCGCCCGCCACTATGACCGCTATGAATTCCTGCTCGGCCTGACCTCGAAGATGGGCGGCATCGGTCTCGAGCATCACCGCTCGTCCGAGAACACCGCCGCCCCCAACTATTTTTCCAGCCCCACCCCCGACTACGGCGCCCGGAGCCTGCTGCCGCACGAATACGTTCACAGCTGGAACGGCAAATTCCGCCGGCCTTCGGATGAATACGTCCAGAATTTCAACGTCCCGACCCAGAACACCCTGATGTGGGTCTATGAGGGCCAGACCGAATACTGGGGCGATGTCCTGACCCCCCGCTCGGGTCTCGCCACGGTCGAGGAGTCCATCGTCAACCTCGCCGAGGTGGCCGGCTTCTACGACCAGCAGCCCGGCCGCCAGTGGCGCGCCCTGCAGGACACGACCAACCACAACCTGCTCGGCTACCGCACCAGCAATCCGTGGGGGTCGTGGATGCGCGGCACCGGCGACTACTACCGCGAGGCCCTGCTGATCTGGCTGGACGCCGACACCCTGATCCGCGAGGCCACCAACGACCGCAAATCGCTCGATGACTTCGCCAAGGCCTTCTACGGCGTCGAGGACGGTGTCTGGGAAGCCCGCCCCTATACGTTCGACGACGTGGTCTCGCACCTGAACGCCGTCCACCCCCACGACTGGGCGAACTTCCTGCGCGACCGGCTCGACGCCGTCGGCCCCGAGGCCGAGGCCCCGCTGGACGGGATCGAGCGCGCCGGCTGGCGACTGACCTGGGTCGATGAGCTGACGCCGGTCGAGAAGCGGATGATGGGCGGCTGGGCCAATGACTTCCAGTATTCGCTCGGCTTCAGCCTCGGCGCCAACAACCGCATCGCCGGCATCCGCTGGGGCGGCCCGGCCTTCGAACAGGGGCTCGGCGCCGGCTGGGACCTGATCGCCGTCGGCGACCGCGTCGCCTCGGCCGAGGCCCTGCGCCAGGCCGTCACGGCGGCCAAGGGCGGCACGGACCCGATCATCCTCGTCGTCAAGCGCGGCGAGGAGTTCCGCACCCTGTCCTTCGACTACCACGGCGGCCTGCGCTATCCGCGCCTGGTCCGGATCGAGGGAACCCGCGACCGCCTCGCCGACATCTTCGCCCCGCGGCGGCGCTGACGATATGAGGGCCGGGCGTCACGCCCGGCCCTTGTCGGCTACAGCAGTTTCAGCAGCGCTTCCGCCGCTTCGCGCGACGACGCCGGATTCTGGCCGGTCACCAGCTTGCCGTCGGTCACCACATAGGAGCCCCAGTCCGCACCCTTGGAATAGTCGCCGCCGTTCGCCTTCAGCATGTCCTCGACGAGGAAGGGCACGATCTTCGTCAGGCCGACGGCCTCTTCCTCGCTGTTGGTGAAGCCGGCGACCTTTCGGCCCTTCACCAGCGGCTGACCGTCTGCGCCCTTGACCGACTTGAGCACGCCCGGCGCGTGACAGACCGCGGCCACCGGCTTGTCGGCCTTTGCGAACGCCTCGATCAGGTTGATCGACGTCCGGTCTTCCGCCAGATCCCACAGCGGCCCGTGGCCGCCCGGATAGAAGACGGCGTCGAAATCGGCCGCGCTGACGCTGTCCAGTTTGACCGTATTGGCCAGAACCTTCTGAGCGTCCGCGTCCGCCTTGAAGCGTTCGGTGTCCTCGCTCTGGGCGTCGGGTTCGTCGCTCTTGGGATCCAGCGGCGGCTGACCGCCCCTGGGCGAGGCCACGACGATGTCAGCCCCCGCATCCTTCAGCGCGTAGTACGGCGCGGCGAACTCCTCCAGCCAGAAGCCGGTCTTCTTGCCAGTGTCGCCGAGCTGGTCGTGGGAGGTCAGCACCATCAGGATGTTCATGCGGGAGGTCCTTCGTTCGGGGAGACGTCGGCGCGGGTCGGTCCCGCGCATCCCAGACCAAACGAAAACGGGCCCGATGGTTTCCCATCGGGCCCGCGATATCGGGACGCAGGGTGCGTCCTCAAGCCATGAGGCTTGGTCTTACTTGACCTGCACCTTGGCGCCGGCTTCCGTCAGCTTCTTGGCGACTTCGTCGGCGGCCTGCTTGGAGACGTTCTCGACGACGTTCTGCGGAGCGCCTTCGACCAGGTCCTTGGCTTCCTTCAGACCCAGGTCCGAACGGACGCCGCGGACTTCCTTGATGACGTTGATCTTCTTGTCGCCACCGTCCAGCAGGACGACGGTGAACTCGGTCTGCTCTTCAGCAGCTTCGGCCGGAGCGGCGCCGCCGCCGGCGGGCATGGCCATGGCGACCGGAGCAGCGGCGCTGACGCCCCACTTCTCTTCCAGCAGCTTGGACAGTTCGGCGGCTTCCAGAACGGTCAGTTTCGACAGGTCTTCAACGATTTTGGCGAGATCGGCCATGGTGTGTTTCCTTCGGAGGATTGGGTTTCAGTAGAGAGTTTGCAGAGATGAAAGAGGCGGGTCCGCTTACGCGGCGTCCTTGGCGGCATAGGCGCTGAACACGCGGGCCAGTTGGGACGCCGGGGCTTGCACCACGCCGGCGACCTTGGTCGCGGGAGCGTTGAGCAGGCCGAGCAGCGAGGCGCGGATCTGGTCCAGCGAGGGCAGTTTGGACAGAACGCCCACACCCGCCGCATCCAGAACCTTGTCACCCATGAAGCCGCCCAGAACGACGAACTTGTCGTTGGCCTTGGCGTATTCAGCGGTGATCTTGGCGGCCGTCACCGCGTCGTCGGCGTATGCGATGCCCACGGGACCCTTGAACAGGCCGTGGTATTCGCTGCCTTCAGCGGCGTCGAGCGCCTTGAGCGCCAGGCGGTTCTTGACCACCTTGAACGTGCCGCCTTCTTTACGAAGACGTCCACGCAGGTCTTCCATATCCGCAACGGTCAGACCCAGGTTGTGGGTCACGACCACGGCGCCCGCGTCGGCGAAAACGCCCTTCAGCGTTTCGATCGACTCGGCTTTTTGTGCGCGGTCCATTGCGGTCTCCAGTCTGTATTCGCCGCCGGGCTTATTCCCGACGACGGATTGGCCAAAGCGCGCCGCATCGCTGCGAAGCGTTCAGGCCGGTCGTATTGTCCGAAGGAAGCTCGAACCCCGACGCCCGGATACCGGAACGTCTGGCGTCGTCTGCATCCCCATCTCCCCACGGCGTCAGAGGGCTCTCTGACATTTATGGCCTAGGTGACCCCCACGCCCCGAAGTTCTCGGACAGGACCGCCGCGGCGAAAAGCTGCGACGGAAGAGGCGCGCTCTATACACGCAACCGCGCAGAACTCAAGCGGGCTCTATGCAGGCGGGGCGAAACGGGCTCACATCCGCCCTTCGAGGGATAGCGCCATGACCGAGACCACCGAAGCCACCGGCCGCGACAGCCTCGGCGGCGCGACCTCGCCCCTGCTGGGCCCGATCCGGCTGGGCATCGGCCTGCTGCAGGGCCTCGGCCTGTTCTGGCTGCATCGCAGCGCCGACAACGACCTGAAGGTCTGGCCCGCGACCGAGCCGGTGCTGTTCGGCCCCCTGCTGCTGATCGTCGCCTTCCTGCCGTTCGTCCTGCTCGCCGGCGTCGGCCGCCTGCGGCCTGTCACCCTGGCCATCTGGACCGCCGTCGCGGGCGTCGCCCTCGCCCTGCTCGGCCTGCACGACATCGCCCGCCAGAGCGCCGACACCCTCCGCCATTCGCCCTTCCTCTCCGCGCCCGTGGTGCTGTTCTCGGCCGCCGCCCTCTTCATCAGCCACCATCTGGTCGCCCCCGCTGACGTCGAGCGCCGTCGCATTGCCAGCTTCCCGGCCTATTTCGACACCACCTGGAAGGCCGGGGTGCAGTTGGCCATGTCGATCGGCTTCACCGGCGCCTTCTGGATTCTGCTCACGCTCGGTTCCGCTCTGTTCAAGGTCATCGGCCTGGACTTCCTTGAAGACCTGCTGCGCAAGGACTGGTTCTGGATTCCCGTCACCACTTTCGCCTTCGCGATCGCCGTCCATCTGACCGATGTGCGCGACGGCCTGATCCGGGGCGTCCGCACCGTCGCCCTCATGCTGCTGTCGTGGCTGCTGCTGGTCATGACTGTGCTGGCCGCGGGCTTCCTCGGGGCCCTGCCCTTCACGGGACTCGAGGGCCTGTGGGAGACCGGCAACGGCACCTCGCTGGTGCTGGCCGCCGCTGCCGCCCTGATCATCCTCATCAACACCGCCTATCAGGACGGCCGCACCGACAACCTGCCTCCCGTGGTGCTGCGCTTCGCCGTCCGTGTCGCTGCGGTCCTGCTGACCCCGCTGATCATCCTCGCCGTCCTCGGACTGTCTCTCCGCATCGGCCAGTACGGCCTCACGCCCGACCGCATCATCGCCGCCGCCTGCGCCCTCGTCGGCGCCGCCTACGCTGTCGGCTACGGCTGGGCCGCCCTCAGCCCCTTCTGGCGCAAGGGCGACTGGATGCGCCCGCTGGAGCGCACCAATATCTGGACCGCCATCCTGACCGTGACGGTCATTCTCCTGCTGTTCAGCCCCGCGCTGGACCCGGCGCGCCTGTCGGTCATGGATCAGGTCGCGCGGCTGGAGCGCGGCGCCGTCACGCCGGACAACTTTGACTATCACTTCCTGCGCTTCGAAAGCGGCAAGGCGGGTCAGGCGGCGCTGGCCCGGCTGGCCCGTTCAGGCAACGCCGCCATCGCGGCCCCCGCCTTGGCCGCGCAGAAGAACCAGAACCGCAATGACGAGCGGCCCACCGAAGAAGACCTGGCGGTGCCAACTATCGAAATCTGGCCGACCGGCGCGGCACCGCTTCCTGCCGGCCTTCTCGCGTCGGCCGACCGCTACTACCTCCGGCACTGCCAGCCTGCTGATCCCTGTCTTGCGACGCGCCGGGACCTGAACGGTGATGGAACCATGGAAATGCTGATCCTTGGCGAAGAAGGTGTGACAGTGTTCATCCCGGATGGCGACGGCTGGAGCCTCTTGGGCTATATCCGCCAGCGCTGCCGCCACGACTTGCGATCAGACCCGCGCGAAGCCTTGCGGGCCGGGCGCCTGCGAGCCGTCCAGCCGGTCTGGCCTGATCTGGTCTTCGCGGACGGGCGTCAGGTCGCCCAGTTCTTCTCCGATGACATGCCCGACTGCGGGAGCGCGCCGGTCGTGACCGGGCCGACGCCTCCGCCGCCCGTCACCGATTTAGGCCGTCCGGCCCCTTGACCCGGCCTGCCGCCGGAGCCTCGAACAGGGATAGATTGTTCTCAGGGTTGTTTGTTCGTACAACCCTGCATGGCCATGCTCTATCAGCCCCGTCCGGGAAATGTCGTCATCTGCGACTATCGGGGGTTTGTGGTTCCGGAGATGGTCAAGGTGCGGCCCGTTGTTGTGATCGCCCGCAATCGCAGAAACCGGCGCCTCGTTACCGTGGTGCCGCTCTCGACAACCGAGCCAGACAGGCTGGAGGACCATCATCACGCCCTTGCCCGCAACCCTTTGCCGGGCCACGAGAGGATCAGTTGCTGGGCCAAATGCGATATGCTGACCACGGTCTCTCTGGGACGCCTTGATCGATACAAGGTCGGGCGGGGCCAGTACGC
The DNA here is from genome assembly GCF_002483305.1 of Brevundimonas sp. UBA7664. GTDB lineage: Bacteria > Pseudomonadota > Alphaproteobacteria > Caulobacterales > Caulobacteraceae > Brevundimonas. The sequence continues at coordinate 18,171 of NZ_DLHQ01000021.1, forward strand.
CGTGCCTACGCTCCCCGTTGCTGATTTCGAGGCCATACGCCGCGCGGTTGCAAAGGCCCTCGACCTGACCCATATCTGAGCCGTTCCTCACGGGGACTTGCGAGACTGTCCTTCGGGGCAGCCGGCGTGGCATGAGGTGATGACAAGCCTGCCGCGCCGTGAATGAGGGCCGGGAAACCGGCCCTTTGTCATTTCTGGATTCGGCTCGCTCAAATTCGGCGACTCTCCGGCCAGAGCCCGCCCCCCGTTAACCCCCCACTCACCCTGCCCCCCAACCCGATCTTCACCTTGTGGGGGCTAAAACGTCCCGGAATGAGCCAGTCCCGCTTCAACGAGGACCGGCCGAAACCGTGATGTTGAAGGGGCCGAACCCATGGCGAAGACCGTTCTCGTGGTCGACGACGATCCCACCCAGCGCCGCCTCGCCCAGGCCGTGCTCGAGCGCGAAGGCTATGCCGTCGTTCACGCCGAATCCGGCGGCGAGGCCATCGACCGCCTGACCAAGGGCGGCGGCGCCGACGTCGTCCTGCTCGACATGGTCATGCCCGGCATGAGCGGCATGGAGGCCCTGGCCGAGATCCGCACCGCCGGCGTCACCACCCCCGTCATCGTCCTGACCGCCTCGGGCGGCGTCGACGCCGTGGTCAAGGCGATGCAGGCCGGGGCCCAGGATTTCTTCGTCAAACCCGTCTCCGCAGAACGCCTGCTGGTCGGCGTCTCCAACGCCCTGCAGCTGACCCGGCTGACCGCCGAGGTCGGGCGGCTCAAGAAGCACGTCTCCGGCCGCACCTCCTTCGACGACCTGGTGGGGAACAGCCCGCCGATGCGCATGGTCAAGTCGCTGGGCGCCCGCGCCGCCAAATCCTCCATCCCGGTCCTGATCACGGGCGAGAGCGGGGTCGGCAAGGAAGTCATCGCCCGCGCCCTGCACGGCGCCTCGGACCGGGGCGGCAAGCCCTTCGTCGCCGTCAACTGCGGCGCCCTGCCCGCCAACCTGATCGAGTCGATCCTGTTCGGCCACGAAAAGGGGGCCTTCACCGGCGCCCACGACAAACATCTCGGCAAATTCCAGGAGGCCAACGGCGGCACCCTGTTCCTCGACGAGATCGGCGAACTGCCGCTGGACATGCAGGTCAAGCTGCTGCGCGCCCTGCAGGAGGGCGAGGTCGACCCCGTCGGCGCCAAACGCTCGGTCAAGGTCGACGTCCGCATCGTCTCGGCGACCAACCGCGACCCGGCCCAACAGGTCCGCGCCGGCGCCTTCCGCGAGGACCTGTTCTATCGCCTCAACGTCTTCCCGATCGAGGCCCCGTCCCTGCGCGAACGCCGCGAGGACATCCCGGCCCTGATCGACCACTTCATCGCCCGCTTCAATGTCGAGGAAGGCAAGCGCGTCGCCGGCTGTTCGGGCGAGACCCTGGCCCTGCTCTGCGCCTTTGACTGGCCCGGCAACGTCCGCCAGCTCGAGAACGCCGTCTACCGCGCCATCGTCCTCGCCGATGCGCCCTTCCTGCAGCCGCACGACTTCCCCGCCATCTCCGGCCTGTCCTCCCCCCCCGTGGGGGAGGTGGATCGTCGCGACGGCGACGAGACGGAGGGGGCCCCGGCCGAGGGCTCGGTCCTCGACCTGCCGCCCCTGCCGGACACCCCGATCCGCATCCTCGACGACCGCGGCCATCTGCGCACGCTTGAGGAAATCGAGCGGGACCTGATCCAGCACGCCATCGAGGTCTATGCCGGCCACATGTCCGAGATCGCCCGTCGCCTCGGCATCGGGCGCTCGACCCTGTACCGCAAGGTCCGCGAGCAGGGGCTGGAAGGCATTCTCAAGGAAGTCAGCTGAGGCTTTCCCGCAACGCCCCGGCGAAGCTTGCAGTCTGACCAAAAGTTCATTGGCCATCGGCGGGTCCGACCCCGAAGACGGCATTGGACCCGCCTCGCGCTCAACCTTCGGTTTCCACGCTGAAATGCGACGGAAATGTCCGGCGGGCGCGTTGCAGGGCTAGAATCTCCCCGGGACCCGTCCGCATGCTTCTCACCACCACCGCCCTGTCCGGCCTCATGGCCGGTCTGATCCAGACTGCGCCGACGCCGACGCCCCCGCCGCCGCAGCAGCAGCAGCAGCAGCAGCAGGAGCAGCAGGAGCCGCCGCAAACGCCGCCGACGCCTGCGCCGGCGGCGGACTCCAATCCGGACACCTTTGAACTGGACTCGGTGGCGATCACCGCGGCGCGCCCGCGCGGCTCCGTCAATTCCGACATCCCGCCCGATCTCGTCCTCGACCCGGAACAGATCCAGGCTTACGGCGCCTCCAATATCGCCGAACTGCTGACCTATCTCGAGCCGGTCACGCGCAGCTCGCGCGGCCGCGCCGACGGCCAGCCCGTCCTGCTGGTCAACGGCCGCCGCATCTCCGGCTTCCGCGAAATCCACGGCCTCCCGCCCGAGGCAATCGAGCGGATGGAGATCCTGCCCGAGGAGGTCGCGCTCGAATACGGCTACCGCGCCGATCAGCGCGTGGTGAATTTCGTGCTCAAGGCCAATTTCAACTCCCTCACGGGCGAGGTGACCGGCCGCCGGCCGGAACAGGGCGGCCGCACCACCGCCGAGCTCGAAGGCAATATCCTGCGCATCTCGGGGCCGAGCCGCTGGTCGCTCGACGCCGAATACGAGCGCTCCAGCCCGCTGTACGAATCCGAGCGCGACATCGTCCGCGAACGCGTGGCCGGCGATCCGGGCACCGAGGATATCGGGGCCTATCAGACCCTGCTGGCCCAGAGCGAGCGCCACACCGCGCGGGGCACCTACAAGCGCGACCTCAACAGCACCACCCAGGCGACCCTCAGCGGCAGCCTCGAGGATCGTTCCAGCCGCAGCTTCAACGGCCTGCCGGGCGTGGGCCTGATCCTGCCGGCCGGCAATCCCTTCTCGACCTCCCCCGACGACGAGCCGGTCTTCCGCCTTCTCGACGCCCCCGACGCCCTGCGCCGCGAGACCGACGGCTTCACCGGCGAGCTGGGCCTGGTCTTCGACGGCTTCCTCGGCGAGGACTGGCGCTGGACCTTCACCGGCCAGTTCACCCGCAACGAAACCGACACCCGCACCGGCCGCGGCTACGGCGCCGCCCCCTTCCAGGCGCGGCTCGACGCGGACGACCCCGGCGCCGATCCATTCGGCCCGCTCGCCCCGGCCGACTTCACGCCCATCGCCGACGACACCGCCCGCTCGGTGTCCCAGCGTCTCGACACGGAACTGGTCCTGACCGGCGACCTCTGGGACCTGCCCGCCGGCGGCGTCTCCTCGACCTTCAAACTCGGCTTCGACGACGTGTCGCTGGACTCCGCCAGCACGCGCGGCGGCGTGACCACCGAACGGGAACAGTCCCGCCAGCGCCTCAACGGCCAGGCCAGCTTCAGCATCCCCATCGCCAGCCGCCGCACGGACGTCCTGCCCGCCCTCGGGGACCTCTCGGCCAATTTCAACATCGGCTATGAGGAGCTGTCGGACTTCGGCGGCCTCTCGACCCTCGGCCTCGGCCTCAACTGGAGCCCGGTCGAGCCCCTGTCGCTGTCGCTCAGCTACACCGACGAGAACGGCTCCCCGACCATCTCCCAGCTCAACGACCCGACCATCTTCACGCCCAACGTCCCGGTGTTCGATTTCGCCACCGGCGAAACGGTGCTGGTCACCCGCATCGACGGCGGCAATCCCGGCCTGAACGCCGACCACCGCCAGGTCTGGAAGGCGGGCGTCAACCTCAAGCCCTGGTCCGAGACCGATTTTCGGCTCAGCTCGAACTGGACCTACAGCCTGACCGAGGACGCCATCGCGTCCTTCCCGACCCTGACCCCGGACCTCGAGGCCGCCCTGCCCGGCCGGTTCGTCCGCGACATCGACGGCGATCTGGTCTCGTTCGACGCGCGGCCGCTCAATTTCGCGCGGTTCGAGCGTCAGGACATCCGCACCGGCTTCAACTATTCACGCGCCTTCGGCACGCCCAATCCACAAGCGGCGCCCGCGGCCGGCGCGCCCGGGGCCGGCCGGC
>NZ_DLHQ01000014.1:0-9055 GCF_002483305.1 Brevundimonas sp. UBA7664
GACGATCCGCTTGAGGCCGGGCTGGAGATCTACGCCTGCCCGCCCGGCAAGCGGCTGGCCGTGATGAGCCTGATGTCCGGCGGCGAACAGGCCCTGACCGCCGCGGCCCTGATCTTCGCCGTCTTCCTCGCCAATCCGGCCCCGGTCTGCGTGCTGGACGAGGTCGACGCCCCGCTGGACGACGCCAACGTCGACCGCTTCTGCCGCATGCTCGACGAGATGCGGAAGCGGACCGACACCCGCTTCATCGTCATCACCCACAACCCGGTGACCATGAGCCGGATGGACCGGCTCTACGGCGTGACCATGCCCGAGCGGGGAGTGTCGCAGCTGGTGAGTGTGGACCTGAGCCAGGCGGAAGAGATCGTGGCGGCCTAGCGCGAGCCCAGCAGCTCAGTCCGCACGAACCATCCGAAGATCGCCGGCCCCTCGATGACATAGCGGCGGAACATCCGGCGCGGCTGGCTCAGCAGCCGGTGCAGCCATTCCAGCGACAGCTGCTGAAACACCTTCGGCGCCCGTTGCTGGCGGCCGGTCAGGAAGTCCACCGAGGCGCCGACGCACAGGGTCACCCCCGTCTTCCGCCCCGCCGCGCGCAGGGCGTGGGCGAACAGCTCCTGTTTCGGGAAGGAGACGCAGGCCAGCAGCACGTCCCACTCCGCCCCGGCGGAATGGCCGACGGCGGCGCGCCAGCCCAGGGTGCCGGGCACCAGCATCGGGGCGTCGAGGTATTTCAGCCTCTGGCGCGGATAGCGGGCGGCCAGTTCATTGAAGGCCGCGCGGTCAGGGCCGAAGACGGCGATGACCAGGCCCTCGGCGGCCGGCGAGGCCAGCAGGTCGGCCGTCATGTCCGAGCCCGGATAGACCGGCAGGGCCACGCCCCGCAGCCGCGCCAGATGGCTGAGAATCCGGCTGTCGCAGATCTTCAGCGCCGCACCCTCATAGACCTCGCGCCCCACCCGGCCGTCCATCAGCTTGACCACATGATCGACATTGGGGGTCACGACATAGCCATAGGCCCCGCGCGCCATCTCCAGCACCCGGGCCAGCATCTGCGGCCGGTCGCCATCGGCGAAATCGAGGGTCATGAAGCGCGTCATGGCGGCAGGATAGTCGCGTCTCGGTCAACGCCCGGTTACGATGGCGCATGATTTTGACCCTGCTCTCGCTGCTCGCCGCCGGCCCGGGCGAACCGCCGCACCGGTTCGTCTTTCTCGGGGCCGGCCGGTTCGCCCAGTATGCCGATATGGCCAGTCTCACGCCGGAGGGTCCCGGCGGGCGTATCCGCGTCTTACAGGTCGTCGAGCCGGATTTCCGCGCCGCCGGCGCGCGCTACTGGGGCGGTTGGTCGTGGTGGCGCTTCGACTGCGGACCGGACGGCCAGGTCGACCGGCTGGATTTCGCCGCCGTCCGCGAAGGCGGCGCCGAAGGCCCGCTCACACCGGACGACGCGCCCCCCTATGAGGCCGTCGAGGGCGGCGATGCGTTCGAACTGCTGGTCGCCGCCTGCAATCCCGACGACTACGACACCGACGCGACCACGCTGGACGAGGCCGTCGCCCACGGCCGGTCCCAGCTGGCGATCAACTCTGCGGCTCCACCGTCGCATTGAGCTGGCGCTGCGTCGGCAGGGCCTCGGGGCATTCGTCGCGCATGAAGGCGAGCATCTTCTCGCGGATCTCGCAGCGCAGGTCGAAGGCGGTCGGGGCGTTGCGGGCGCTGGCGAGGCAGCGGACCTGGGCCACGCGGTCGGTGACGTCGGTGACCTGCAGGCTGACCACATCGCCGTCCCAGAAGGCGCTGGCCCGGCAGATACGCTCGAGCTCGGCGCGCAACCGCTCGATCGGCGCTTCATAGTCGACATAGAGGAAGGCCGAGCCGATCAGCCGCGCCGTCTCCCGGGTCCAGTTCTGGAACGGCGTGTTGATGAAATAGCTGAGCGGCAGCACCATGCGACGCCAGTCCCACAGCTTGATCACCACATAGGTCGAGGTGATCTCCTCGACGGTGCCCCACTCCCCCTCCACGACGACCGAGTCATCGAGCCGGATCGGCTGGGCGGTGGCGATCTGGATGCCGGCGATCATATTGGTCAGGAAGGGCTGCAGGGCCAGGCCGGCGATGATCCCCACCACCCCCGCCGAGGCCAGCAGCGACAGCCCCCACTGGCGCACCTCCGCGATGGTCAGCAGCGCCAGCCCCAGGGTGACGATGCCGATCAGCAGGGCCGCGACCCGCTGCAGGATGCGGGCCTGGGTGACGTGTTTGCGGGCGACCAGATTGTCCTCGGTCTCCATGTTGAAGCGGCGCAGATAGACCACCGCCCACATGTCCGAGGCCCCGATCAGCATCCAGCCGACGGTCAGGATGAAGCCGAACAGCAGGGTCTGGCGGATCGCCAGCGACGGTTCGGGATCCAGCGGCGAGACGGTGACGGCCAGGGCCAGGGCGGCGATCATCACCGCGATCCGCACCTTCAGCCGCGCGCGCCCGACCGTGCCGCGCCAGAAGACGTCGCGCTTGCGCACGGCCAGTTTCAACAGGGCGAAGACGATCTGGTTGGCGGCCCAGCCGGCGAAGACGAAGACGGCCACGATGATCGAGATCACCGCCCATTCGGGCAGCCAGTGGAACTCGCGCCACAGGCGGAGGATCTCGCGGGTCAGGTCCGTGACAAAGGCGGGCATGACGACGCTATAGGCCCTTACGGCCTCAGGCGGGAGGCGCCCCGTCGGCGGCCGCCGCCTCGACCATATCCGCCAGCGCCCGCGTCGCGTCCGGCAGGGCGGCCGATTTCGCGCCGGCGCTCATCGCCGCCAGCCGCGCGGGGTCGGACAGCAGCGGCAGCAACAGCGCCGTCAGCCGCTCCACCGTCGCCTCGTCCTCCAGCGCCACCTCGGCCCCGCCGGCTTCGGCGAGGCTGGCGGCGTTGAACCGCTGGTGGTCGTCCATGGCGATCTTCAGCGGGACCAGCAGCGACGGCAGGGCCGCCACGGCCAGCTCCGAACAGGTCGAGGCCCCGGCGCGGCCGATGACCAGATGGGTGCCCGACAACCGTGTGGCCATGTCGCTGAAGAACGGCGCGGCCTCGGCCTCGATGCCTGCCGCCCGATAGATCTCGCGGGCGGCCTCCAGCGACTCGGCCCGGGCCTGCTGCTGTACCTTCAACCGGGCGCGGAGCGGCGCGGGCAGGGCCGCCAGCGCCCGCGGGACCGCCTCGGCGAGGATGCGCGCGCCCTGGCTGCCGCCGGTGACCAGCACCCGGATCGGCCCCTCGGCCGTCGGGGCGGCGTACGGCCGGTCAAACAGGGCCCGGATATCGGGCCGCACCGGATTGCCGATCAGGCTCACCCGCGCGCCCACGCCATGCGGGACCATCTTCAGGTCCGGGAACGACGCGGCGACGGCGCCGACGTAGGGGCTGAGCCAGCGGTTGGTCCGCCCCAGCACCGAATTCTGCTCATGCACCAGGGTCGGCCGCCCCTGGCTCAGCGCCGCGAGCAGGGCCGGCGCCGACGGATAGCCGCCGAAGCCGACCACCACCGCCGCGTCCAGCCGCTTCAGCGCCTTGCGCGCCTTGAACACCCCGCGCGCGATGGCGACGCCGGCCTTGGCCAAGCCGATCGGCCCGTGCCCGGTGGCGGCGTCCAGCGCGATCCGCTCCTCCGCGGGGAAGTTGTGGGCATAGGCCTCGCCCCGGTGATCCGTGGCCAGCACGATGCGCCAGCCGCGCCCTGCCAGCTCGCGCGCCAGCGCCTCGGCCGGGAACATATGCCCGCCGGTGCCCCCGGCGGCGACGACGCAGACTTTGGACATCAGGACCCTACGGCAGTATCCGCCCGCGATCCGGCAGGCTGGTCCCCGGCTCGTAGGCGCCGGGGCGGCGTCGGGTCAAGGCGAGGGCCAGACCCATGGTCAGCCCCATGGCCAGCATCGACGACCCGCCGTAGCTGATGAAGGGCAGGGTCATCCCCTTGGTCGGGATCAGGTTCAGGTTCACCGCGATATTGATGCAGGCCTGCAGGCCGATCAGCATGAACAGCCCCGCCGCCGCCGTCTGCTCGAAGGCGTCGGTCAGCTTCATCGCCCGCCGCATGCCGCGCACCACGATGAAGGCGTACAGACCGATCATCACCAGCGACAGGATCAGGCCGAACTCCTCGGCCCCGACCGAATAGATGAAGTCGGTGTGCAGGTCGGGCACGTGGCGCTTCATGACGCCTTCGCCGATGCCGCGCCCGACCAGGCCGCCGGCGCGGATGGCCTCGGAGGCGCGGTCGATCTGGTGGGTGTCGGCGGTCTCGGGCGAGAAGAAGCGGCTCAGCCGGTCGCGCATGTGGCTGAAGGCGAAATACAGGCCGACCACGCCCGCCGCCCCCGCCGCCGCCAGGGCCGCCACCCATTTCAGCGGCACCCCGGCCATGAAGAAGACCGCCATGAAGGTGGTGGTGATCAGCAGGGTCTGGCCGATGTCGGGCTGGATCAGCAGCAGGCCGACGCACACCACCCAGGCCGCGAAGGCGATCGACACCCCCGGCACCCCTTGCCCCTTCTGGGCCTCCGAGAACATCCAGGCGGCGAAGACGATCAGACCGGGCTTGGCGAATTCCGACGGCTGCAGGCTGAACGGCCCGAGGTTGATCCAGCGCGCCGCCCCCTTCACCTCATTGCCGATGAAGGGCAGGGCCGCCATGACCACGATGGCGCAGATCAGGGCCAGCAGGGCGATGCGCCGCACGCCGCGCGGCGACAGCAGCGACGCCACCAGCATGGCGACCGTCCCGCCCCCGGCCCAGACCAGCATCCGCCACGAATAGTGGAAGGGATCGACGATCGATTCATCGGCCAGGATGGCCGCCGGGCTGGAGGCGAAGCTCAGCGCCACGCCGAGCGCGACCAGCGTCAGGGCCGCGGCCAGCAAGCCCCGGTCGACCGTCCAGAACCATTTGGCGATGGGGCTCTGGTCGTTGCGCGAAAAGGCGGGGCTGTAGTTGTGGGCGGTCATGGTTCGCTAACCATGCCCTGAAGGCGTAGCCCCGAGGTTAAGGACCGCGGCGCGGAACGCCTCGCCCCGCGCCTCGAAGTCCGGATACTGGTCGAAACTGGCGGCGGCGGGGCTGAGCAGCACCACCTCCTCGCGGCCGGTGGCGGCGGCGGCCTCGGCGGCGGCCTTCACGGCCGAGGCCATGTCGCCGCTGATCCGGTGCGGGGTGTCGCCCAGCCGCGCCGCGAACGGCCCGGCCGCCTCGCCGATCAGGAAGGCCTCGACCACGCGCGGGAACAAGTCCTCGAGGTCGTCGATGCCTCCGGCCTTGGCGCGACCGCCCGCGATCCAGAAACTGCGATCGTAGGACGACAGCGCCTGCCGCGCCGCGTCGGCGTTGGTGGCCTTGGAGTCGTTGATGAAGCGGACGCGGCCGAGCCGGCCGACCTCCTCCATGCGATGGGCGAGACCGGGGAATGTCATAAGGCCTTCGACAGCGGCGTCATGGGATACGCCGAGCGCCCGGGCGGCGGCGTAGGCGAAGGCGGCGTTCTGGGCGTTGTGGCGGCCGGGCAGCGAACGAGCCTTCAACAGATCGATGCCGCCTTGGCCCGGTACGTCCAGCGAGCCATTCGAAATCACGATCTCTTCCGAGGGGGCCGAGTGAGCCACGCTGCTGACCCGCGCTGTCCTCCGGCCCGCCTGCATCAGCTTGTTCTCAACGCCGACGCCCCAGTCATCATCGATCCCCACGAGGGCCAACCCCTCCGGCCCCTGCGCCTGGAATATCCGCGCCTTCGCTGCGACATACCCCTCCATCCCGCCGTGCCGATCGAGATGGTCCGGGCTGATATTCGTCAGGATCGCCACATCCGGCGCGAAGCTGGTCGTCAGGTCCAGCTGATAGCTCGACACTTCGATCACATAGACCGCGCCCGGCTTCGGCGCCGGTAGGGCCAGCACGCCGATGCCGATGTTGCCGCCGACATGAACGGTCTTCCCCGCCTGCTTCAGCACCCAGCCGAGCAGGGCCGTCGTGGTCGACTTGCCGTTGGTGCCGGTGATGGCGACGACCTTCGGGCGCTCTCCTTCCGGCAGCGCCGCGATCGCCCGCGCGAACAGCTCGATGTCGCCGATCACCTCGACGCCCGCCGCCTTCGCCTTGCCGACCGTCCAGTGCGGTTTCGGATGGGTCAGGGGCGCGCCCGGCGACAGCACCAGGGCCGCGAACCCCGACCAGTCGGCGCTCGTCAGGTCCTCGACCGCGAACCCCTCCGCCTCGGCCTGCATCCGGCTGGAGACGCTGTCGTCCCACAGCACCGGCATGGCCCCGCCGGCCTTGAGCGCGCGCGCCGCCGTCAGTCCCGACCGTCCCAGGCCGAAGACCGCGATGCGCCGCCCCTCGAAGCCCGGGACCGGGATCATCTATCTGAGCTTCAGCGTGGCGAGGCCGATCAGGGCCAGCATGGCGGAGACGATCCAGAAGCGGATCACCACCGTCGACTCCGGCCAGCCCATCTTCTCGAAATGATGGTGGATCGGGGCCATCAGGAAGATGCGCTTCCGGGTGGCCTTGAAATAGGCGACCTGGATCATGACCGAGGCGGCCTCGATGACGAACAGGCCGCCGACGATGCCCAGCACCAGCTCATGCTTGGTGGCCACGGCGATGGCGCCCAGGGCGCCGCCGAGCGCCAGCGAGCCGGTGTCGCCCATGAAGATCTTGGCCGGCGGGGCGTTGTACCAGAGGAAACCCGTGCCCCCGCCGATCATGGCGGCGCAGAAGATCGCCAGTTCGCCCGACCCCGGCACATGGTGGACGCCCAGATAGTCCGAGAAGATGAAATTGCCGACCAGATAACTGATGATGCCGAAGGCGCCTGCGGCCATCATCACCGGCACGATGGCCAGGCCGTCCAGCCCGTCGGTCAGGTTCACCGCATTGGAGAAGCCGACCATGGTGAAGGCCGCGAACACCACATAGAACCAGCCGACATTCAGCAGCACGGCCTTGAAGAAGGGGAAGGCGATCGAGGTCTCGAGGTTGGGCGAGGTCGGCGACTGCGTCATCCACAGCACCGTCAGCACCCCGGCGATGACCGAGACCACGACCTGGGCCAGCAGCTTCTGCTTCGACGTCAGTCCGGCCGAAGTCTGTTTCGACACCTTGGCGTAGTCGTCGATGAAGCCGAGCAGGCCGAAGGCCGCCGTCACGCCCGAGACGATCCAGATATAGGGATTGGTCAGGTCGCCCCACAGGAACACCGCAACGGCGATGCCCGCCAGGATCATCAGCCCGCCCATGGTCGGGGTGCCGACCTTGGACAGGTGCGAGATCGGCCCATCCGCGCGGATCGGCTGGCCCTTGCCCTGTTTGACCCGCATCCAGGCGATGAACCGGCTGCCCATGGTGACGGCGACGATCATGGCCGTGGCCATGGCCAGCGCCACCCGCACCGTCTGGTACTGGACCAGATTGAGCAGCGGATAGTCCTGCGCGATGTCGGCGTAGTGGAGATAGAGCAGGTAAAACATCAGGCGGCCCCTCCCGAGCCTTCTCCCAGAGCCGCCAGGGCCCTGGCCACCAGCGACGCCTTCGATCCGTTCGAACCCTTGACCATGACGATGTCGCCGCGGCCCACCAGCATGGCGGCCTCGGCGGCCAGTTCGGCGGCGGTCTCGCGCCACAGGCCCTGACGCGAGCCCGGCAGGTCGTCATAGAGCCGCTTCATCTCCGGCCCGGCGGCATGGACCAGATCGAGGCCCGCGGCGTCGATCGGACCGGACAGCCCCTCGTGCAGCGCCTCGGACTGGTCGCCCAGCTCCAGCATGTCGGTCAGGACCACCACCCGCCGACCGCCGGTGGCCGGCAGCGGCCGCGCGCCGAGGCTGCGGAAGCCGGCGGCCATCGACAGCGGATTGGCGTTGTAGCTCTCGTCGATCAGGGTGAAGTCGCCGCCCGGCGCATGAACCGTCATCGTCTGCCCCCGCCCCGCCAGCGGCTGGAACTCGGACAGGGCCGCCAGACCCGTGTCCAGCGGCACGTCCAGCGCATCCAGCATCAGCAGGACGCACAGGCTGTTCAGCCCCCAGTGGAAGCCGGACTGGGCCAGCTCGAACTCGATCGTCCGCCCGAACAGCTCGGCCCGGACGCGCGCGCCCGTGTCATGCGGCTGGAAGTCGATCAGCCGGGCGTCGCAGCCCGCCGCCGATCCGAAGGTCGCGATCCGCGCCCCGGCACGCCGGGCGCCCGCGTCCAGCACGGCGGCGAAGGCCACGTCGGCGTTGAACACCGCGACGCCATTGTCGGCCAGGCCCTCGAAGATGGCCGCCTTCTCCGCCGCCACCCCGGCCTCGCCGTCGGCGAAGGCCTCGATATGCACGGGCCCCACGGTGGTGACGCAGGCCGCGTGGGGCCGGACCATCTTCGACAGGGGCGCGATCTCGCCCGGCGCGTTCATGCCGATCTCGAACACGGCCCGCTCGGTCGTCCGCGGCATCCGCGACAGGGTCAGCGGCACGCCGATATGGTTGTTGTAGCTCTTGATCGAGGCGTGCGACGGGCCGGCCAGATCGAGCCCCGCCTTGATCGCCTGGGTCACGCTGGTCTTGCCGACCGAGCCGGTGACGGCGCCGCGTCGGGCGGGCGTCCGGTCCCGCGCCGCCATGCCGAGCGCCTCCAGCGCCCGCAGGGTGTCGGCGACGACCACCGACGGGCCGCCCTCGACCGGATGTTCGGTGATCGCCCCTGCCGCGCCGGCGGCGAAGGCGGCGGCGGCGAAATCATGCCCGTCCCGCGCGCCCTTCAGCGCCAGGAACAGGTCGCCGGCGACGATCTCGCGGCTGTTGTAGGTGATGCCGTTCGCCTGGAAGGGCTTGCCTTCAAGCCGCCCGCCCGTCGCCGCCACGATCTCGGCCGATGTCCACAACGCCTCAGGCACAACGAACTCCTTCCCCCCTCGCGGGGGAAGGTGGGCGGCGAAGCCGCTCGGATGGGGGGGCTGGTTCCGCAGGCAGGCTGGCCAGGGCAGACGCCAATCGGTGGGAGGCGTGTCTCACCCCCCATCCGTC
>NZ_DLHQ01000014.1:9083-62768 GCF_002483305.1 Brevundimonas sp. UBA7664
TTCCCCCGCAAGGGGGGAAGGAAAGCGGGGGCTTATCCATGCTGCGTCTCAAGTCTCAAGGCTTCAGCGGCTTCGGTGGCGTCGTCGAACGGGTGGGTGACGCCGCCGACGATCTGACCCTGCTCATGCCCTTTTCCGGCGATGATCACCACATCTCCGTCGCCCATCATGTCGATGGCCTCGCGGATGGCGGCGCGGCGGTCGCCGATCTCGCGGGCGGCGGGACAGGCGGCGCGCACGGCCGTGCGGATGGCGGCGGGGTCCTCGGAGCGGGGATTGTCGTCGGTGACGATGGCGACATCGGCCAGCCGCCCGGCGATCTCGCCCATCAGGGGACGCTTGCCCTTGTCGCGGTCGCCGCCGGCCCCGAACACCACGATCAGCCGGCCCGTCGCATGCGGCCGCAGCGCCTTCAGCACCGTCTCCAGCCCGTCGGGCGTATGGGCGTAGTCGACATAGACCTCGCCGCGGCCGCTTCCGGGGATGCGTTGCAGCCGACCCTGCGCGCCGGTGATCTTCTCCAGCCCGGCCAGCACCCGCTCGGGCGTCTCGCCGGCGGCGATGCACAGGCCGGCGGCGACCAGGGCGTTCGAGGCCTGGAAGGCGCCGGCCAGCGGCAGCAGCACCTCATGCAGGGTCCCGCGCACATCGATGGTCAGCCGCTGCCCCTCGGGCGTGGCCTGGCGGGCGATCAGCGACAGGTCCCTCCCCCGCTCGCCGACGCACATGATCCCCAGCCCCGACATGATCGAGGCGGCGGCGAAGTGGGAATAGGCTTCGCTGTCCGCGTTCAGCACGGCGGTGCGACCGCGCGGAAGCAGGGTCTCGAACAGCCGCAGCTTGGCGTCGCGATAGGCGGCCATGTCGCCGTGATAGTCGAGGTGGTCCTGGCTCAGATTGGTGAAGGCGGCGGCCTGAAGCGTCACCCCGTCCAGCCGGCGCTGGTCGATGCCGTGCGACGAGGCCTCGAGCGCCAGATGGGTGACGCCGCTGCCGGCCAGGTCGGCCAGCATCCGCGCCGCGTCGGCGGCGTCCGGGCTGGTCAGGCCGGGCCCCGTCAACTCCCGGTTAACGTTACCGTTTTGCGCCAAAACCCCGAGGGTGCCCATGCTCGCGGCATGCAGGCCCAGGGCGGCCCAGATCTGGCGGCAGAAGGCGGCCACCGAGGTCTTTCCGTTGGTCCCCGTCACCGCGACGCAGGTCGCGGGCTGGGATCCATAGAAGCTGCGGGCGGCGATGGCGTAGGCCCGGCGCACATCGCCCGAGGTGACCAGCACCGGGGCCATGGCCGCGTCGGTGTCGGACGGCGCCAGCACGGCGGCGGCCCCCTGCGACAGGGCCTGCGGAATGAAGGCCCGGCCGTCGGCGGCGCTGCCCGGCAGGGCCACGAACAGCGACCCCGGCGCGACCTTGCGGCTGTCCGCCGTGACCCCGGTGATCATCGGATCGGCCGCCACATCGCGGCGCAGCAGTTCGGAGAGGCGGATCGCGCTCATCGCCCGTCCCCTTCCAGGTCCTCGAAGGCGGGGATGCGGTCGCCGATGGCGGTGCGATACGGGTCGGCGCGGCGCTCCACGCCGAGGAAGGGGGCGATGCGGTCGGCGATCCGGCCCACCGCCGGGGCGGCGACGAAGCCGCCGGTGCGCGGATAGGTCTGGGGCTCGTCGATCAGCACCAGGATCTGGTAGCGCCGCGCATTGACCGGGCCGTCGGCGGGGAAGACAGCGGCGAAGGTGCCGACCGCGTGGGCCGTGCTGTAACGACCGTTGACCGACTTGTTGGCCGAGCCGGTCTTGCCGCCGACGCGCAGGCCCGGCGCCTCGGCCCGACCGCCCGAGCCGCGCACGACGTTGCGGCGCATCAGGTCCAGCATGGTCAGCGAGGTCTCGGGCGAGATGATCTGGCGACCCCGGACATCGGGCCGACCGCCCTTGCGCAGCGTCAGAGGAATATAGCGCCCGCCATTGGTCAGCGCCCCCATGGCCGCCGCCATCTGCATCGGGGTGATGGAGATGCCGTAGCCGAAGGACAGCGAAGCCAAGGTCGAATCCGACCAGTCGCGCGGCGTGATCGGCGCTTCCGACGGGATCTCGAACGGGGCCCGCGACATCAGGCCGAACCGGTCGAAATAGTCGCGCATCACCCGCGGCCCCATCTGGGTCGACAGCAGGGAGGTGCCGATGTTGGACGAGTGCAGATACACCTCCTCCAGCGTCATCACCTTGTTCTGGGCGTGGAAATCGGTGATCCGCCGGCTGCCGATCTGCAGCGCCTCGGAGGCGTCCAGCAGGGTGTTCATGTCGGCCCGGCCGGTATCGATCGCGGCGGCGACGGTGAAGGTCTTGAACACCGACCCCATCTCGTAGGTTGCGGCGGTGGCGAGGTTGCGCGAGTTGGAGGCCGGCCAGCTGGCCATGCCCAGAACCTCGCCGGTCTGCACATCGGTGATGACCCCGACCGCGCCCTTGGCCTGGGTCGCCTCGGCGGCCGCGGCCAGTTCATTCTCCAGAACGCCCTGGACGCGCAGGTCGATCGAGATCTGGAAGCTCTCGCCCCGCGCGCCGGCGGCGCGGATCTCGTCGTTGAAGGCGCGTTCGGCGGCGGACAGGCCCACCCCGCCGGTGTCGACGCTGCCGACCACATGGCGCGCCGACTGGCCCAGCGGATGGACCCGCACGTCCTCGGGCTCGAAGCTGATGCCGCCGAGCGCCAGATTGTGCACCGCCACCTTCTCGGACGGGGTCAGGCGGTTGACGACCAGCAGGCGGCGGTCGCCGTACAGGGCCGCGTTGAGCCGGGTCTTCGACACGCGCGGCAGGGCGCGCCGGATCTGGGCCGCCGCCGCCCGCCGGTCCCAGACCTGGGCGGGGTCGATATAGAGGCCGTAGTGGACGATGTTGGTCGCCAGCAGGGCGCCGTTGCGGTCGACCATGTCGGCCCGGACCACGGCATTGGGATAGGTCGGGCCGCCCCCGCCGCTGCCCGCCGTCAGCAGGGCCGCATGCACCGCGCCGAGCGTCAGACAGACGAACGCCGCCGAAAAAACCGACAGGATGACGAAGATGCGGACCCGGGTGTCTTCCTCGGGCCGGGCGTCGGCATGGGCCCGGCCGAAGGCGTGCTCGACCCACCACATGGCCTCGGACAGCCAGCGCCACGACGGCGTGAACCGGCGCACGCCCCACGACGGGACATGCCGCGGCCCGAGGTGCGGATCATGCACGCTCATTGCACGACCTCCGCGACAGGATCGGCGGCGGGGGCGACGTCAGTGGCGGGCGGCGTCGGCGCGACGATGACCGGACGCGGCTCGGGGATCGGGGCCAGGTTCGGCAGATTCTCGGCGGTCGCCTGCCGGTGCACATCGACCGGACCCAGGCCCGCGTCGCGCGACAGGGCCTCGAGCCGGTTGGGCTGTTCCAGCCGCGCGACCTCGGCGCGCAGCAGACGCACCCGCTGGCCGTTGTCGCTGATCTGCCGCTCGAGGTCCGAGATGCGGGCGCTCTCGCGCGCCGCGGCGGCCTTGGCCACATAGACCGAGAAGACCATGGCCGCGACCAGCAGCACGCCGATGATCTCGACCCAGCGCACGCCGCGGATCTTCCAGGCATAAAGCCGGTTCAGGGTGGCGACGGCCGAGCTCATGCGGCGATCCTCCCCCAGGCCGGAGCGTCGGTGCGGACGGCGGCGCGCAGCTTGGCCGACCGGGCGCGGGGATTGTCGGCGCGCTCGGCGTCGCCGGCCTCGCGCGCGCCCTTGAACGACAGGGTGAAGCTGGGCTTGCGGGTCTCGATCGCGACCGGGGCGTGCCGCGAGCCGCCGGGGGCGTTGCCGGTGCGCTCGGTCAGGAAGGCCTTGACGATCCGGTCCTCCAGCGAATGGAAGGTCACCACCGCCAACCGACCGCCGGGCGACAGGGCGGCCTCGGCGGCCTCCAGCCCGGCGCGCAGTTCGCCCAACTCGTCGTTCACGGCGATGCGCAGGGCCTGGAACACGCGCGTGGCCGGGTGAATTGGCGCGCCGCGCCGGCCGCCCAGCGCCTTTTCGACCACCGCAGCCAGATCCAGCGTGCGCTCGAACGGCTGCTCGACGCGGCGGCGCAGGATGGCGGTGGCGACGCGGCCCGACTGACGCTCGTCGCCGTACAGTTTGAAGATGTGGGCCATCGGCCCGTGATCCCAGCCGTTGACGATGTCGGCGGCAGTCTCCCCCTCGTCGGACATGCGCATGTCCAGCGGCCCGTCGCGCATGAAGGAAAAGCCGCGCTCGGCCTGGTCCAGCTGCATCGACGAGACGCCGATGTCGAACACCACCCCGTCCAGCCGCGCCTCGCCGCTGTCGGCGAAGGCCTCGGCCAGAGCCGAGAAGGGCGTCCGCACCAGCCGGAATTTGCCGGGATAGTCATTGGCCACGGCGTCGGCGTGCGGCTGAACCGTCGGATCGCGGTCCAGCGCGATCACGGTCGCCCCGGTCGCCAGAATGGCGCGGGTATAGCCGCCGGCGCCGAAGGTCGCGTCGATGATCACGTCGCCGGCCTGCGGGGCCAGGGCCTCGATCACTTCGGCCAGCAGGACGGGGGCGTGGGGCGACGTCATACGGCCTCCCCGTTCATGACCTGCCGGGCCAGGGCGCGGCGGGCGTTCTTGCGGGCGTTCCAGCGGGCGCGGTCCCAGATCTGGAAGCGCGGCCCCAGGCCGACGATGACCACGTCCTCGCCCAGTCCGGCGTCCTGGCACAGACTCTCGGGGAGGGTGATGCGGCCGCCGCCGTCGTACGCCAGCGGGCGCTGGCCGGCGTAGAAGGTCTCTTCCAGGGCGGTCCGCTTGTCGCTGCCGAACGGCAGGGCCTCGATCCGGGCGACATATTCGGCCATCAGCCGGTCGCCGCCGGCCTCCAGGCAATCATCGGCGAGGGCGAAAAAGCAGAAGACGCCGTGCTCGGCGCCATTGTCGGCGGTGCGGAACTCCTGCGGGATCAGCAGGCGTCGCTTCCCGTCCAACTGTTTCTCGTAGGTCGAGAGAAACACGCCCTGCCCCAAACTCGGATCCTTGGATCCGCCCCTCTGATCCCCGTGAACACCCACGCGGCGCAAACCAACCCCGCGCCAAGCGTCTGGGATAGCATGGGATGAACTGGGTCTCAATGGGATTAGTTGACGCCGGTTAACCTCGAATGTGGCCGAAACGTCTGTATCGACGTGAACATACACAGAACATCGACAGTATAAACAGGCTGTGGACCAATCCTGCGCCGCATTGCGGGCCAAAGGGTTAACGGTGCGCGCGAGGAATCGGGGGGGCCTGAACGGCGCCTCTTCGGCCGCCTCACGCCAGGGAATTGCGCGCCTAGACCTTGAAGGTCGCCATCACGACGGCGTGGCGATCGGCCATGTTCGCCAAGGCTTCCCAACTGGCGGCGTCGGCGTGGTGATGGGCCTTTACGACGGCGTCCGTCTCGAGATCAGCCCTCGCTGTAGCAGCGACCGATCTCGATCTGTATTCCTGCGCATTCATCATGGTGTTGATGGCTGTACACAAATATTGCTCACTCTATCGTACATAACTGCGGCTACGCTTGATTTATATGACTTTCGCAACAACCACAAAACTGACCTCGTCCCGCGCCCGATTGGCTTTCGACAGTTATTTCCGCTGATGTTTACTTAGGGCCGGCCTCAGCCGTTCGGGCCGGAACCGCTGCCCGGCGCGCGGGTTTTACCGCCATGCCGAACAAATCCGCCCCCGACCCGAGCAAGCCCATGTCGCCCAAGGCGGTCGACGGCGCCGTGGTGGTCAAGGATCCCCCTGAAGCCGCCATGGACCTCACGGCGGACGCGGCGGAAATCTCGGGCCTCCGCCTGATCGACGCCGCCGACAAGGCCCGCAAGCGCTACTAGCGCTCAAGCAGCGAGCGACCGCGTCGCGACCCGCCGGTCAAGTCGAAGGGTGCCGATCCGCGCTCAAGCAGCAAGCCGCCGCGCGGCGAGCGTTAGCGCCCCAAAAATTATGTCAGACGGCCTGTAAGCCGGGTTCTGTACCGCCCGAAAGCGGTGACGATCATTCCTCTGGACCACCCGTCGCCGGATGGTTCTCGCGACCTACCCGGACGCCTCGGGCGGTGAACCCTGCGGCCGAAACCGCGCGACATCCCTATTCGGTCTTGCTCCAGGCGGGGCTTGCCATGCCGTCCCTGTTGCCAGGCACGCGGTGGGCTCTTACCCCACCCTTTCACCCTTCCCTGCCCCGAAGGGCAGGCGGTTTGCTTTCTGTGGCGCTATCCCTCGGGTCGCCCCGGGCGGGAGTTACCCGCCGCCTCTTCACCGTGGAGCCCGGACTTTCCTCGACAGGGCAAGCCCCGCCGCGACCGCCCGGCCGTCTGACGGGGGGACAGATGGGCCGGATGATGGTCGGCGTCAACGTTCTCCCTCCCCTTCATGGGGAGGGACGGCGAGGCGAAGCCGAGCCCGGGTGGGGTACGCCAGTCCCAAGCTCCGTTCTGATCCGCTCCATCACCCAGTCGATGTGATCGCGCACCGCCGCGTTGGTGAACCGCAGCGTCCGATAGCCTTCCCGAAGCAGCACCGCGTCGCGCGTCCGATCATGCTCTCCGCGGTGCTCATGCATCTGCCCGTCGACCTCGATGACCAACCGGCTTCGGTGGCAGACAAAGTCGAGGAAATAGCCGCGGAAGGGGGTCTGTCGCCGAAAGTGCCGGCCTTCGACGCGCAGCCGCCGCAGGCAATTCCAGAGCCTTAGCTCGGGCGGCGTCATCGCCTTTCGCATGGCGCGCGCTTTTTCGATCGCAGGATCCATGACTGCCTCCGATTGCAAGATTTATGCAATCTTTGGCTGCATTCGTCAAGCAGCGCGGCGGCTGGAAACTTCCCCACCCGGGCTCGCCTGAAGGCTCGCCGTCCCTCCCCACTTCGGGGGAGGGAGAACCCCTAGTTCAGCACCCCGGTCACGCTCTCCGCCGTCGCCAGCTGCAGCACCCCCATCAGGGTCGCTCGCGTCTCCCCGTCGGCCACGCCGTCCACCCGCCCCGGCCGCCAGTGGCGCTGGAACGCCTCGACGGTCAGCTTCGTCGCCGCGTCATAGTCCCCGCCCGGCGTCAGCGCATACCCCAGCCGGTGCAGCCCCGCGCGCAGCACCAAGACCCCCAGCCCTTCGTCGCCGACCGCAAGGGGCACGCCCAGCGCCGCGATCCGCTCCGGCGCCGGCTCGAACCACAGGCCGTGCCCGACCGCGGCCAGCCGCTTCCACGGAAACCGCTCGCCGGGATCCTGCTTCCGGTCCGGCGCGAGGTCGGAGTGACCGATGATGCGGGCGTCGGGAATGGTCCAGCGGGTGCGGATGTCGTTGACCAGGCTGATCACCGCGTCGATCTGCGCCTCGGGAAAGTCACGATAGCCGAACTCATGGCCCGGATTGACGATCTCGATGCCGAGGGAGGCGGCGTTGCAGTCGGTCTCGCCCTGCCAGGCCCCCTTGCCGGCGTGCCAGGCCCGGCGCTCCTCGGCCACCAGCCGCAGGATCGAACCGTCCTCGTCGACGACATAGTGGGCGGAAACCTTCGCGGCCGGATCAACCAGACGCGCGACAGCCTCATCGGCGGTGCGCATGCCCGTGTAGTGCAGCACCAGCATGTCCGGCGGGCCGCGGCGGGCGTCGAAATTGGGAGAAGGAGCGTCCTTGACGACCAGCACAGCCTATCGGCCCGGCCGCTCCCAGCCGTAGGCGACCCAGGCGCCGTCGACCTTGTGGGCTTCGATCACATCATCGGCGCGGCGGGTGCGGACCACGGCCTTGCGGCGCGCGCCCAGGGCCAGGCCGGCGAAGAAGACCAGCACGGCGGCGAACAGGGCGATGACCGCCACGGCGACCGCCGTGAACACCGCCAGGACCGCACCCACTGCCATGGCCGCGACCGTCGCGATCGCGCCGCCCAGCCACATGACGGACGCCAGCAGTCCGTTCGACGGACGGCGGGCGGACGGACCAAAGATCAGGCGGTCGGACTGGGTCATCTGTTCACCTTGCGGACGCTGAAGAACAACGTCGAAACTCCAATGTCGGACCACTCGGCTGAACGGTCAATGACCGGCCCCTTCACAGGCGAGTGTTTCGGCCCGGAATCCCGCTTCAATACGGCTGGTCCGCCAGCACCGAAGCGCCCGAGGACCGGGCCCGCTCGGTCTGGATGCGACGAACCGTCGCCTCGGCCGCCGGGTCGTTCATGACGCCGCCGATTCCGACCAGCACCCGCGCCGCCTCGCCCGAGACGCCGAAGGCCTGCGACAGGGCCTCGAACGGCGAGCTGGCTTCCGGATAGCGTTTGAACCGCACCGACTCGTCCGCCGGGATGCTGGCCAGTTCGCGCGCCTTGGCGATGGCCTCCTCCAGCCCGCCCAGCTGGTCGACCAGGCCGATCTGGCGCGCCTGGGCGCCGGTCCAGACCCGGCCGCGGGCGAGCTCGCGCACCCGGGCGGGCGGCAGGCGACGACCCGTGGCGACGCGGGCGATGAACTCCTCATAGGTCCGGTCGATCTGGGCCGCGAAGGCGGCGCGCTGGGCGGCGGTGAAGTCCTGCGACGGCGAGAAGGCGTCGGCATAGTCGCCGCCCACCGTCAGATTGCGCATGTCGACCCCGAACCGGCCCAGGGCGTCGGCCAGCACGAATTTGCCGCCATAGACGCCGATCGAGCCGGTCAGGGTCGAGGGCTGGGCCACGATCCAGTCAGCTTCCGAACTGATCCAGTAGCCGCCCGAGGCCGCATAGTCGCCCATCGACACCACCACCGGCTTGCCCGCCGCCCTCGCCGCCCGCACCGCCGCCAGGATCTGTTCCGAGGCTTCCGGCGAACCGCCGGGCGAGGAGACGCGGAAGACGATGGCCTTGACCGCCTTGTCCTCGATGGCGTCGTAAAGGGCCTCGGCCAGATCGTCCGACATGATCGACGAGCCGCCGCCGAACGGATCGGCGCCGCCGCCGGTGCCGGTCATGATGGCGCCCTCGCCGCCGACGATGGCGATGGCGTTGCGGCCCGATCCGGCGCGCTCGCCCTTCGACGAGGCGTAGTCGGAGAACTCCACGATCTCGGCGTTGCGGCCGGCCCGGCGCTTCGCCTCGGCCTCGGCCTCCTCGACCTGGCCGATCTTGTCGATCAGCTTGCGTTGCAGGGCCTGGGCCGAGGAATACGGCCCGGCCTCGAGGGTCGCCCGCAGCGCCGCCGGCGTCACCTTCCGGTCCTGGGCCGCATTGGCGATTGCAGACGTGTAGATCGAGGTCATCCACGCCGTCATCGCCTCGCGGTGGGCCGGGGTGTAGTCGCTCTCGGTGTATTCGTTGACGGCGTTCTTGTACTCGTAACGCTGCTCGAACTCGGCGTTGACGCCGTATTTGTCGAAGGCCCGGCCGAGGAAGACGCTGTCGGCCGAGAAACCCGCCAGCTGGAAGTTCGCCGTGTTCTGCATCCACAGCTCGGAGGCCGAGGCTCCGATCATATAGCTGGAGACCGTGGCGCCGAAAGGCTGGAAGCCCTGGCTGTGGGCGATCACCACCTTGCCCGCGGCCCGGAAGCGGCGCACGGCCTGGCGGATTTCATCGGCCGCGGCGGGCGTGATCCCGCCTTCCGGCAAGCGGATCAGCAGCACCTTGACCCGGTTGTCGTCCTCGGCCTCGGCCAGGGTGTCGACGATCTGCAGCGTCGACAGGCCCGACCCGCTGAACATGGCGAACGGGTTGGTCGGCGTCTGGTCGGTCAGCCCCTCGCGCAGGTCCAGCTCCAGCACCGTATGGGCCGGCGTCGGCTCCTTCGACGAGGCCGAGCTGATGGCGATGGTGATGAAGACGAACGGCACCACCACCAGAAACAGGAACATCCCGGCGAAGACGCCCAGCACGGTCAGGAAAAACTGCTTCATGGGAAGGGGCACGGTCCGGAACGCGGGCCGGGTCATGGCCACGGCCCGACCATAGGGCGGCGAGGCGTCCCGTCAAATGAACTGCCCGCAATGCGCGAGCCGCGCCGCACCATCCGATGCTGCATTGCAATGACGACGATTGATGGCGGGATGCCGAACCCCTATATGAGCGGTCTGCGAGCGGGGGCTTATCGCCCCGCGTCACATCCGGACCGCACTCCCCATGCTGGTCACCCTGATGAAGGCCAAGCTGCACCGCGCGACGGTGACCCAGGCCGATCTCGACTATGAAGGCTCGATCGCCATCGACGCCGACCTGCTCGACGCCGCGGGCATCTTTCCGCACGAGCAGGTCGATGTGCTGAACATCACCAACGGCGCCCGCTTCACCACCTACGCCATCGAGGCGCCGCGCGGCTCGAAGGTGATCGGCGTCAACGGCGCCGCCGCCCGTCTGGTGCAGAAGAACGACAAGGTCATCGTCGTGACCTACGGCCAGCTGCCGCAGGAAGAGGCCCGTCAGTGGTCGCCGACCGTGGTGCTGCTGGACGACGGCAACGCGATCAAGAAGGCGGCTTGACGGTCGCCTACGGGCGCCTTCCCCTAGTTGCATTCTTGGGGAGATGGTCATGAAATCGCTGACTCTGGTCGCCGGTTGGGCGTGTCTGCTGTTCGCGCCTGCGGTGTCCGCACAAGAAGTTTCGCCTGAGCGCGCGTCGATTGTCGTGACTGGAACCGGGCGGGCCGAAGCGCCTCCCGATCTGTTCACGGTGACGGCTGGCATCGAGGGGCGTGGCGTTGATCAGGTTGCCGCCTTGCAAGCGCTCGCCTCCAGACAGCGCGTCGTGATGGAGGGTTTGGGCCGACTCGAAGGCCTGACCAGCACCGAAGTCACGACGGACGGAGCCGGTATTGAAAGCATCTCCGACCCTGAGTGCGGCAACTCCGACTACAGTCCTGAAACCTGTCCGATTGTCGGATATTCGGCCTCAATGACAGTCAGACTGGTGGGGTCCCCCGTTCAACGCGCCGGCGATGCCCTGTCCTTGGCAGGGGAATTGGGCGCGCGCGACGCGAGGGTCGTGAGGATTCACCTGAGCGACAACAGCGATCTTCGGGAAGCGGCCAATCGCGCCGCCTTCGCTGACGCACGGCGGCAGGCTGATCTGTTGGCATCGGCCGCCGGGCAAAGGGTCGTTCGAACGGTCCGTATCGCTACGCCGGATGCTCGATCTATGGCCTCCAGCTCCGACGCGCTCGCCGACATCGTCGATTTCGAACCAAGGGTTCGTCCGGTGGCGCCTCTGGTCTTTGCGCCCCCGCCAACCGAGTTCGTCACGCATCTGACCGTGACCTTCGAGATCGAGTGACCGCCTCACTCACCGCTTGACGCCGCCGCCGTTCGGGAATCCCCTCCCCTGCAGGAGGACCACCGATGGCGCGTACGCTTCAGGGACTGCAGTGGCTGTTCTACGCCCTCTATGCCGTGGCGGGCGCGGTCGCCCTGCTGATCGCCACACCCGCCGGGCTGAGGCTGCTGGGCCAGCCGGACAGTCTGCTGACATTCCTGCCGGCCAAGATCCTCGGCCTGCCGTGGAGCCTGCCGATGTGGTTCATGGACGACGGCCCGATCACGGCCCTGGCCGTGCTGGGCATCTGCTACGGCATGAACCTCGGCGTCGGGATGATGCTGGCGCGAAGCCGGAACGGCTAGTGGCTAGTGGCTAGTGGCTAGTGGCTAGTGGCTAGTGTGAAGCAGTAGACGTCCCGCGCAATTGATCAGGGCTGGTGAGCACGCGCCCACCAGCCCCAATCACTGGCCACTAGTCACTAGTCACCAGCCACTCAAAACCGCATCAGCGGTTCAGATCATACACGCCGGTGATGTCGATCCGCACCGTCAGCTGACCGGCCGCGACCGGGGTCGAGCCGCCCGAGTCCATGGCCATTTCGGCGCGGGCGAACATCGGCTGCGGCTGGGGCGAATAGCCGCCGCCTTCCGACAGCGAGCGGATCCCGCCCAGCTGCACGCCCAGCGCCTGGGCGTAGAGCGAGGCCTTGGCCTGCAGGTTGCGCACGGCGATCTGGCGCGCCTGGTTCTCGGCCGAGGTCGGGTCCTTCAGGCCGAAGCTGATGCCGTCGATCTGGTTGACGCCCGCGGCGACCACCGCATCGGCGGTCGTGCCCACGGCGTTGAGATCGTGGATGATCACCGTCACCCGGTTGTTGGCCTGGTAGCCGCGCAGCCGGGGCGGTTCGTTCTGGACGTAGTCATACTGCGCCGAGAGGTTCAGGCCCGAGGTCTGGACGTCGCGCGCCTCGATCCCGGCGCGGCGCAGGGCGGCCATCACCTCGTTCATCCGCGACGCGTTCAGCCGCATCGCCTCGGCGGCCGTGGTCGCCTCGGTGACGACGCCGAAGCTGATGGTGGCCATGTCCGGCGCGGTCTTGACCTCGCCATAGGCGGACAGGTTCAGGGCCGGCTGACTGGCCATGGCGTGGACCATCATCGGCGCGCCGCCCTCGGGCTGCGACTGGGCCCGGGCGGCCGGAGCGACCAGCAGGGCGGCGGCGGCCATGGCCGCGCCGGTCATGACCAGCATGCGGTTGGACAGGGCCGGAAGGGCGGCGGCGACGGCGGGACGGTTCATGGCGGAAATTCTCCTGAAAGCGAAAGGGCCGGCCGCCCGAGAGTGGGCGGAGACCATGGCGGCACCTTGGCCGTTCCCGCCTGAATGAACGCGCGGGCGCCCCTGGCAGGTTCCATTCATCGGCGTGAAATCGGCGACAGGTCAACGGCGGCGCGATGACGCTTGGCAAGCCGCCGGGCCGCCTGCTAGGCCGGTGGCCCGTCCCGGAAGGGCGCGTAGCTCAATGGTTAGAGCCGACCGCTCATAACGGTCTGGTTGGGGGTTCGAGTCCCTCCGCGCCTACCGCCGCCAGAACCCGCCGCCGCCGCCGCCGCGGCTCCAGCGGTCCTCGCCCTGGTAGCGGTTGTCCTGGATGTATCGGCCGTCGCGGTCGTACCAGCCGCGCCCGCTCTGATAGTCGCGGTAGCCATCCAGCTGATAGCCGTCGTCCTGGTACGGCAGGCCCAGCAGGCCGTCCTCAGCCTGCCACCAGTTCTGGGGATAGGAGCCGTACATACACTCCCAGCCCTGGCCGGGGCGCCAGTAGGGCTCATAGCGGCCGGCGTAGCGGTCGCGGAACTGCGGCCGGCAGATGTACTGCGACCACACGCGGTTGCCGCTGGCCTCCACCGTGGCGCGGTTCTCGGCGTAGATCACCTCGCGCACGCCCGCGAAGACGTTGTTGACCACCACCGCATGGCCCGAGGCGGCGGCGACGCCGACGGTCGAGGCGCGGATGCGGCTGTCGGTCAGGCTCAGCTCGCCGTTATAGAGCACCACCCCCTTGTCGGAGCGGCCCACGCGGCTGTTCTTGATCTCGACCGAGGCGCCCTCGATCGCCACGCCCTCGACATAGCCGACGATGGCGGTGTTCTCGATCTCGACCCGCCCGTATTCGCGGCCCGAGCGGATCACGATGCCGATCGAGCGCGGCCCGAAGGCGTTGGGCGCGCCGGTGCCCTTCAGGGTGACGGCGTTCAGGCGCGAGGTCTGGCCCGCGCCGGGGATCAGCTCCAGCCCCGACTGGGCGCCGGTGACGACCATTTCCCAGGCCGTCAGCACCGCGCCGTCGGCGACGATGGCCGGGGCGATGGTCTCGGCCTCGATGATGACGTCGCGCATGTCCAGCAGGCCGCCGTCGGCGTAGATGACGGCCTCGTCGCCCGCGTGGCGGAAGCCGACGCGGCTCATGACGATCTCGGCGCCGTAGCCGACGATGCAGGCGGCGTCGCCGGCGCGCGGCGAGCCGAACACCATGTCGCGGATCTCGACCCGCACGCCCTGGGCCACCGTCATGCACGGCAGGCCGTCGGGCGCCATCAGGGTCGGCTCGGGATGGCTGTCCCAGCGACGGGGATCAAAGCCGCCCTCGCCGATGATGGTCAGCGGCTTGTCGATGTTGAGCCAGCCGACGCAGGCGCCGCCGCGGGCGCGAATCACCAGCGTCCCGCCCGGCCGCACACGACGCACGGCGTCCTCGACCGCCCCGGTCCCGGGATTGCCGCCGCAGTCGATCAGCACGATCTCCTCGCCGCCGGGCCGGTAGGGACCGGGCCGCCAATCGGGCCGGTGACGGCCATAGTCATAGCGCCGGTGGCTGGAGCCGCGGTTGCGATAGCTGCGCGTCGGCGGGTCCAGAAGGACGCCGAAATTCGGCCGCGTCTGGCTTTCGACCCTGGCCGCGACCTGGGCGTGGGCGGGCCCCTCGCCGAGGGCGAAGACGGTGACGGCCGCGGCGAGGGCGGCGACGCCGCCGATGACGCTGAGAGCGGTGCGGTGGGTGATCATGCTTCCGCCCTCCTAGCGGCGCTGCTGCGAACGGGAGACCTGGGCCAGCACCGCCTGCAGGCGGCCGGCCGAGGGGCCGAAGCCGGACAGGGCCGAGTCGATGCGGAAGGCCACGGCCTGGGCCTTGTCCTGGTCGGCCACCCCCGCGACGCCGAGCGCGAAATAGCTCGACATGGCGAATTTGGCCTCGGGGCTGCCCTGGCGCGCCGCCTCCTCGAACCATTTGAAGGCGCGGGCGTAGTCGGCCGGCAGGCCGACGCCCTCGGCGTACATCACCGCCAGCACCAGCTGGGCTTCCGACGAGCCGTTGATGGCGGCCATCTGGATGGCGCGAACGCGCTCCAGATAGGACAGCCGGCCCTCCATCGGATGGCCCAGCATGGCCTCCAGCGTCTCGACCTGGCGTTTGGACAGGTCCTCGGGCCGCTGGGCGACGGTGTCGCTCACTCCGAGGTAACGCAGCGCCCGGCCGACATGCAGGAACGGCAGTTCGGTCCCCATCCGGCCCAGCGCATATTCATAGGCGTCCCCGCGCGGACGGCTTTCGTCCGAGAAGGGCACGCCCGACTGCGGCGCGGTGTTGGGATAGAATTCGAACGGCGGCGTCCATTGCCGCGCCTTGGTCTCGACGAACCGCTGATAGGTGTCGCGGCTCGGCGCCGAGCGCTCGAAATCCTTCAGCAGCACATAGGCGCCGACGTCGCCGGTCTGCACCGCGAGGTAGTTGTACAGATAGGCGTCGACGTCGTTGCGCTGGAACAGGTTGGTGGCGGCGTAATAGCCGCGGCGATTGCGATCGCGGCTGTTGCCGCCGGCGTTGCGGCCCCAGGCCTCGCGGGCCTCGCGGTTGTCCTCGGGCTCGCCGAACGGGCCGTACAGGCCGTCATGCAGCCGCGCCAGGGTGCGGTAGCCATAGGCGTCCTGGGTCGACAGCACATAGATGACGCGGTCGCGCACCGCCTCCTGCTCTTCCCGGGTCATCTGGCCCAGCTGGCGATCCAGCCGCTGATAGGCCGTGTGCCGCTCCCAGGCGCGGCAGTCGTCGTATTTCGACAGCGGCCGCCAGCCGCCGAACCCGCCGCGGTCGACGCGGTTGATCGGGGCGTAGCCCTCGTCATTGGCCAGCGCCATGGCGTACCAGGTGGCGCTTTCGATCGGGTCCTCGATGTTCTTGTCGGTGGCCCGGATCGCCGCATAGCGGCCGCCCAGCTCCAGCTGGGCGAAGAAGTCGCCGCGGAAGGCCGCGCGGCGCAGCGCCCGCAGGCCGGTTTCCTGGGCGTTAAACTCGGACCCCGTCAGGGACGCGGGACGCGGGCACGCGTTGGATGTCGCGGCATCGCGTTGCCAGAACTGCACGCCCCCCCGATCGCCGCACGACACCATGCCGAGAGCGGCGAGCGCCAGCACGCCGGCGACCGCCGCAATGGCCACGGGTCCGCGGCCGCGACCGAAACGGGAGCCGTCTTCCTGGTTGGATCGACCCTCGCTCATACTCCCCCTCGCACGTCAACGCGGGCGACTGAGCCCCTTTCGCACAAGCTTTGCGCGACGGAGACAGTCCGGTCCAGTTAACCATCTGTCAAGGTAAACGCTGGTTTCCGACAAAGCGTTGCCGGACCGCGGCCTTTTTATGACGGGGGATTAGTTGTCCACGGGAATCAGAGGCTTGCCTACTCGCCTGTGAGGCGAAATCGCCCCCTCGCCAGCCGACCAAAGGCCTCCTATATGCGTCCGGCCGACCCTTCCGGAGCCCCCGCATGTCCTACGTCGCCCGCGACGACCGCCCCGCCGACAAGGCTGCCCGCTATGCCGAGGTCGAGGCCGAAATCCTGGCCGTGCTGGAGGGCGAGCCCAATCGCACGGCCCGCATGGCCACCGTCGCCTCCATGCTGGCCGACGCCTTTCCGGTCTTCTTCTGGACCGGCTTCTACGTCGTCGACCCGGACAAGGCCGACGAACTGGTGGTCGGCCCCTATCAGGGCACCCTTGGCTGTCTGAGAATCGCCTTCGGCCGCGGCGTCTGCGGCGCGGCGGCGCGGGATCGGGCGACGCAGATCGTCGACGACGTCCACGCCTTCCCCGGCCACATCGCCTGCGACAGCCGTTCGGCCAGCGAGATCGTCGTGCCGGTGTTGGACGCCTCGGGCGCCCTGATCGCCGTCTTCGACGTCGACGCGACCGAGACGTCCGCTTTTGACGCAGTGGACGCCCATGCTCTCGAAGGGCTGATGGCCAGGGTCTTCGGCTGAGCGGAGCGGACGGAGTGGACGCTTCGGACGGTGTTTTTCCTTCGGCGCGGTCCGTGGCATTGGACGCTTCGGACTGTGATTTCTTGGAGCTGCGAAATGTCTGATCGGGTGATCGCCGTCACCGGGGGCCACGGCGCCCTCGGCCGCGCCGTGGTCGAGGCGGCCCTCGCCGACGGGCTCCGGGTCGCGGTGATCGACCACGCCGCCGGCCAGTCCGTCCCCGACGGCGTACTGGAGCTCGGCGGCGTCGACCTGACCGACCCCGCCTCGGCGGCCAGGGCCATCGACGCCGTCGCCGCGCATTTCGGCCGCCTCGACGCCCTGCTCAACATCGCCGGCGGCTTCGTCTGGCAGACCGTCGACGACGCCGAACCCGCCTGGGCGAAGATGTTCGCCCTCAATGTCACCACCGCCCTCAACGCCAGCCGCGCCGCCCTGCCCCATCTGAAGCGCTCCGACGAGGGCCGGATCGTCAATGTCGGGGCCAATGGCGCGCTCAAGGCCGCCGCCGGCATGGGCGCCTACGCCGCCTCCAAGGCCGGGGTCCACCGCCTCACCGAAAGCCTGGCCGAAGAGCTCAAGGACACGTCGGTGACCGTCAACGCCGTCCTGCCCTCGATCCTCGACACCGCCCAGAACCGCAAGGACATGCCCGACGCCGACCCAGCCAAATGGGTCGCCCCCGCCGATCTCGCCCGCGTCATGCTGTTCCTCGCCTCGCCGGACAGCCGGGCCGTCACCGGCGCCCTGATCCCGGTCACCGGCCGCGTCTGATGCAGCTCACCCGCTCGGTCCTCTATCTGCCCGCCAGCAATCCGCGCGCGATCGAGAAGGCGCGCGGCCTGAGCGCCGACGCCGTGATCCTCGACCTCGAGGACGCCGTCGCCCCGGACGCCAAGGCCGGGGCGCGACGGGCCGCTGTCGACGCCCTTTCGGCGGGCGGATTCGGCGGCCGGGTCGGGGTCCGGATCAACGGCCTCGACACGCCGTGGGGCGCGGATGACCTGACCGCCCTCTGCGTCCACAAACCCGACTTCGTGGTCGCCCCCAAGATCGAAAGCCCCGAGGCCGTGCGCGCGGTCGCCGCCCGTCTCCCGGCCGGCGCGGATCTCTGGATCATGATCGAGACCCCGCTGTCGGTGCTGCGGCTGGACGCCATCGCCGGGGCCGGCGCCCCGCTCGCCGCCCTGATGCTGGGGATCAACGACTTCGGCGAGCGGATGAACCTCGTCCTCGGCCCCGACCGCGACCCGCTGAAGCCCTGGCTGGCCGCCGTCGTCGCGGCCGCCCGCGGCCACGGCCTGCTGGCCATCGACGGCGTGGTCAATGCGGTCGACGACGCCGACCGGCTCCAGGCCGAATGCCGGCAGGGCCGCGCCTTCGGCTTCGACGGCAAGAGCCTGATCCACCCGGCCCAGATCGACGCCGCCAACGCCGCCTTCAGCCCCTCGCCCGAAGAGGTGGCGAAAGCCCGCGAAGTCGTCGCCGCCTTCGCCTCCGCCGACGCCGAGGGCAAGGGCGCGATCCGCGTCGGCTACCGCATGGTCGAACGCCTCCACCTCGACGCCGCCCACCGCCTGCTGGCACGGCATGAGGCGGCCTCGACGCGGCCCCCGGTCCCGCCTATCTAGTCCGTCCAGAAACACAACCCGGCCCTCAAGCAGCGAGGCGCCGGCCGTCATCCCGGCGAAGGCCGGGAGCCGAGCGTTAGGGCCTCCCTTATGACCAATGCCGTTATCGCCGCCACCGGCCTGTTCACCCCCGAACAGTCGATCTCCAACGCCGAGCTGGTCGCCGCCTACAATGCCTATGCCGAGCAGTTCAACGCCGACCACGCCGCGGAAATCCTCGAGGGCGACGTCGCCGAACTGACCCCCTCCTCGGTCGAGTTCATCGAGAAGGCCTCGGGCATCAAGAGCCGCTTCGTGCTCGACAAGGCCGGGGTTCTCGACCCCGCCCGCATGGCGCCGAACATCCCCGAGCGCGCCGACGACGAGCTGTCGATCATGGCCGAGATGGCCGTCGCCGCCGCGCGCGAGGCCATCGCCGCCTGGGGCAAGCCGGTCAGCGAGATCGGCGCCGTCCTGTGCGCCGCGTCCAACATGCCCCGCCCCTATCCGGCCCTGTCGATCGAGGTGCAGCAGGCCCTGGGCATCGACGGCTTCGCCTTCGACATGAATGTGGCCTGCAGCTCCGCCACCTTCGGCATCAAGACCGCCGCCGACTTCATCGCCTCGGGTTCGGTCAAGGCTGTGCTGATGGTCAATCCCGAGGTCTGCTCGGCCCATCTGAACTTCAAGGACCGCGACAGCCATTTCATCTTCGGCGACGTCGCCACCGCCGTCATCGTCGAGGCCTCGGACCAGGCCGGACCCGGCGGCTGGGACATCCTCGGCACGCGGCTGAAGACGGTCTTCTCCAACAACATCCGCAACAATTTCGGCTTCCTCAACAACGCCGCGCCGGAAGGCATCGGCGCGGCCGACAAGCTGTTCGTCCAGCAGGGTCGCAAGGTGTTCAAGGACGTGGTGCCGATGGTCTCCGAGATGATCGTCGCCCACGCCGCCGACCTCGGCGTCGATCCCACGACCCTGAAGCGGATGTGGCTGCACCAGGCCAACATCAACATGAACCAGTTCATCGGCCGCAAGGTGCTGGGCCGTGAGCCGACGCCCGAGGAGAACGTCATCATCCTCGACGAATACGCCAACACCTCCTCGGCCGGGTCGATCATCGCCTTCCACCTGCGCCAGCAGGACATGGCGGCGGGTGATGTCGGCCTGATCTGCAGCTTCGGCGCCGGCTATTCGGCCGGGACGGTCTTCGTCAGGAAGCGGGCCGGCTGACCCGCGCCAGCCAGCCGCGATAGCGCACCAGCCGCCCGATCAGCGGCAGGGAAATCTCGACGTCGAAGACGAACCGGCCTTCGGCGTCGACCTCTTCATGCGCCCGCGTCGACGGCCCGAGCGCGCGCGGCAGGGGGACCGGCCCCAGCCGCCAGCCCTCGACGCGATAGACCAGCCGCCCGCCCTCCGGGGTCAGCGACAGGTCCATGCTGACCGGCCCGAACCGCTCCCGCACCCGCCCGCCGCCCGGGTGGGACAGGACGCTGGCGAAGCGATGGCCGCCGATCCGCCGCCGCCACACCGACCGCTCGCCGTCGGCCTCGATCGCCACCTCGGCCGCGCAGGCCGCCTGCGCCTTGGGAAAGCCCACGATCCCGGCGACCAGCGCCGCCAGCGGCCCTGACGCGCCCTCGGTCATCGCCTCGCCCCGCCACAGCGACCGGCCCGGCGTCTCATGCAGTTCGCGGATCGCCGCCGGCAGGGCGTCGAACGCCGGTCCGATGGCCCGCGCATGGATCGCGCCGCGCTCCACCGCCGTCTCCGTGGCCAGCCCGTGCGGCGCCATCTCGGCGACGATGTCCTCCAGCGTCAGCACCCCGACACACGGCCCCGCCCCCGGCGCGACCCGCCCCGCCGCGATCACCCGGATCGCCGACAGCGCCGGCAGGCTCGGCGTCACCGGCCCCTCGCCCGGCTCGGCGACCAGCCGCCAGACCGCCCGCGTCGCCCGGCCCTCGCCGTCCACGCCCCAGGCCTCGACCCGCATCGCGCCCCGGTCCGAGCCGACCACCGACGCCCAGCCGGACACCCGGATCAGCCATCCCGCCAGAGGCACCGGATCGAACCGGAACCGCCGCACCGCCAGCCCCAGACCCCAGGCCCCGACATGCGCCGGCCACGGCTCCAGCCCGGCCAGGAACAGGGCCCGCCCGCGCGGCGCGAAGCGGGCCGGAAACAGGTCGAGGTCCGGCGTCTCGCACAGCGACACCCGGCGTCGCCCCGCCGCCCCGAAGTCGCGGCGATACAGCCCGCTCCAGCCCGGCCGCACGGTCCACGCCTCGCCCTCGAACACCCGCACCGGCCGCCCCAGCCACGACAGGATGGCCCGCATCACCGACAGCCCGCGCGGCGCCCGCGCCCCCGGCGAGATCGCCGCCTCGACCGAAACCACCTCGCGCCACCCCTCCGTCAGCCGGTCCAGCACGGCGTTCGACAGGGCCGGCGTCGAGCTGCACCCGGTGAGCGCCACGACGCCCGCCGCCCGCGCCGCCGCGTCCAGCGCCGGAAAGGCCGCCACGAAATCGCGCCCGTCGGCCAGGTCGACATAGGACAGTCCCGCCGCGATCGCCGCCCGCGCCGTCGTCGGCTCGGCCCCCTGGAACGGCCCGGCGGCGTCGGCCACGATCGTCGCGCCCGTCGCCTTCAGATCGCCGGGCGTCAGGGTCGCGGTGTCCAGCGTGGCGATCTCAATCCGGCGGTCAGGAAACGCCGCCCGCAGCCGTGCGGCCACGCGCTCCGCCCGCGCCCGGTCCCGCCCCGCCACGACCACCTCGAAACCGTGGCGCAACAGGCCCTCGCACAGCCGCGACCCGAACACCCCGCCCGCGCCGATGACCAGCACCCGCCTCATGGGATGAAGCGCGCCCGGTCTTCCGCCGAGGGGACCATGCAGGCCTCCGTCCGCCCGAAGATGGCGTACCGGTTCCGGGCGATCAGGTCATAGACCGGGTCCCGCAAGACGCGCGGCACAGCCTTCAGCCACCCCAGCGGCCGCGTCGCCGCCAACTGGCCCAGCACGGTCAACGCCGCGTCCGACTTGAAGAAGATGCGTCCGCCCCTCACCACCGCATTGGTCTGCGGCGCCTCGGGATCGATGCCGTACCGCGCCGCCAACGTCCGGCCCGTGTCCGACTGGATGGCCACGAAGCGGAACCGCCGCGCCGGATCGCGGTCGATCACGAACCGCACCCAGCGCGAGCAGAACACGCACACCCCGTCGAACAGGATCAGACCGTCGGGCTCATCAGGGGCGGGCTGTGGCGACCAGCGGCTCATGGCCGGACAGTGGGATGGTTGGCGCGCAGGAGCAACGCGGCAATCCGACATTCCTCCCCTTCAGGGGAGGACTGGGCCTACCCCGCCGCCACCGCCTCGATCTCGACCAGCCAGGCCTCGTCGAAAATCCCCGTCACGATCACCGTCAGCGCCGGCTGCCGCCCCGCCAGCCGGCGCAGCCGCACCGCGCGGTTCTCCAGCGCATACGACCGGTCCGACAGGAAGGTCGTGACCTTGACGAGGTTGTCGAGCGTCATCCCGGCGGCGGCCAGCTGGGTCTCGATATTCGACCACACCTGTTCGCACTGACCGGTGAAATCGGCCGCCAGCGAGCCGTCCGGCGCCACCGGGATCTGGCCCGACAGATAGAGCCAGCGGGTCGGCGAGACGACCTCGACGGCCTGCGGATACGACCCCTCGACCGGCGGCGAGCCGTCGCCGGTCAGGGGCCGTATCGTCGCGGTCAATGGCGGGCGGCGTCCGAGCGGGCGCGGACCACGGCGAACTCCGAGCTCGGCTTCCACGTCGGCCACTCCTCGCCATTGGCCAGCTGGCTGCCCAGCTGGACCAGCAGGTTCAGGTTCTCGACCGCCGAGCGGAAGTCCAGTTCAGGCGACCATTCGTCCGACGCCTTGTGATAGTCGGCGGTGAATTTGGCCGTGTACTCCGGCTGGCCGACGGCGACCCCGCCCTCGACCAGATCGACGCCGTGCCACGGCATCAGGGCCGGCACGCCGGCACGGGCGAAGGGAAAGTGGTCCGAGCGGTAGTAATAGCCCTGCTCCGGCTCACGATCGTCGGTGACATAGCGCCCTTCGGCCTGGGCCAGGACCTCGAGCCGGTCCTCGAGGTCGTTCTGGCCCTTGCCGAAGATGGCCAGGTCCCGGGTCGGGGCCGACAGCGGCAGCATGTCGATGTTGATATCCGCGACCGTGGTCTCCAGCGGATAGACCGGGTCGGCGGCGTAGGCATAGGAGCCGAGCAGGCCCATTTCCTCGGCCGCCATGTGGGCGAAGACCACCGTGCGCTCGGGCCGCGGCGCGGCGGCGAACTGGCGGGCCACCTCGACGACGCCAACCGTGCCCGAGGCGTTGTCCCAGGCGCCGTTCCAGATCTTGTCGTCGCCGGGGGCGGTCGGATGCTGGGCCTCGCCGCCGACGTGATCCCAGTGGGCCGAATAGATGATCGTCTCGTTGGGCCGTTCCGTGCCGGTGATCTTGGCCAGGAGATTGTGGGTGGTGAAGGAGTCGATCGTCTCCTCGGCGGCGACCGACATCGTCACCCCGGTCAGCTCGCGGGCCTTGAACTGGCCCGAGGCGATGTCGCCGAACGACTCCATGCCCAGGCCGGCCGCGGCCGCCATCGCCATGGCGGCCTCGTGGTTCATTACGGCGCCGAATTCCAGGTCCGCGGCGCCCGGCGTCAGGGTGCGCTGGCGGTTTCCGCCCGCGGCGGCCCGCTGCCAGGTGTTGGCGTCGGCCCACAGGGTGATCACCCCCGCGGCCCCGCGGCGGAAGGCCTCGTCCGCCTTGTAGGCGCTTGATTGGTAGGTGGTGGCGTATTCGCCGTTGAACAGGTCGCCGTCGGGCTCGCCCGGCACGACGACCACGACCTTGCCGCGCACGTCGAGGTCGCCGTAGTCGTCCCAGTTCCGCTCGGGGGCGTAGATGCCGTGGCCGGCGAAGACGACCGGGGCGCCGGCGATGGAGGCCCGGCCGTCATTGGCGACGGCGCGGATGACGATGTCGGTCCCGGCGACCAGCGGATGCTCAACGCCGTCGGGGCCGGTCCAGCTGGCGCTGGCGGCGCCGGCGACCGGCGTATAGCGCTTCAGCTCGACGGCCTGGGTCCACTGGCCGTTCGGGCCGCCCGGCTCGATGCCCATTTCCTCGTACTGGGCCTGCAGCCAGGCCAGGGTCATGCGCTCGCCCTCGGTGCCGGGATAGCGACCCTGGTAGGCGTCGGCGCTGATTTCGCGGATGCCGTCGCTGAGGCGCTGGCCCGACACGTCCTGGGCCGAAGCCATGCCGGCGGCCAGCAGCACGGCGGCGACGGCGACGCCGCCCATCATTTTGCGAAACATAGGTGAGGCTCCATCCCCGGATTGATGGCGCGCACTGTAGGGCGGTCCCGCCGGACCGCGTGTTAAGTTTTGGTCATGTGGAGACTAGCGGCGCTGGCTCGCACTGCTCGCCCGCGCCGGACCGAACTCCGAGCCCGGCATCCATTCCGGCCAGTCGCGGCTGTTCGCCAGATCACGGCCGATCGCATAGATCATCTCCAGATCCTCGACCTGACCGCGCAG
Organism: Brevundimonas sp. UBA7664; assembly: GCF_002483305.1. GTDB lineage: Bacteria > Pseudomonadota > Alphaproteobacteria > Caulobacterales > Caulobacteraceae > Brevundimonas. Next base: position 32,880 of record NZ_DLHQ01000014.1, read on the forward strand.
GTCCCAGTCGGGCGACCATTCGTCATCGGCCTGGTGATAGCGACGCGCGCCGTATTCGGAACGGGCCGCGTTCCGCTCGGCGACCGGTTCGTCGCGGAAGGCCCCGCCGCCGTCGGCATAGGCCATCGGCACGCCGCGCTTGGCGAGCGGGAAATGGTCCGAGCGGAAATAGCTGCCCGAGGCGGGATTGGCGTCGGGCCTGGCCATCCGGCCCTGACGGGCGGCCTCCGCCGTGATCCGCGCGTCGAGGTTCGACTGTCCCGAGCCGATGATGTCGACGTCGGTCACGCGGCCGTAGACGTTCATGGCGTCGATGTTGAAACCGGCGACGGTGGTGGCCAGCGGATAGATCGGGTTGGCGGCGTAGAATTCCGACCCCAGCAGGCCGCTCTCCTCCGCCGTGAAGCTGATCATCACCACCGACCGCCCGGGCCGCGGTCCCGCGCCCCAGACGCGGGCCATCTCCAGCAGGCCGGCGGTGCCGGTGGCGTTGTCGACGGCGCCGTTGAAGATGGTGTCGCCGTTGGCGTCAGGCTCGCCGACCCCGATGTGATCCCAGTGGCCGGTATAGAGGATGGTTTCGTCCGGGTGGGTCGCGCCCGGCAGACGGGCGATGACATTGTGCGTGGTGACCCGGCTCGTCGAGACGTCGAAGGCGCCGCTGAAGCTGGCGCCGGGCAGCGGCACGGGCCGGAAGTCGCGGCTCCGCGCGCTGACCTTCAGCGCCTCGAAGTCGAGACCGGCGCGGCGGAACAGGTCCACCGCCACGTCGCGCTGCATCCACGCCTCAACCGGAATACGTTCGGCCGCGGCGTTCTCGCGGACGATGTCGAACTGCGGCGTCGACCAGCTGTTCTGCACCGTCGCCCAGCCATAGGAGGCCGGTGCGGTCTCGTGCACGACGATGACCCCGGCGGCGCCCTGTCGGGCCGCCTCCTCATACTTGTAGGTCCAGCGCCCGTAATAGGTCATCGCCCGGCCGTTGAAGGTGTCCAGCGACGGATCCTCGAAGTCGGCGTCATTGACCAGCACGACCAGGATCTTGCCGCGCATGTCGACGCCCTTGAAGTCGTCCCAGTTCCGTTCGGGCGCCGTGATACCGTAGCCGACGAAGACCAGCGGCGCGTTGGTCAGGTCGACGCGCGTCCCGGGCAGGCGGGTCGAGATGACCACCTCCTGGCCCTGGGTCAGGGGGATGGTCTCGCCGCCGACCTTGAAGCTCGCGCGGATGTTCGAGGCCGTGAACCGGCTCAGCTCGACCGCCTGGGTCCAGCCGCCGTTCGTCCCGCCGGGCTCGAAGCCCGCCGCGGCGTACTGCTCGCTCAGATAGCGGATGGTCATCTCCTCGGCCGGCGTGGCGATGCCGCGGCCCTGGAAACTGTCGTCGGACAGGATGCGGGCGTGTTCCGACAGGCGCGCGGCGTCGAACGCGGCGGCGGCCGGCGGCGCGACGGCGCCGCCTTCCATGGTGGCGCAGGCGGAGATCAGGGCGCCGGCGGCGAGCACGGCGGCGGTCGAAAACAGACGCATGGACGGAAACACCCTCAGCCGGAAACAGGGCCCGGACGTTAGGGCGCCGCCTTGCGCCTGTCGATGCGACCCCGGGTCAGGGCAGGACGGGATCGGCCGCCAGCCAGTCGCTGTCGCCGCGACGGCGCAGGCGCAGTTCGATCACCCTCATCGGGTCCCGGCCCGGCATGACGAAGTCGCCGGTCTCGACCCATTCGCCGTCCCTGAAGGTGGTGACATAGCGCACCTCGCCGCCCCGGGCGGGCGTCGACCAGCGAAAGCCGTCGTCCGTGGCCTCCAGCGGAAAATCCCCTGCCTGACCGTTGGCGTAGGACCGCATCATGTAACGGTCGGTCTCTTCGTCCCACGAGACCACGGCGAAGGCGTTGAATCCCGCCGAGCCGTCCGCATTGGCGCTACGTCCCTCGATCACCTTGATCGAGCCGCCCAGCATCGGGCCGATGCGTTCGGTGTGGGGATGGGTCATCCCCTGACCCGGGCCCATCGACACGGTGGCCTCGCCGACCCACTCGCCGTCCATCCATGACAGACGCTCCATGGCGGCCCGCTGCTCGGCGGTGCCGACCGGATACACGGCCTGGGACGACGCCGTCGTCGCGACGACGAAACTGGCGGCGAGCGCCATCAGGGAAACGCGAAAACCGGACTGCATGACCATCCTCCACCTCTTCACTTTGTTTCATAAAGCACTTTTTGCATGGCGGCAAGCGGGCATGAAAAACCCGCCGGCGCTGCGGCGCCGGCGGGTCTGACTTTCGGGTATTGCCGGCAGGCCTAGTGGGCCACGCCGTTCCAGATCCGGCGGTAGCTGACATAGGTCACCCCCGCGAAGATGAAGAGGAAGATCAGCACGCCCAGACCGGTCTGTTTGCGCTGGATCTGCTTCGGATCCGAGGCCCAGGCGATATAGGCGGCCACGTCCTTGGCCATCTGGTCGACCGAGGCGACGGTGTCGTCGTCATAGGTCACCTGACCGTCGGCCAGCGGGTTCGGCATGGCGATGAAGCCGCCCGGCGGCACATGGGCGCCCTCGGGCATGAAGGGCGTCAGGTCACCCGCCATATATTCGTTGTAGTACTGGCCGGGACGGATCTGCAGGCCCTGCGGCACAGCCGCATAGCCGGTGAGCAGCGAATAGATGTAGTTGGCGCCGTCGTGGCGCGCCTTGGCCATGACCGACAGGTCGGGCGGGGCCGCCCCGCCGTTGGCAGCGGCCGCGGCCGTGGCGTTCGGATAGGGACTGGGGAAGCGGTCGGCGGCAGTGCCGTCGCGCATCACCGGCTCGCCGGTCTCGGTGTCGATGTCCGCGATCTGCGTTTCCTTGGCCAGGGCCTTGACGAAGCGGTTCTCGGCCGGATTGGCCTGGTGCGGGTCATAGAAGGGCCCGCCCGGCTCGGCCAGGGTGCGGAAATGCATCAGCTCCATGCCGTGGCACGAGGCGCAGACCTCGCGGTACACCTTGTAGCCGCGCTGCAGCTGGGCCTGGTCGAAGCTGCCGAACGGCCCCTCGAAGCTGAAGCCGCCGCTGCGCAGCGCATGCGCCCCGCCCTCGGCCAGCGCCGGCTGGGCCGCGAAGGTCAGGCCGGCGGCGGCGGCGATCAGGACCAGGGTCTTCTTCATGGCGCGGATATTCATCTGGAGGGTCATGGTCGCGCTCAGCCCTTCATCTCGGCGTCGCCACCGGACAGGACCGGCTCGGAGATCGTCGCCGGGATCGGCAGCGGCGTCTCGCGCAGGCCCACCAGGGGCATGATGATGAGGAAGAAGGCGAAATAGTAGGCCGTGGCGAACCGGGTCAGCCAGAGATAGCTGTTCAGATCCCCGTCGATCAGGATGAAGGTCTTGAAGTCCCCGATCACCGGCGCGTCCGGCAGCTGCGCCCCGCACCAGCCCAGGATCAGGCCGACGAGCACGAAGATGATGAAGAAGGCGCGCATGGTCGGCCGGTAGCGCATCGAGCGCACCTTGGACGTATCCAGCCACGGCAGGACGAACAGCACGCCGATGGCGCCGAACATCGCCACCACGCCGCCGAACTTGTCCGGGATGGCGCGCAGGATGGCGTAGAACGGCAGCATGTACCACTCGGGCACGATGTGCGCCGGCGTCACCAGCGGATTGGCCGGAATGTAGTTGTCGGCGTGGCCCAGGGCGTTCGGCATGAAGAAGACGAACAGGGCGAACAGCATCAGGAACAGGATGATGGCGAAGCCGTCCTTGACCGTGAAATACGGGTGGAACGGCAGGGTGTCCTTCTTCTCCCGGTCCTTCGGGATCAGGATGCCGACCGGATTGTTCTGACCGGCGGCGTGCAGCGCCCAGAGGTGCAGCACCACGCAGCCGGCGATGACGAACGGCAGCAGATAGTGCAGCGAGAAGAAGCGGTTCAGCGTGGCGTTGTCGATCGCCGGGCCGCCGCGCAGCCAGATCAGGACCGGCTCGCCGATGACCGGGATGGCCCCGATCAGATTGGTGATCACCTCGGCGCCCCAGTAGGACATCTGGCCCCACGGCAGGACGTAGCCCAGGAAGGCGGTGGCGATCATCAGGAAGAAGATCAGGCAGCCGATGATCCAGATCATCTCGCGCGGCGCCTTGTACGAGCCGTAGTACAGCCCGCGCAGCATGTGCAGATAGACCGCGATGAAGAACATCGAGGCCCCGTTGGCGTGGGTGTAGCGGATGATGTCGCCGCCGTTGACGTCGCGCATGATCCGCTCGACCGAGGCGAAGGCCATCTCGGTGTTGGGCACATAGTGCATGGCCAGGATCACGCCGGTGGCGATCTGGATGACCAGGCAGAGAGCCAGGATGCCGCCGAAGGTCCACCAGTAGTTGAGGTTCCTGGGGGTCGGCAGGGCCATATAGTCAGCGCCGAAGCGGACGATCGGCAGACGGGTGTCGAGCCATTTCTCGATGCCGGTCTTGGGGACGTAGGTGGATTCGTGATCGCTCATCGGTCTCGCCCTCAGCCGATCTTGATGCGGGTGTCGGAGAGGAACTCATACTCCGGCACGACGAGGTTCAGGGGCGCGGGGCCCTTACGGATGCGGCCCGAGGCGTCGTAGTGCGACCCGTGGCAGGGGCAGAACCAGCCGCCGAAATCGCCCGTGCCGAAGGTCGGGATACAGCCCAGGTGGGTGCAGTTGCCCAGCACGACCAGATACGGCTCGTGACCGGCCTTGGTCCGCTCGGCGTCCGTCTGCGGCTCCTTCAGGTCGCGCGCATTGTTGTCGGCGATGACCCGCTGCAGCTCGGCCGGGGTGCGATAGCGCACGAACACCGGCTTGCCCTGCCATTTGATCACGACCTGCTGGCCCTCCTGGACCTTGGTCATGTCGAATTCGATCGACGCCAGCGCCAGTGTGTCGGCGGCCGGGTTCATCGAATTGATCAACGGCCAGGCCATCATGGCTCCGGCCCCCACAGCGGCCGCGCCGGCCGCGATATGGATAAAATCTCTGCGGTTGGGATCCGGGTTGTGCGGATCGCCCTGGTCTTCAGCCACCGATTCGTTCTCCTGAGACGCTGACGACACGGCCCTTGGCCCCGCCGCTGCAACGCTGCCGTTCTTTAGCGGCTTCCCGCGAAACTCGCCCGGCCCGGCTTTGCGGCCCATCGCCGCAAGTCGCGCTGTCCACTTGAGAAACAGTCGCAATTCGAACCGCGACAAGCCTCCGGGCCGCGCGTATGAGGGCCTTAGAATGCGTCTCGCCCTTTTTCAACCGGCCATTCCCCAGAACGTCGGCGCCTGCATCAGATTGAGCGCCTGTTTCGGGGTGGAATTGCACATTATCGAGCCCGCCGGCTTCCGTTTCGACGACCGGGCGATGAAGCGCGCCGCACTGGATTACGGCCCGCTGGGCCATATGACGCGGCACGCCGACTGGTCCGCCTTCCAGCGCGATCGCGGCCCCGGCCGGCTGATCCTGTTCACGACGAAGGGCGCGACGCCTTTGAACGAATTCGTCTTCGCGCCGGATGATGTCCTGCTGTTCGGCAGCGAACCGTCGGGCGCGCCGGACTTCGTGCACGACGCCGCCGACGCCCGCGTGGTGATTCCCATCCAGCCCGGAGCGCGTTCGCTGAACCTGTCGGTCAGCGCCGGGATCGCCTTGTGGGAGGGGTTGCGGCAATCCTGATCCTTCTCCCGTTGGGAGAAGGTGGCCCGCAGGGCCGGATGAGGGTCGGCGGGTTCAGTCGGCGTAAGCCGCCGCTCCGGTCGTGTCACGGCTTCGCCGACGGCCGCTGATCGACCCTCACCCTTTCGCCTTGCCGATCGCTACGCTCCCGGAGGCTCAAGCCCTCTCCCAAGGGGAGAGGGTTACTCCGGCGCCCCCGCCGCCGGCAGTTGCGCCAGGCCCGGCCGCGCCCCGCGCTTGCTCGCCGCCACCGCCTCCACCGCGCGCATCACCCGCAGCGCATTCTCGCCCGCCAGCTTGCGGATATCCGCCTCGCTCCAGCCGTTCGCCATCAGGGCCGCCAGCAGCCGGGGATAGGCGTCCACCCCTTCCAGCCCGACCGGCAGGGCGTCGACCCCGTCGAAATCGCCGCCGAGGCCGACGTGATCGATCCCCGCCACGTCGCGCACATGCTGGATGTGGGCGACCACATCGGCGATCGTCGCCGTCGGGATCGGGTGCGCCGCCATCCACGCCGTCATGCCGGCCGTCACCGCGCCCGGATCGCCGGGGTTCAGCGACGCCAGTCGCGCGGCCTCGGCCGATCGGTCGGCGCTCCACGCCCGCACCGTCTCGGAGACAAAGCCTGGCACGAAGGTGACCATCACCACCCCGCCGTCCTCGGCCATCAGCCGCAGCACGCTGTCGGGCACATTACGCGGATGGTCGGTCACGCCCCGGGCCGAGGAATGGGAGAAGATCACCGGCGCGTCCGACACCCGCATGGCGTCCAGCATGGTCTCTTCCGAGACATGGCTCAGGTCGACCATCATCCCCAGCCGGTTCATCTCGCGCACCACATCCTCGCCGAACGGCGACAGTCCGCCCCATTTCGGCGCGTCGGTGGCGCTGTCGGCCCAGGTGGTGGTGCGGGAGTGGGTCAGGGTGATGTAGCGGGCCCCGGAGTCGTAGAACTCGCGCAGCAGGCCCAGCGAATCATCGATCGAATAGCCGCCCTCCATCCCGATCAGGCTGGCGATCTTTCCCCGCCGGTGGATGCGCTCGATGTCGGCGGCGGTGGTCGCGATCTCGAAGACCCCGGGATGGGCGGCGACGATCCGCTTGACCGTGTCGATCTGCTCGAAGGTCGCCACCGCCGCATCGGGCGGGCTCATCGAGGCGGGCACATAGACCGACCAGAACTGCGCGCCCACGCCGCCAGCGCGCAGCCGCGGGATGTCGGTGTGCAACCGGGTCGAGTCGTCCAGATTGGCCGTCAGGTCGACGGCATGGGGATCGTTGCCGTGGTTCTGGCGCAGAGCCCAGGGCAGGTCGTTGTGACCGTCGATCAGCGGCGTCCGCTCCAGGATCCGCCGCGCCCGCGCCTCGCCGGGATCCGCCGCCTGCGCCAGCACGGGCCCCGCCATCAATACGGCGGCGACGGAGGACAGAAGGACGGTGCGGATCATGGCGGGCTCCCGGATGGCGATGGCGGACAGTGCCAGAGGAGGCGGCGAAGGCAAGCGGCGGCTGACGACCAAGCCTTCTCCCTCCCCTGCCCCTGGGGAGGGAGACCGCGCCACTCTTCTCCCGTCCGGCCAGACCACTTACAGGAGGCCCATGATCACCGCCAACGACCTGTCCCTCGATCAACAGAAGACCGAAGCTCGCGCCTGGTTCGAGACCCTGCGCGACCGCATCCATGCCGCCTTCGAGGCCCTCGAGGACGAAGCCGCCGCCGACCTCTTCCCCGGCGAACCGGGCCGCTTCGTGCGGACGCCCTGGGAGCGGCCGGAGGGCGGCGGCGGCGTCATGGGCATGATGCATGGCCGGCTGTTCGAAAAGGTCGGGGTCCACGTCTCGACCGTGCACGGGACCTTCCCGGCCGACTATGCCAAGGGCGTCCCCGGCGCCGCCGACGATCCCCGCTTCTTCGCCACCGGCATCAGCCTGATCGCCCATCCGGTCAGCCCGCGCGTCCCGGCCGTGCATATGAACACCCGCTTCATCGCCACCACGAAAAGCTGGTTCGGCGGCGGCGGCGACCTGACGCCCGTGCTCGACGTCGACCGCCGCCCGGACGCCCCCGACACCCTCGCCTTCCACGCCGCCATGAAGGCCGCCTGCGACGCCCACGACCCCGCCTGGCATGCGAAGTTCAAGGCCTGGTGTGACGAGTATTTCTGGCTGCCCCACCGCAACGAGCCGCGCGGCACCGGCGGCATCTTCTACGACCACCACGACAGCGGCGACCGGGCCCGCGACTTCGCCTTCACCCGCGACGTCGGCGTGAATTTCCTCGACGTCTATACGCGGATCGTGCGCGGTCGCATGGGCGAACCATGGACCGCCGAAGAGCGCGAGGAACAGCTGATCCGCCGCGGCCGCTATGTCGAGTTCAACCTGCTCTACGACCGCGGCACCATGTTCGGCCTCAAGACCGGTGGCAATGTCGAGTCGATCCTCAGCTCGATGCCGCCCGTGGTGAAGTGGCCCTAGGGCTGGTCGGTGCTCTGGGGCCTGTCCTCCGACCGGGATCGATGCGCGAAATCCGCAGTGGCCCACATGATCACGCAGGCAATCACAACAGCCGGCAGGAACAGCAACATCGCCCCGAGCGGGAGCAACGGCCCGGGCCCCGCCGTGGCGACTGCACCGACCATGTAGATCGTCGTGACGACAGCCGCCACGCTGACGCCTGCAAAGCCGCCGGGCAGTCGTGTTCGATACGGCGACACCGCGAGGGAAACCGCCACTACGACCGCAGCGAAGAGCAGCGCCGCATCACCGTAGTCCCAAGGATTGAAGAGCCAGGTCACGAACGTCACATCGGTCCTTCCCGTCTCCAAATTGCGCTAGCGCCGCAGAAAGTTGCAAATCCACCCGCCCACTATCGCCCGATCATCCGGCGCCTTCAGACTGTCGACCGCCCGCGCGACCAGCGCCGGATCGATCCGGTCATGCCGCCCCGCCGTCAGCTCGGTCGTGAAGGCCGGCGTGAACTCCGGATGGGGCTGGAAGCTGATCGCGTCCTCGCCCCAGGCCAGACCCGCGAACGGCGTGAAATCGCTGCGCAACAGCACACGCGCGTCGTCCGGCTTCTCGACCACCTGATCCTGATGCGAGGCCGGAATGGCGACCGCCGACGCCGCCGGCGTCATCCACGGTTCGGGCGACGCGACCTGATAGCGGTGCAGGCCCACGCCCCAGCCCCGGTCCGACTTCTCGACCCGTCCACCCAGCGCCTGGGCCATCGCCTGATGACCGAAACAGACCCCGACCAGCCGCGTCCGGCCCTTCGCCGCGCGGATCCAGTCCAGCAGGTCGCCGATCCATGCCTCCGTCTCATACACCCCCGCCGCCGAGCCGGTGATGATCGCCGCGTCGAAGGCCATCGGGTCCGGCCACTGTCCGGCCTGGACATCGAACGTCTCGAAAGCGAACCCCTCGCCCAACAGGTCGCGGAACATGGCCGGATAGTCGCCGTGTTGGGCGGCCAGCGCCGGCGGCGGCGCGCCGGTCTCCAGGATGGCGATTCGGGTCATTCGGGGCTCCTCGTCCGGTGGATATGGGTGATCGCGCAAGACGGCGGAAGGGCGATCCGCTATGGGGCGCGCCATGACCGAAGCAGCCGCCGATCCCGTCGTCCTGATCAACGTCTATCGCTGCCAGCCCGAGCGGCAGGACGCGCTCATGGATCTGCTGGCCGTCATGGTCCGGACCCAGCGCGAGGCCGATGGCTTCATCTCGGCGACCCTGCACCGGGGCCTCAACGGCAAGGTGGCGGCGGTCCACGCCGTCTGGCGGTCCCGCGAGGACTGGAAGGCCATGGCCCGCAGCGCCGCCACCAACGCCGCCATGGAGCCGATCATGGCCATCGCCACCTTCGAACCGCACCTCTACGAGGCCGGCGAGGTCATCGAGTAACGGCTCAGCCCGTAAACCAGACCTCGGAACGCGCGCCCTCGCCGCCCAAGGTCGCCGCCACCCAGCCACAGACCTCGTTCGCCGCCGCCTCGGCCCCCGGCGGCGGGTTCAGCACCACCACCGCGCAACCGTTCATCTTCATCGGGTCGCTCAACGTCCGCAGCCGCGCCTCGGCGACCAGCGCCCGCTTGATCCCGGCCTTGTCGAGCCGGCGCAGGAAGCCGTCGAAGGTCTCCATGTCCTTCAGGGGCGTCCAGATCGCCACCATCGCCCGCGGATCGGCCCGGGCGATGGCGGCGGCCGTATCGGCGGCGCGATGGTAGTCGTCCGGCTGTTCAAACGGCGGATCGATCAGGACGAAGGCGCCCGTCGCCTCCGCCGCCCAGGTCAGCGCCTGGTCATAGCCGTCCCCGCCCTGGGCCATGGCCTGCGGAAACGCCTCCAGCGCCTCGGTCAGCAGATCGAGCACCGGCGGATGCAGTTCGAACCCGACATAGCGGTCGTCTTCGCCGAGCCGCCCGGCGATCAGCAGCGGCGACCCCGGATAGAGGCGCGCCCCGCCCTCCGGATTGAGCCGCCCCACCTCGGCCGCCAGCGCCTCGATCAGCGGCGGCCGGTCTCCGGCCGCCATCAACCGCGCGATCCCCGCCTCCGCCTCCTTCGACCGCGCGGCGTCTCCCGTCAGGTCGTAGAGCCCGGCCCCGGCGTGGGTGTCGATGACACTGACCGGCCCCTGCGCCCGCCGCCGCTCCAGCAGCCAGAGCAGCAGCGCATGTTTGACGATGTCGGCGAAGTTTCCGGCGTGAAAGCTGTGGCGATAGTTCATCGCCCTGCCCTCCCGCGACCCGGCTCTCCGGTCAAGGGGAACCGGCGGTCCCCGGTCAACGTTGGCGCTCCGCAAATCCGCAAGAGGCTGACATGGCGTCGAATTCATCCCGGGGACGACGCTGATGTCCCACGACGCCCTCGAGGTCGCGAGCCGGGCCGAAGTCCCCCATGGCCTGACATATTGCAGCGACGCACATCCGGGCCTGACGCGCACGCCGTCCGGCAAGGGCTTCGCCTACCACGACGCCCAGGGCCGGCTCATCCGCGACCGCAAGGTGCTGGATCGCATACGGGCGCTGGCCATACCGCCCGCCTGGACCGACGTCTGGATCTGCCCCCGCGCCACCGGCCATATCCAGGCCACCGGCCGGGATATGAAGGGCCGCAAACAGTATCGCTATCACGACGGCTGGAGCCGTCACGCTTCGCAGAGCAAGTTCGAACGCCTGCCGGAGTTCGCCCGGGCCTTGCCGAAGCTGCGCAAACGGGTCGAGGCCGATCTGAACCGGCGCGGCGTCTCGCGCGACAAGGTCATCGCCACCGCCGTCCGGCTGCTCGAGATCACCCTGATCCGCGTCGGCAACGCCCAGTATGCGAAGCAGAACCGGTCCTACGGCCTGACCACCCTGAACAAGCGTCACCTCGACCTGACCGGAACCGCCCTGACCTTCGCCTTCAAGGGCAAGAGCGGGATCGAGCACGAGGTCCGGGTGCGCGACCGGCGGCTGGCCACGGTGGTCCGCTCCCTGCGCGACCTGCCGGGCCAGCAGCTGTTCAAATACCGGGACGCCGGCGGCGCCCTCTGCCCCATCACCTCGGACGATGTGAACGCCTATATCCGCGAGGCCATGGGCGAGGGCTTCTCGGCCAAGGATTTTCGCACCTGGGCCGGGACCGTCTCGGCCGCGCGAGCCCTGCGCGAGGCGGAGCCGCCGGCCTCCCCGACCGAGGCGAAGCGGCGGATCACCGTCTGCGTGAAGGCGGTGGCCGGCTTGCTGGGCAATACGCCGACGGTGTGCCGATCGTCCTATGTACATCCGGCGGTGTTCGATCTGTACGAGAGCGGGCGCTTGGCCGAGCGCCTCCCGGGCCCGGCGGCCGCAAGCTTCGAACGCGCCCTGGGCAAGGCCTTGTCGGCCTGACTCCGGCGCCGGACCGGCCGCCTTGCGCGCCCGGTTTGCGCCCCGGAACTGAATCGGATGTAACTTGATCCTTGGGGAGAACGGCGGTTTACGACCGCCCTTCGTTGGAGGGACCAGAATGTTCGTATCGAATAATTTCCTACGCCTGGGCGCACTGTCCGCCCTTGTCGGCATGGCGCTGGGCGTCTGGATGGGCGCCAATCAGGACTTCGTGCTGAGGCCGGTTCACGCCCACATCAATCTGCTCGGCTTCGCCTCGATGATGCTGTTCGGCCTGTTCTACCGCGCCTTCCCCGCCGTCGCCCGGGGCTGGCTGCCGATGACCCATTTCGTCCTGTCGGTCCTCGGCTTCCTGATCCTCATGCCCTCCCTGACCCTGATGCTGTTGCAGCGGCCCCTGTTCCTGCCGGGGATGATCGCCTCGGAGATCATGCTGGTGGCGTCGATGGCGGTGTTCGTGATCATCGTCTTCAAGGCGACGATGGCGAAGGACGCGGCCGCCTGATTCGTCAGGCCGTCGCCCAGTAGCCGCGACTGCGGGCGCTGACCGGCGCCTGCGTCGCCTCGACCCGGGCGAGGATGAAGGCATGGAAGGCGTCCGCCTCGGCGTCGCCGACCAGCAGCCGCAGCGAGCGGATGATCCGGGTGATGCGCCGATGGTTATGGTCGTTGGGCATCAGCCATTCGTGGGTCGCCTGGTAGAAGGCGGCCATGCGATCGGTGCCGGCGGCCAGGGCGATCGGCGCCAGTTCCGAGACACGAATGGCCTGGATGTCCTGCGGCGTCAGCACCGGCGAATCCGGTATGGCCGCCGAAGGCTCCGGCAGGGGAAACAGCCACTGGATGAAATCGTGGGTCCGCTCGATCGCCACGTCGTTCATCGAAATGATGTCGAACACGGAGCGGCCGCGCGCGTCCGTGCCCTCGCCCTCCAGAAACATCACGATGGGACGGGCGACCATGGCGGTCGCCCTCAGGCCGCCTTGTCCCAGTTGAGCACGACCTTGCCCGACTGGCCGGAGCGCATGGCCTCGAAGCCTTCCTCGAACCGTTCATAGCCCATCTGGTGGGTGATCAGCGGCTGCAGGTCGAGCCCGGCCTTGAGCAGGCCCAGCATCTTGCGCCAGGTCGTGAACATCTCGCGCCCGTAGACGCCCTTGATGGTCAGGGCCTTCAGGATGATGGCGCCCCAGTCCGTCTCCATCGGCTTCGACGGAATGCCCAACATGGCCATGCCGCCGCCCATGATCAGGGTGTCGACGCACTGTTTGAAGGCGATCGGCGAGCCCGACATCTCCAGCGCCACGTCAAAGCCGACCTTGAGGCCGAGCTCGTGCATGACGTCATGCAGATCTTCACGGGTGGTGTTCACGGTGCGGACGCCCGGCGCGACCTTCTGGGCCAGCTCGAGGCGGAAGTCATTGATGTCGGTCAGGACCACGGTGCGGGCGCCGGCGTGGCGGGCGACGGCGGCGGCCATCATGCCGATCGGCCCGGCGCCGGTGACCAGCACATCCTCGCCCAGCAGGTCGAACTGCTGGGCCGTGTGCACGGCGTTGCCGAACGGGTCGAGGATCGAGCCGATCTCATAGGGCACGTCGTCGGGCAGCTCGATGACGTTGAAGGCCGGGGCCACGACGAACTCGGCGAAGGCGCCCTGACGGTTGACGCCGATGCCGCGGGTGTCGGGATCGAGGTGGAAATGGCCCGCCCGGGCCGCTTCGGAGTTCAGGTCGATGACGTGCCCTTCGGCGGAGACGCGCTGGCCGACCTTCAGGCGGCGGTCGACGTCCTTGCCGATGGCGACGATCTCGCCCGAGAACTCATGGCCGGTGATCATCGGCACCGGGACATTCTTCTGGGACCATTCATCCCAGTTCCAGATGTGGATGTCGGTGCCACAGACGGCGGTGCGCTTGACGCGGATCAGCACGTCCTCGTCGCCGGCGACCGGAATGGGAGCGTCGATCAGCTCGAGGCCGACGCCCGGCCGGGTCTTGGCCAGGGCCTTCATGGTGTCCGCCATCAGATAACTCCCAATTCCTTGCCGGCCGTCGTGAACGCCGCGACCGTCTGATCAATCTGTTCGAAGGTATGCGCCGCCGACATCTGGGTGCGGATGCGGGCCTGGCCGCGCGGCACCACCGGGAAGCTGAAGCCGATGACATAGACGCCGAGCTCAAGGGCCCTGGCAGCGAAATCCTGGGCCAGTTTCGCATCACCGAGCATCACCGGAATGATCGGGTGCTCGCCGGGCAACAGGGTGAAGCCCGCCTCGCTCATGGCGGCCCGATAGCGGACCGCGTTTGCGAACAGCTGTTGGCGCAGGGCGTCGCCCTCGTCGCCGCCGGCGATGCGGATCGCCTCGAGGCTGGAGCCGCACACGGCCGGAGCCAGGGCGTTGGAAAACAGATACGGCCGCGCCCGCTGTTTCAGCAGGGCCACGACCTCCGACGTCGCGCAGATGAAGCCGCCCATGGCCCCGCCCAGCGCCTTGCCGAAGGTGCCGGTCAGGAAGTCGATCTCGACCCCGTGGTGGGCATAGGAGCCACGGCCCTGCGGGCCGAGGAAGCCCGTGGCGTGGCAATCGTCGACCATGATCAGGGCGCTGTATTTGTCGGCCAGCGCCCGGATGTCCTTCAGCTTCGCGATATAGCCGTCCATCGAGAAGGCGCCGTCGGTGGCGATGACGATCTCGCGCGCGCCGTCGGCCCGGGCCTGTTTCAGCTGGGTCTCGAGGTCGTCCATGTCCGAGTTGGCGAAGCGATAGCGCTTGGCCTTGCACAGCCGGACGCCGTCGATGATCGAGGCGTGGTTCAGGCTGTCGGAAACGATCGCGTCCTCGGCCCCGAACAGGGGCTCGAAGATGCCGCCGTTGGCGTCGAAGGCGGCCGCGAACAGGATCGTGTCCTCGAAACCGAGATAGTCGGCGACGGCGCGCTCCAGCTCCTTGTGGATCTCCAGCGTGCCGCAGATGAAGCGGACCGAGGCCGTGCCGGCCCCCCATGTTCGCTGCGCTTCGATCCCCGCCTGCGTCACCCGCTCGTCGCCGGCGAGGCCGAGATAATTGTTGGCGCAGAAGTTAAGGACGTCGCGCCCGCCGACCTTGATCACCGGCCCTTGGCGGGAGGCGATGATGCGTTCGGGCTTGGTCAGGCCCTGGGCGTCGATGTCGGCGAGTTCCGCGCGGACGCGGTCATGGAAACTGGCTGTCATGGGCGCTCCGCTACGCCGTTTCCGGCCGCGTTTGAACCCCCCGGATCTAAGTCGTCGCGGCGGGGGCGGTAACCGGCGCCGGCTCCGCCACCGGACGGAACGGGCTCACGCGGATGCGGCCGCCACAGGGGGTGAAGGTCTGGGCCAGCGAGACCGGCGAGGTGTCGCCCGGCGCCGTCATGCGAACACGCGTCGCCGCGGGACAGACCGTCTCGCCGTTCCCCTCGTTCGGGACCACATTCCAGGCGATGTCGAAGAAGGCCTTGGCCTGCGGCGCCAGTTCGACCGGCGCGGGGGCCTGCCCTTGGCGGAAATAGCTGCCCAGGGTCTGTTCGGACCGAATGGCGGTCAGATTTCGACCCTGGCGGTCCTGAAGGACCACAGTCGGATAGCCGGTGAGGCTGCAGGCCTGGGCGCCGACGTTCTGGACACCGAGGACCGACACCCGGTTGCCGGCGCCGGCGTCGCCGCCGTCCGCGGACAGTTTCAGCTGCGGACCGCGGCAAGGCGCGGAGGCGGGCAGCACCCCGCCCGGCGCGGGCTGCTGTCCCGGAACCGGTCCCGGCGCGACCGGACCGGAGGACGGCCGGCTGCACCGTTCCAGCACCGCCACGCCGACATCCTCATTGGGGCCGAGACGGCTGAGGGTGGCGCTCTCCGAGCCGTCACGCGTGGCGCTCCACCATTCAAGACCCGAGCCGGCGTAGCGGGCGCCCGAGGCGGATTGAACGGTGCGCAGGGTGTAGCTCTGGCCCCGGTAGCTCAGCTGCGCCGTGGCCGTGTCGGGATAGGCGACGGTGACCGACTGGCCGCTCTCGCAGGCATAGCTGACCGGCGGCGCGGTCGTTCCGGCGGGCGCCGGCGATGGCGTCACCGGCGCGGGCGGGTTCTCCGTCTCAGGCGAGCAGGCGGCCGCGGCGAACAGGGCGAGGACCGACACGGCGGTGCAGGCGGAGCGAGTGCGGCGCATGGTGGCTTCCCGTAATGAGCAGGTTCAACGCCAGCGAACGGCAAAGGCTCCGCTTGCGCAACCCCGCCCGGATCAGGCCGTCAGCGCCCGGGGCAGTTTGAAGGTCACGGTTTCCCGCTCGCCCGCATCCTCGATCACTTCGGTGTCGAAGCGGGCCCGCACCGCCGCGACCAACTCCTCGATCAGCCGTTCGGGCGCGGAGGCCCCCGCGGTGATCCCCAGGGTGGAGACGCCCTCCAGCCAGGACCAGTCGACCTGGGACGCATCGTCCACCAGCCGGGCTTCGGCCGCGCCGGCGCGCAAGGCCACCTCCACGAGACGCACCGAGTTCGAGGAATTCTTCGACCCGACCACAAGCACCAGCTGACAGCCTTGGCCCAGTCGCTTGACCGCCTCCTGACGATTGGTGGTGGCGTAGCAGATGTCTTCCTTGTGCGGGTCGGGCAGTTCGGGGAAGCGCCGCTTCAGCGTGGCCAGGATTTCCGCGGTATCGTCGACCGACAACGTGGTCTGGGTGGCGTAGGCCAGAGGCGCGTCGCCGGGCCGCTGAAAGGCCTCCGCGTCGGCGACTGTCTCGATCAGGCTGATGGCGTCGGGCGGGAGCTGACCCATGGTGCCGACGACCTCGGGGTGGCCCGCGTGGCCGATCAGGATGATATGGCGGCCGGCGGCGTGGTGCCGTTCCGCCTCAACGTGGACCTTGGACACCAACGGGCAGGTGGCGTCGAGATAGAGCATCTCCCGCGCCTGAGCGGTGGCCGGTACGGACTTGGGCACGCCATGGGCGGAGAACACCACCGGCCGGTCGTCGGGGCAATCGTCCAGTTCCTTGACGAAGATCGCGCCCATCGCCTTGAGCCGTTCGACGACGTGGCGGTTGTGAACGATCTCGTGGCGCACATAGACGGGGGCGCCGTATTTCTCGATGGCCCGCTCGACGATCTGGATCGCACGGTCGACGCCGGCGCAAAAGCCACGGGACGAGGCCAGACGGACGGTCAGCGGGCGCTTTTGGGTCGGGGGCGCAGGGGCGTCGGGGATCATGGCCTGAACCTAGGCGCTCGGGAGCCGCACCGCCACCGCGCCTGACAGCGCACATGACGTCGGTGACGTTTGCCGCGCCTCCGTTTAGCCGCTATCACGCGGGAAGCGTTGCGCGTACGGCGCGCCGCGCCCCTTCCCCGTATCCGGATCTTGTCGAAATGCGTTTCGCCGCCCTCGCCTCCGCCGCCGCCGTGGCCCTGATGTTCTCGGCCACCTGCGCCGCCGCCCAGTCGCCCCAAAGCGACCCCCGCGGCCAGCGCGGCCGCAGCCCGCAGGAGCAGCAGGAAGAGAACGGCGGCCGCAGCAGCGCGCCCCGGCTCGCGCCCCTGGGCCGCAGCGCCGCGGCAGGCCCCTGCCCGTTTGTGAAGGTGCTGTACGACGCCGCCCGTTATGTCGAACTGACCGACGTCTCCGGCCCGATCACGATCGCGAACGTCGGCTTCACCGGCGAGATCGAGGGTCTCGTTTCGGATTGCGCCTATCAGTCGGATGACCCGATCACCGTGCAGGCCCGGGTGCAGTTCAACCTGGGCCGCGGTCCCCGGGCGCAAGGCGACGGCCTGACCTATCGCTACTGGATCGCTGTGACCGAACGGAACCGCGCGGTTCTGGACAAGCAGTATTTCGACCTGCCGGTCAGTTTCGATGGCGGGGACAGTACGACGGTGACCCAGGATCAGACGATCATCATCCCGCGCGCCGAGGCCACGACCAGCGGCGATAATTTCGAAATCCTGGTCGGCTTCGATGTCACCCCGGCGATGGCCGAGTTCAACCGGTCCGGCAGCCGATTCCGCGTCAACGCCGGAACCGGCGCCGCCCAGCCGCCGGCGCAGTAATGACCGACCTCAGGACTGTTCTGGGCGAAGCGGTCGGAGCCGCCTTCGCCGCCGAAGGCGTGGACGCCGCCCTGGCGAAAGTCACCTCCTCCGATCGACCCGATCTGGCGGACTTCCAGTCCAACGGCGCGCTCGCCGCCGCCAAGGCGCTGAAGGCCAATCCGCGCGAGCTGGCGGCCCGTGTCGCTGACCGGCTGAAGAGCGATCCGCGCCTGTCGTCCGTCGAGGTCGCCGGACCAGGCTTCATCAACCTGAAACTGGCCGATGGGGCGCTTTCGGCGCGCGCCGCCGAGGTGGCCGGCGACGGCGAACACGCCGGAGCCTCGCTGGTGGCTTCACCCCGCAAGGTGATCATCGACTTCGCCGGGCCCAACGTGGCCAAGCCGATGCACGTCGGCCATCTGCGCTCGTCCATCATCGGCGAGAGCCTGAAACGCATCTTCCGCTTTCGCGGCGACACGGTCTGGGGCGACGCCCATTTCGGCGACTGGGGCTTCCAGATGGGGCTGCTGATCGTCGCCGTCGGCGACGAGGGCAAGGCCGACGGCTTCCTTGCCGAGGGCGACGGTCCCTTCCCGGCCGAAAGCCCCGTCACGCTCGAGGACCTGGAACGGCTCTACCCCGCCGCCGCGGCCAGGGCCAAGGAGGACGCCGCCTTCCGCGACCGCGCCCGCAAGGCGACAGCGGAGCTGCAGGGCGGACGGCCCGGCTATCGCGCACTGTGGGCCCATTTCGTCGCCGTCAGCCGGACGGCGCTGGAACGCGAGTTCGGCGCCCTCGGCGTCACCTTCGACCTGTGGAACGGCGAGAGCGACGCGGATCCGGTCATGGCGGAAATGATCGCCCACCTTGAGGCCACGGGCCTGCTGGTCGAGGACGACGGCGCCCGCGTGATTCACGTCGCCCGGCCCGGCGAGACGCGCAAGCGCAAGCTGGCGGACGGATCGGTGATCGAGGCCCCGAGCCCGCCGCCATTGCTGGTCATCTCGTCCGAAGGCTCGGCCATGTACGGTACGACCGACCTGGCCACCATCCTCGACCGTCGCAAGGCGATCGACCCCGACCTGATCCTGTACGTCGTCGACGAACGGCAGGCCGAGCATTTCGAACAGGTGTTCCGCGCCGCTTATCTGGCCGGCTACGCCGCAGAGGGCTCGCTGGACCACCTCGGCTTCGGCACCATGAACGGCCCTGACGGCAAGCCCTTCAAGACCCGCGCCGGCGGGGTGCTGAAGCTGCACGACCTGATCACCATGGCCACGGACAAGGCCCGTGAGCGGTTGCAGGAGGCGAAGCTGGGCGCCGATCTGCCCGATGCCGAGTTCGAAGACATCGCCCGCAAGGTGGCGGTCGCCGCGCTGAAATTCGCCGACCTCTCGAACAGCCGGACCACCAGCTACATCTTCGACCTCGACCGCTTCATGAGCTTCGAGGGCAAGACCGGGCCGTACCTCCTCTACCAGGCGGTCCGTATCAAATCCCTGCTGCGCAAGGGCGCGGACCAGGGCGCGGCGCCCGGTCCGATCGTGATCGCCGAGCCGGCCGAACGCGATCTGGCCCTGACGCTGGACGCCTTCTCCCAGGCCGTGACCGACGCCTATGACAAACGGATGCCGCACGTCATCGCCGAGCACGCCTACCGTCTGGCGCAGTCGTTCTCGAAATTCTACGCCGCCTGCCCTGTGCTGGTCGCGCCGGATGAGGCGACGAAGGGCTCGCGCCTGACCCTGTCGAAGGCGGCGCTGGACCAGCTGGAGACGGCGCTGGACCTGCTGGGCATCGACACGCCGGAGCGGATGTAGGTTAGACTGGCGCCTCAGCAGGGAGACCG
This sequence comes from Brevundimonas sp. UBA7664, assembly GCF_002483305.1. Classification (GTDB taxonomy): domain Bacteria; phylum Pseudomonadota; class Alphaproteobacteria; order Caulobacterales; family Caulobacteraceae; genus Brevundimonas. The sequence continues at coordinate 52,328 of NZ_DLHQ01000014.1, forward strand.
CCCATGTCGCTCGACACCTATATCGCCGGCCTGCCCAAGGCGGAGCTGCATCTGCATATCGAGGGCAGTCTCGAGCCCGAGCTGATGTTCGAACTGGCGCAGCGCAACGGCGTGGCCATCCCGTTCGACAGCGTCGAGGCGGTACGCGCCGCCTATGATTTCTCGAACCTGCAGGACTTCCTCGACATCTATTATGCCGGGGCGAATGTGCTGCTGACCCGCCGGGACTTCGAGGACCTGGCCTTCGCCTATTTCCAGCGCGCCGCGGCCGACAATGTGCGTCACGCCGAGATCTTCTTCGACCCGCAGACGCACACCGACCGGGGCGTGCCCTTCGGCGTGGTGGTCGAGGGGCTGATCGCCGGCATGGACCGGGCGAAGGCCGAACTGGGCGTGACGTCAGGCCTGATCCTCAGCTTCCTGCGCCACCTGACCGAAGATGAGGCCTTCGCGACCCTCGAGTCGGCGAAGCCGTATCTGCATCATTTCGTCGGCGTCGGCCTGGACTCGTCGGAGGTCGGCCACCCGCCGTCCAAGTTCGAGCGCGTCTTCGCCGCCGCGCGGGACCTCGGCTTGAAGCTCTGCGCCCACGCCGGCGAGGAGGGCCCGCCGGCCTATGTCCGCGAGGCGCTGGACCTGCTGCACATCGACCGCATGGACCATGGCAACCGGTCGATGGAGGACGAGGCCCTGATCCAGCGGCTGGCGGCGTCGCGGATGACGCTGACGGTGTGCCCGCTGTCGAACCTGAAGCTCTGCGTCGTGAAGGACCTGAAGGATCATCCCGTGCCGGAGATGCTCCGCCGCGGTCTGCACGTGACCCTGAACTCGGACGATCCGGCCTATTTCGGCGGCTATGTGAACGAGAACTACCGCCAGCTGGCGACGGCCGTCGGCCTGACGCGCGAACAGGTCACCCTGCTGGCGCGCAACAGTTTCGAGGGGTCGTTCCTGGACGAGGCGGACAAGGCCGCGCGGATCGCCGAAGTCGAGGCTTGGGCCGCCCGTTCCGCTTGACTTCGCCCCGGAGTCGGGGCCTAGGTCGCGACGCTCTCGCGGGAGAGATCGGAGCCCTTTCGAGGGGTCCGGAGCCGAAGGCGCAACCGCCCCGGAAACGCTCAGGCAAACGGACCGCGAAGGCATACGGACGCTGGAAAGTCGCTCCTTGCGGGCGCGCCGACGGAGCAAGACGCCTTCACTTGAGGCGCCGGAATCTCTCAGGCTTCAGGACAGCGGGGGCGCGAGGACGGCGGAGCTTTCCGCCCCGGTACGCGACTCTGAAGGCCGACATGACCGACGACACCTTGAAGACGACGCCCCTCAACGCCGCGCACCGCGCGCTCGGCGCCCGTATGGTGGGCTTTGGCGGCTATGATATGCCGGTCCAGTACGAGGGCGTGCTGGCCGAGCACCGCTGGACCCGCGAACACGCCGGCCTGTTCGACGTCTCACACATGGGCCAGTGCAAGATCACCGGCGAGGACGCCGTCGCCCAGTTCGAGCGCTTCGTGCCCGGCGACTATGCGATCCTCAAGGCGGGGCGGCAGAAATACAGCCTGCTGCTGAACGCCGAAGGCGGGATCATGGACGACCTGATGGCGGGCCGGCCCGACCATGACGGCCTCTATGTGGTGGTCAACGCCGGCAACAAGGACGCCGATTTCGCTTTCCTCGAGGCCAACCTGTCCGGCGACGCCAAGCTGACGGTCCTGTCCGACCGGGCGCTGATCGCCATTCAGGGCCCGGAAGCGGCCGAGGTCATGGCGGCGCACGAGCCGGTCCTGGCCGAGTTCGGCTTCATGGACTGCGCCCGGCTGGTGCTGTTCGGGGTCGACTGCTTCGTGTCGCGCTCGGGCTACACCGGCGAGGACGGCTATGAGATTTCGGTGCCGAACGCGGACGCCGAGCGCATCTGGACTGCCATCCTGAAGGACGCCCGCGTCAAGCCGATCGGCCTGGGCGCCCGCGACAGCCTGCGACTGGAAGCCGGCCTGCCGCTGCACGGCCACGACATCGACCCGACGACCAGCCCGGTCGAGGGCGCCCTGACCTTCGCCCTGTCGAAGTCGCGCAAGGAGCGCGCCGATTTCAACGGCGCCGACCGCATTCTCAAGGAACTGGCCGACGGCCCGTCGCGGGTCCGCGTCGGTCTGAGCGTCAAGGAAGGCGCCCCGGCCCGTGAAGGGGCCGAGATCGCCGACATGGACGGAAACGTGATCGGCAACGTCACATCGGGCGGCCCCTCGCCGACGTTGGGCCGCAACATCGCCATGGGCTATGTCCCGCCGAAATTCGCCGATCTGGGCACGGAACTGAAGGTCATCGTGCGCGGCAAGCCCGCCGCCGCCGAGGTCGTCGCCATGCCTTTCGTCGCCCAACGCTACTATCGCAAACCGAAAGCCTGAGGATCGGACCGATGCATTTTTCCAAGGATCACGAGTGGGTTCGCTTCGACGGCGACATCGCCACCGTCGGAATTTCCAAGCACGCCGCTGACGCCCTGGGCGACGTGGTGTTCGTCGAGACGCCGGAAGCCGGCAAGACCGTCTCGAAGGGCGACAGTTTCGCCGTCGTCGAGAGCGTCAAGGCGGCTTCGGACGTCTACGCCCCGGTCTCGGGCGAAGTCATCGAGGGCAACGCCGCCCTCGCCACCGCCCCCGAAACCGTCAACGCCGATCCCGAAGGCGAGGGCTGGTTCGCGAAGATCCGGGTCTCCGACGCCTCGACCGGCGGCCTGATGGACCGCGCCGCCTACGACGCCTTCCTCACCTCTCTCTAAGCCCTTCCCTCCCGCACGGATCTCCCCGCCATGCGCTACCTGCCGCTGACGCCCGACGACCGCTCCGCCATGCTGGCGGCGATCGGGGCCAAATCCATCGATGACCTGTTCGTGGACGTGCCCGAAGCGGCGCGCCGCGACGGCTTCGTCGACCTGCCGCGCGTGGCGGGCGAACTGGAAGTCGAGCGGGCGCTGGGGGCCATGGCGGCGAAGAACGCCTCGGCGGGCTCCGTGCCCTTCTTCTGCGGCGCCGGCGCCTACAAGCACCATGTGCCGGCGACGGTGGACCACGTGATCCAGCGCTCGGAGTTCCTGACCAGCTACACGCCGTACCAGCCGGAAATCGCCCAGGGCACGCTGCAGTATCTGTACGAATTCCAGACCCAGGTCGCGAACCTGACCGGCATGCCGGTGGCCAACGCCAGCCTGTATGACGGTTCGACCGCCATGGCCGAGGGCGTGCTGATGGCGACCCGCGTGACCCGCCGCAACAAGGCGGTAATCTCGGGCGGGGTGCATCCCCACTATGTCCGGGCGACCGAGACCGTGGTCCACGCGGTCGGCGTCGAGACCCAGGTCCTGACCGCCGCCGTCGACGCCGAGGCGGACGTCATCGCGCAGATCGGACCGGACACCGCCTGCGTCGTCGTCCAGACCCCGAACGTCTTCGGCACGGCCACCGATGTGACGAAGATCGCCGAAGCGGCCCACGCCGCCGGCGCCCTGCTGATCGTCGTGGTCACGGAGGCCGTGTCGATGGGCCTGCTGAAATCGCCGGGCGAAATGGGGGCCGACATCGTCGCCGCCGAAGGCCAGTCGATCGGCAATGCGCTGAATTTCGGCGGCCCGTACGTCGGCCTGTTCGCCTGCCGCGAAAAACTGGTCCGCCAGATGCCGGGTCGCCTGACCGGCGAGACGGTGGATGCCGATGGCAAGCGTGGCTTCGTCCTGACCCTGTCGACCCGCGAGCAGCACATCCGCCGCGACAAGGCGACGTCGAACATCTGCACCAACTCGGGCCTCTGCACCCTGGCCTTCACCATCCACATGAGCCTGTTGGGCGAGACCGGGCTGCGCAAGATGGCCCTGCTAAATCACGAGAAGGCGCTGGCGACCCGCGACGCGCTGGCGGCGATCCCGGGCGTCGAGGTCCTGACCCCGCGCTTCTTCAACGAGTTCGCGGTGAAGCTGCCGAAGCCGGCCGCCGAGGTGGTCGAGCAACTGGCCCAGCACCGCATTCTGGCCGGCGTGCCCTACAGCCGCCTCGCCCCCGACGCCGGCATGGACGATGTCCTGCTGGTCGCGGCGACCGAGATGACCATGGACGGCGACATCAAAATCCTGGCGAGCGCGCTCGCCAAGGTCTGCGCGTAAGGAGCCGGGACCATGAGCACGATGAACACCGTCGGCCGCCCGACCAGCCCGAACCGCGTCGAGAGCAAGCCCGCCACCCTGACCGGCGCCCGGGGCCTGCTGCAGGACGAGCATCTGATCTTCGAGAGCGACGGCTGGGGCAAGACCGGCGTCGACCTGCCCGAGCCGAAAGCGGACGGTTCTGATCTGGGTGATCTGGTCCGCAAGGATCCGATCGGCCTGCCGGGTCTCTCCGAGCCCGAGACGATGCGCCACTATGTGCGCCTGTCGCAGAAGAACCACGCCATCGACCTGGCCATCTATCCGCTGGGCTCGTGCACGATGAAGCACAACCCGCGCCTCAACGAGAAGATGGCCCGCCTGCCCGGCTTCTCCGACATCCACCCGCTGCAGCCGACGTCCACCGTGCAGGGCGCGCTGGAGCTGATGGATACGCTGGCGCACTGGCTCAAGACCCTGACCGGCATGCCCGCCGTGGCCCTGTCGCCCAAGGCCGGCGCCCATGGCGAGCTGTGCGGCCTGATGGCCATCCGCGCCGCCCACGAGGCCTCGGGCCAGCATGAGCAGCGCCGCAAGGTGCTGGTGCCGACCTCGGCCCACGGGACCAATCCGGCCACCGCCGCCTTCGTCGGCTATACGGTGGTGGAAGTGGCCCAGACCGACGACGGCCGCGTCGATGTGGCCGATCTGGCCTCCAAGCTGGGCGACGACGTCGCCGCCATCATGGTGACCAATCCGAACACCTGCGGCCTGTTCGAGCGCGATATCCTCGAGATCAGCCGCCTGACCCATGAGGCCGGCGCCTATTTCTACTGCGACGGGGCCAACTTCAACGCCATCGTCGGCCGGGTCCGTCCGGGCGATCTGGGCGTCGATGCGATGCACATCAACCTGCACAAGACCTTCTCGACGCCGCACGGCGGCGGCGGGCCGGGCGCGGGTCCGGTGGTGCTGTCGGAGGCGCTGGCGCCGTTCGCGCCGGCCCCGTGGGTCGTGCATGACGCCGACGGCTATCGCCTGATCGAGCGCGAGGAAGACGAGGCGGCCCAGGCCTTCGGCCGGCTGTGCGCCTTCCAGGGCCAGATGGGCATGTACACCCGCGCGCTCAGCTACATGATGAGCCACGGCTCCGACGGCCTGCGCCAGGTCGCCGAGGATGCGGTGCTGAACGCGAACTATATCAAGGCCCGACTTTCGGACCTGATGAGCGCCGCCTTCCCGGACGGGCCGTGCATGCACGAGGCCCTGTTCGACGATGAATGGCTGAAGGGCACGGAGGTGACCACGCTCGACTTCGCCAAGGCGATGATCGACGAGGGCTTCCACCCGATGACCATGTATTTCCCCCTGGTCGTCCACGGCGCCATGCTGATCGAGCCGACCGAGACGGAGTCCAAGCAGGAGCTGGATCGCTTCATCCACGCCATGCGGGCGCTGGCGGAAGCGGCCAAGGCCGGCGACGTCGACCGGTTCAAGGGCGCCCCCTTCCATGCACCGATGAAGCGTCTGGACGAGACCCGCGCCGCCCGCTCGCCGGTGCTGCGCTGGACGGCGCCGGAAGGGTCGAATATCGCCGCCGAATAGGCGTCGGGTCAGACGGGTTCGAACAGGAAGTTGTTGCTGTAGTCCGGGGCGCGCCAGAAGCGCTCGCCGGTCTGGTTCTGGTGGATCGCCAGGTCGAACTCGGACACCGGCCTGAGCGTCTTTGCCTGGATGAACCGGCCCGTGTAGCCGCGCGCCTCAAGGTGGCGGAAGCAGTCGAACACCGAGCCGGTCCGCAGGTGCCGTTGCTCGCATTCGAACAGCAGGACCGGCCGGTCCTGGCGGAGGATGCGGTCGGCGCCGCGGAAGACGTCCAGTTCCGCGCCCTCGACATCGACCTTCAGTACGCCCAGCCGGTCTGACGGAGCGAAATAGTCGTCGAGGGCCACGACGGGCACCTGCACCGTTTGCGCGCCGGCGATCGGGACCAGACTGGCCTCGGGCGAATTGACCGAGGGCATGTACAGTTCGAGCACGCCGGAATGGTCCGACACGCCCTTCTGTTCGATCGTGACATTGCGCAGCGGCAGGGTCGCGGCGAGGGTCTCAAGGTAGGCGGCCAGTCCCGGCTGCGGCTCGAAGGCGACGACGCGCTCCGCCCAGCGGGCCATCCAGTAGAGGTAGCTGCCCTTGTTGGCGCCAACGTCGCAGGCCAGGTCGCCCGGCTTGGTGTGTCGACGGATCAGGGCCAGTTCGGCCGCCTGGTCGAGCAGGCGGGCCCGGTGGGCCCGCCAGAGGAAACGCGCTTTCATCGGCGGACTATACAGCCCCGGTTGTTCCCCGCCATCCGCGTCGTCGGTCGGTGGACGGCGGCCGCGCACGGCAATGTGATCGCCGGCCGCTTCAGCAGGCGTATGCTCACATTTGCGTAGTCTGAGCCACAACAAGCGTTGGGAGGCGCTGCGGTCATGATGTCACGCGTACAAAAAGGCATGATCGCCGGTCTGGCCGCAACGGTCGCGGTGTCGGTGCTCGAAGCCGCCAACCTTTATTTCGGGCCATGGACGGCCAGTTTTCCGCGATTGCTGTCCGTCATGCTGCAGACACCCGATCTGATGGTCGTCGGGTGGATCGCCCACTTCGTCGTCGGCACCCTGATACTGGGTCCGCTCTTCGGCGTGCTCTGCCCGCGACTGCCGACCGACACGCCCGAATCGAAGGGGATTCTCTTCGCGGTCGGAGCGTTCGTCGTGATGGGCCTCACCGTGGCGCCGCTGGTCGGCGTCCTGGGCGGTCGGCCGGTGGGCATCTTCTTCATGCAGGCGGGTTTCGGTACCCTGGCCTGGATGATCGCCACCCACGCCGTCTATGGCGTCGTGCTGGGCAGCGTCTACGGGCGGCTGGTGGAGCGAGGCAAACGGGCGCATGCGCCCGCCGGAGCCACGGCCCACTGACTTTGTTGGGCCGCGGTCACAGGGCTCCGCCCTGTCGACCCGACGCGGCCTGACCTAGTTCAGCCGCGCGCCGATCTGGGCGATGGCGGCGTCGAGCAGCGGGTCGGACTTCTGGCCGGCCAGACGGGCGGCGAGGATCTGCTCCGCGGCGCGGGCGGCGAGGTCGGCGGCGGCGGTCTTGACCTCGGCCACGGCCTGAACCTCGGCCTGGGCGATGCGACGCTCGGCCAGGGCCTGACGGCGGGCGAGGGTCTCTTCCAGCTTGGCCTTGGCCTCGACTTCCATCAGGCGGGCGTCGGCTTCGGCGGCGGCAAGCATTTCGGCGGCCTGGGCCTCGGCCTCGGCCTTTTCGGTGCGGATCTGGGCCAGCAGGGCCTCGGCCTCGGCGCGCAGACGGGCGGCCTCGTCGAGCTCGGACTGGATCTTGGCGGCCTTGGCGTCGAGCGCCCCGCCGACCAGCTTCGGCACGCCCACGGCGACGCAGACGCCGAAGAACAGCAGCAGGCCGACGGCGACCCAGAGCTCCGGGTTCGACAGGCTGTAAAGATGCGGGTTGAAGAATTCCATCAGGCGGCGCCCTTCACGGCGGCAGAAGCTTCAGCGGCGGTCGGCGCCTTGCCGGTCAGGCGTTCGACGATGGCGGCGGCCGTATCGGAGGCGATGGCGCCGACATTGGTCATGGCGGCGTCGCGGGTCTTGCCGATGGCGGTCTCGGCCTCGGCGATGCGGGCGTTGACGACGGCTTCTTCCTCGGCGGCGCGGGCGTTGGCGGTCTCGGTGACGCGAGCCTTGGCGGCGGCGGCCATCGAGCGGGACGAGGCGCGGGCGGCCTCGACCTCGGCCTTGGCGGCCTCAGCCTGGCCGGCGGCCTCGGCCTGGACCTGACGGGCGGCCGAGACGGCGTCGGCGATGGTGGCGGCGCGCTGGTCGATGACGCCGCGCAGACGCGGCACGAAGACCTTGGCCATCAGCCAGTAGAGCAGGGCGAACAGGACGATCAGATAAACGATCTGACCGAACCAGTGCTGGAACTCGAACTGCGGCAGGCCGCCCCCGCCTTCGCCATGCGTGGCTTCGGTCGAGGCGTGCGTGTCCGCGACGGCGACCGAATGGGGCGCGTCGTGAGTCACTGCGGGTTGAGCGGAATCGGTCATCTGTCGCCTGGGTTTGGAGCGGTCGATACGTCAGTCAGAAGCGAGGCGGCGACCCGGCCGGAACCGGGCCGCCCCCTCGATCAGAAGGACGAAATCAGCTCGCCGACGTCCAGAGCAGGATGCCGATGACGAACGACAGGATGCCCAGGGCTTCGGCCAGGGCCGCGCCGACGAACAGGTTGCCGATTTGCGAGCCGGCGGCCGACGGGTTGCGCAGGGCGCCCGACAGGAAGTTGCCGAAGATGTTGCCGACGCCGATGCCGGCGCCGATCATGCCGGTCATGGCCAGGCCGGCGCCGATGGCGTTGCCGGCCGAGACGATGGCGGCGGCGTTGGCGGCGGCGATTTGCGGATCAACCATGGTGTTCAGTCCTGTGAGAGTTGGTTGGTTGGAGAAAAAGCGGGTGGGTTAGTGATGGTCGCTGAGGTTGACCACGTCGTTCAGGTAGACGCAGGTCAGCACGGCGAAGACGAAGGCCTGGAGGAAGGCCACGAGGAACTCCAGCGCGGTCAGGGCGGTGACCAGGCTGAGCGAAAGCGCGGCGCCCGGCAGGCCGAGGTAGCCCCAGCCGCCCGCGGCGGCCATGGCCCCCAGCGACACGACGAAGCCGGCGAAGACCTTCAGGGCGACGTGGCCGCCCATCATGTTGCCGAACAGACGAAGGGTGAGCGTCAGGGGGCGCAGCAGGAAGGAGAAGAATTCGATCAGGCCGACGATCGGGCGCATCACCAGCGGCGCGCCGGTGGGCCAGAACAGGCCGAGGAATTTCAGGCCGTTCTTTTTGATGCCGATGATCACCACCAGCAGGAAGGTGATGACGCCGAAGGTGGCGGTCACGGCCAGCTGCGACGTGGCGGTGAAGCTGAGGAACATGCCCAGCATGTTCATCGCCAGGATGAAGGTGAAGACGGTGAAGACGAACGGGAAATATTTCCGGCCGTCATGGCCGATGATCGATTCGGAGATGCCGTCGATCATGCCGAACAGGGTCTCGCCCACGGCCTGGCCGCGGCCCGGAACGACCTTGGCGCCCGAGGTGACCAGCTGGAAGAAGCCGACCACCAGCAGGAAGGCGAGGGTCATCGCCAGGTGCGAATTGGTGAAGGCCAGATGGACCGTGCCGACGAGCGGCAGAGTCACTTCGCCGAAGTCGAGACCCGGCAGGGGGGTAACCTGGAACTGGTGTAGCGGATCGGCCATCGGGCGATCAGACTCCCTGGTCTTCGTCGTCGTCGAAGGGAACCGACTGAGGCTCCCCATGCTGTTTCGCTTCGGCCATCAGGCGTTGCGCCGTGCGCCACGCCATCCACACCGAGACGGCGAAGCCCAGAAGGACGCCGCCGATTATTCCCCAGGGCGTCGTCCCGGCGAACCGGTCGATCCCGAAGCCGATCGCCAGACCGACGAAGACGCCGCCGAACAGATCGGCGAGAATCTTCCAAGCCTGTCCCGCCGCCGCCTGACCAGCGGCCTCGTGAGAGATCTGGCGGGCGGTGCGCGCCTCCAGATCGGATGCGCTTTCGTTGAGACGAGCGATCGCCTCTTCGCGCGATTCCGGTGGCAGGGACATAGGGGCCTCAGCGCCTCTCCGCTGACGTCGAAAGACGGGCGTCGAGGAGGGTCTGAATTCGGCGCGGAACCTATAGGGGCGACCCGGTTTGGTCAAGGCGATCGCCCGACTCATTAGTCTTTTGATATCTCAAGGGATTATTGCGTCCGTGCCGGGGTGTGACGTTGTGTTCGTTCGTCCACACGAGCGGCAGGTTGATCGAGGGCAGGCCGCGGGCGCGCCGGTACTGTCGCGCGTGCCACTTCTTTTGATGAAAACCCGGCGGAGCTGGCGGAGCCGGCTCATCAACTCGGCGATCATGGCGGCGCGCTGCGCGGGCGGCAGGTCCGGGCCGCGGTCGGGTCGGGGTTGGCGAGCCTTGGGCATGGGGTCTCCGTGTGGGATCGAGGAAGGGCGCAGGCGTCGGCGCCGCGCTGTTTCCAGGGCGGTTATGGGAGGCATGGCGGAGCGCCCGGACCTTCGCCCGGATGAGTAGATAGGAATACCGTTTCGGCGAAAGACAGACGCTCCGCGCGGCGGGTTTTCGACGCGCCGGGGCCGTCGCCTGTTGTTGGCAGGTGACCCGGTCCGCGCGCCGCGGGCAGGGACGGCGACGACCGTCTCCTGGACCGGACGGGGGTTGTTCCC
>NZ_DLHQ01000032.1 GCF_002483305.1 Brevundimonas sp. UBA7664
CCGTCTCCGACGAAACCCTGGCCCTGCGCGAGGCCGCCGAGGCCGCCCGGCGCGAGGCCGGGGAGGCGCTCGCCGCCGCCGCCGCCGCCCGCGAGGAGGCCCGGGCCGCGCACGAAGCCGCGCGGAAGGCCGGTGAGGACGCGGAGGCCGAACTGGCCGGCGGTCGCCGGATGGAGAGCGTCGGCCGCCTGACCGGCGGGCTGGCCCACGACTTCAACGCCCTGCTCGGCGTCATGACCGGGGCCCTCGACATGATGCTGCGCCAGGCCGACGACCCGGCCCGGGTGCGCCGTATCGGCCAGGCCGCCCTGGCCGCGGGCCAGAAGGGCGAGCTGCTGACCCGGCGCCTGACCGCCTTTTCGCAGGGCGACGACGCGCCGGTGCTGCGCGTCCTCGACGCCGGCGTCCTGCTCCGTGGCATGGAGACCCGACTGCGGGCCCTGGGCGGACCGGGCGTCGACCTGATGATCGAGGGGCCGTCCGACGCGGCGCCCGTGCGCCTCGACCCCGTCGCCTTCGAGGGCGCGGTCCGCGGCCTGACCCAGAACGCCGTCGACGCCGTCGCCGGCAAGGGATCGGTCGCCGTGCGGCTGGAGACCATGCTCGAGGGCGGGGTGCGTCTGAGCGTGCGCGACAGTGGCCCGGGCATGGACCGCGACCTCGCCGCCCGCGCGGTCGAACCCTTCTTCACCACCCGCGAGGGCGCGGCCGGTCTGGGCCTGTCCCAGGCCTATGCCTTCGCCCGCCAGGCCGGCGGCGTGCTGTCGATCGACAGCGCCCCCGGCGAAGGGGCCGAGGTCTCCATCACCCTGCCCAGCGCGGCCTGAGCCGCCGCCTTTCGCCGTTCGGCCAGCCGGGCTATGGTGGTTAACGCGGGGTGGGTTTCGGGGGCGGGAGGTTCGACATGAAGCTGTTGCGGTTCATCGTGGTGCTGGCGGTCATCGGCTATGCCGGCTGGCTGGCCTGGCCGTTCATCTCTCCCATGCTCGAAGGCGCCGGGCCTGATGTGGCCGCGTCGCGGATGGGCGCCGAGGCGGACGCCGGCGGCGATCTGTTCGGCTTCCTGCCGGTCTGGACCCTGTGGATCGGCGCCGTCGGCCTGTATCTGGTCGCCGCCCTGATGTTGGGCGCGGGAAATTCGAAGGCCGCCGTGGCCTATTTCCTCGGCTTCATCGCCGACGCCGTGCTCCGGCTGGCGCTCGACCAGGGCGGCGGCGACGTCGCCGCCCGATCCGGCGGCCCCACCACCATGGCGGCGCCCGAGGCGGTCAGCGGCCTGCCGGTCGATCCGGTCTGGCTGGTGCTGGGCGCCCTGTTCCTGCTTGGCGTGCTGGTGGTCGTCGCTGGCCGGCGCATCCGGCGCAAGCGCGAAGCGGGTCAGCTGAATTTCTGACGAAGGGCTGCCCGAAAGTCCCGGAACCCCTTATATGCGGCGCGGCGGTTGACCCTCGCGGTCGGCCGCCAGGTTCCGCGCGCCTTCCCGGCGCCCACCACAGACCCGAGAGATTCCATGGCCGAAGCCGCCGTTTCCAGCGCCTCGTATGACGTCGTCATCATCGGCGGCGGCCCGGGCGGCTACAACGCCGCCATCCGCGCCGGCCAGCTGGGCCTGACCGCCGCCTGTATCGAAATGCGCGAGACCCTCGGCGGCACCTGCCTGAACGTCGGCTGCATGCCGTCCAAGGCCCTGTTGCACGCCTCGGAACTGTTCGAGACGGCGACGACGGAATTCCCCCATCTCGGCATCGAGATCGGCGCGCCGAAGCTGAACCTCGGCCAGATGATGGGCCAGAAGACCGAGAGCGTCACCGCCCTGACCAAGGGCATCGAATTCCTGTTCAAGAAGAACAAGGCCGACTGGATCAAGGGCCGCGGCCGGATCGTCGGCAAGGGCCAGGTCGAGGTGACGGCCGCCGACGGCTCGAAGACGGTGCTGACGGCCAAGGACATCGTCATCGCCACCGGCTCGGAGCCGACGCCGCTGCCCGGCGTGACCTTCGAGGACGGCAAGGTGGTGGATTCCACCGGCGCCCTGTCGCTGCCGGCCGTGCCGAAGCATCTGATCGTCATCGGCGCCGGCATCATCGGTCTGGAACTGGGCTCGGTCTGGCGCCGCCTCGGCGCGCAGGTGACGGTGGTCGAATATCTGGACCGCATCAGCCCCGGAATGGACAGCGACGTCGCCAAGGCTTTCCAGCGCGCCCTGACCAAACAGGGCATGAGCTTCAAGCTCGGCTCCAAGGTCACCGGCGCGAAGACCACCAAGGACGGGGTCGAACTGACCGTCGAGCCGGCCGCCGGCGGCGCCGCCGAGACGCTGAAGGGCGATGTCGTGCTGGTCGCCATCGGGCGGCGTCCCTACACCGAGGGGCTGGGGCTGGAGACGGTCGGCATCGAGACCGACAAGCGCGGCTTCCTCGCCAACGACCATTTCCGCACCGGGACGGACGGCGTCTGGGTCATCGGCGACGTCACCTACGGCCCGATGCTGGCGCACAAGGCCGAGGAGGACGCCGTGGCGGTGATCGAGCTGATCGCCGGCAAGGCCGGGCACGTCGACTACAATCTGGTGCCCAGCGTGGTCTACACCACGCCGGAAGTGGCCTGGGTCGGCAGGACCGAGGATCAGCTGAAGGCCGACGGCGTCGCCTACAAGGCCGGCAAATTCCCGTTCAGCGCCAACAGCCGGGCCAAGATCAACCACGAGACCGACGGCTTCGCCAAGGTTCTCGCTGACGCGACGACCGACCGAATCCTCGGCGTCCACATCATGGGGCCCCAGGCGGGCGAGATGATCGGCGAGGCCTGCGTGGCCATGGCCTTCGGCGGTTCGTCGGAAGATGTCGCCCGCATCTGCCACCCGCACCCCACCCGCTCCGAGGCCGTCAAACAGGCGGCCATGGGGGTGGACGGCTGGACGATGCAGGCGTGACGCTTGCGGGGGATGAGGCTGACTGGTTCGGAGACGATCCGACCCATCCCATTCCCCGCATCTTCGTCCTGGACATCCACGCCAAGGCCGCGGACGGCGCTGGCCAGTTGGAGCTCGTGATCGCGAGCCCGTTGCGTAACGACAGACGGTCCAAAGAACGTCTGCTCCGGAAGCTCGATGTCTACCTGGACTTCATTCATTCCGAGGCGTGGCGGGACGAGCATGGCCCGCCTGCACGTCCCACCGCGCGCATAAACGTCCTGATCAACCGGGACTCGGACTCCGAAATGCTTGAGCTTGTTGAGAGCTGCCGCATGTGGGTTGAGGAAGATAACCACACCTCCTTCAACATCTTGCATCGGTAGCGCCGGCCGCCGGCAGCGCCGCCCGATCTGCGATGCATTGATGCGTGTCAGACCCTTGGATGGGCGGCGGAATAGGCCTCCAGCAGGCGGGCGGCGTCCACGGCGGTGTATTTTTGGGTCGTCGACAGGCTGGCGTGGCCGAGCAGCTCCTGGATCGAGCGCAGGTCGGCGCCGGCGCCCAGCAGATGGGTGGCGAAGCTGTGACGCAGGGCGTGGGGCGTGGTCGTGGCGGGCAGGCCGAGCCGGCCGCGCAGCCGCTGGACGGTCGCCTGCACCTGACGCGGACCCAGCGGGCCGCCGCGGCGGGCGCGGAACAGGGCGTCGGATGGTCCGAGCGGGAAGGGCTGCAGGGCCAGATAGGCGTCGACGGCCGCGCGCACCGCGGGCAGGACCGGGGCGAGGCGGGTCTTGCCCCCCTTGCCGATGATGCGCAGCGCCTCGGCCAGCGGCGCGTCGGACCGGACCAGCGACAGCCCCTCCGAAATGCGCAGGCCGCAGCCGTAGAGCAGGGTCAGCACGGCCCGATCCCGCGCGGCTTCCCAGGGTTCTGCGTCGGGGTCGGCGTCGGTCTCCTGCAGCAGGCCGCGCGCCTGGTCCTCGCTGACGGGGCGGGGCAGGGACGGCTTGATGCGGGGACCGCGCACCAGAGCCAGTTGCGGCGCCGGTGTGGCGCAGCGCCGGTCGAGGAAGCCATGGAAGGCGCGGATGGCGGACAGGGTCTGGCTGATTGACCGGGCCGCCAGCGGGTGGTCGCCGCTTCGCCGCTCGGCCAGATGGGCGCGCACCTCGGCGGCGGTCACCGTTCCCAGGTCGGCCAGTCGCTGCGGCCCGCCCCGGTGCCGCTCCAGAAAGGCGAGGTAGAGGCGGCCGATGCGGCCATAGGCCTCCAGCGTGTTCGGAGACAGCCGCCGTTCGTGGGCCAGATGCTCCAGCCAGGCCGCAAGCGCCTGATCGGCGGAGGTCAGCTGAGAATCGGCCATCGCTCGGCGGTCCGTTCCACGACGCGGGCGATGAAGGCCACCAGTTCGCAGCCCATGTTGGGGGCGAAGCCATCCTCCTCGGGCGAACCGAAGGCGCAGATCGCGTGGCGGGCGGGCGCCTCCGCGCCGGGGAACTGCGGGGCCATGCGGATCAGGGCCACCGACTTCACCTCGGCCTCGTTCGCGCCGAACAGGTTCAGGCCAGCGAAATTGGGTCCGAGCCAGGTCAGGCCGTGCTCGCCCAGCAGGGAATCGACCCCTCCGGCCTCAAGGCCGCGCCAGCCGAACGGCACGCCGCCCGGCTTTTCGAGGGCGATGGCCGCGCCGGCGAGGCCGAACCGGCCCTGCGCCACCGCATCGAGACGGCGGGCCAGATCCGACGGATTGCGCGCCTCCATCAGGTCCAGCGCCGCGACGTGGGTCTGGGTCTGGGCGGCGAAATTGGCGCGCGCAATGGATTCGATGCGTTTGCGGGCGTCGGCCTCACGCTCGGCGGCCTCTTCCAGCCTGGTCAGGGCGGCGCGGCCGAACTCCACGACATTGCGGCCGTGGGGCTTGAGCCCGATCTCTTCCAGCAGGGAGCGGTCGTCCAGCAGGAACTGGGGGTTGGCCTGCAGCCATGCCCGGATTTCCGGCCAGTGCGGCTCTTCCGGCTTGGACGAGAGGTCAGGCGAAACGCTCACAGACCTCTCCTCGAGGCGAAACTAGAGAATCGACTGACCGGTCTTGCCCCAGTCCGCCAGGAAGGCATCAAGCCCCTTGTCGGTTAACGGGTGTTTGACCAGGGCCTTGAAAACGTCGGCCGGGATGGTCGCGGCGTCGGCCCCGGCCACGGCGGCGGCGCTGACGTGGTTGGTGTTGCGCAGGCTGGCGGCGAGAATCTGGGTGTCGAAGCCGTGCACGTCATACAGCACCCGGATCTCCTCCAGCAGGCCGATGCCGTCGGCGCCGTGGTCTTCCAGCCGGCCGACGAAGGGCGAGATGAAGGTCGCGCCGGCCTTGGCGGCCAGCATGGCCTGGGCGGCCGAGAAGCACAGGGTGACGTTGGTCTTGATGCCCTTGTCGGCGAAGGCGCGGGCGGCGCGCAGCCCGTCCCAGGTCAGGGGCAGTTTCACGACGACATTGGGGGCGATGGCGGCGAGCTTGTCGCCTTCCTTCACCATGGTCTCGAAATCGGTGGCCACGGCCTCGGCGGAGATCGGCCCCTCGACGAGGGCGCAAATCTCGGCGATGACCTCGGCGATGTTGCGACCGGATTTGGCGATCAGCGAGGGATTGGTGGTGACGCCATCCACCATGCCGGTGGGGACCATGTCCTTGATGACGGCGACGTCGGCTGTGTCGAGGAAGAGTTTCATGTCGGTCTCTCTAGCGGAGCGGGCGAGGCGGTGAAAGTCGCCAGCGTCCTCATCCCCCTGCCGGTGTCCGAGGCCTTCGACTACGAGGTCCCCGAGGGGCTCGAGGTCGTGCGCGGCGATCAGGTCGCCGTGCCGCTGGGGCCGCGGCTGATGCGGGGGGTGGTCTCTGAGGCGCGCGAGACGACCGGCTCGAACCGGCGGCTCAAGCCGATCGACCACGTGCTGGACGATCCGCGCCTGCCGGAACGCACCGTGGACTTCGTCGAATGGGCGGCGCGCTGGACGCTGAGCGCACCGGGCGAGATGGCGGCGGCGGC
>NZ_DLHQ01000043.1:0-500 GCF_002483305.1 Brevundimonas sp. UBA7664
TGGGTGCGCGCGGGCGCGACCGGCGGCGGCGGGGGCGGGGGCGGTGGCCGGTACAGAAAGACGCTGACCGTCGGCGGCTGCTCGGGCGGCGGGAGCGGCGCCTCGGCGCGGCCCATCACCGAGAAGACCGCCAGATGGGCCAGGCTGACGCCCACCACGAAGCCCAGCTTGCGCAGCCGGTCGGCGTTCAGCAACGGAGGTTCAGGTTTCACACGCCGATCCTTATCACGCACGACTGAACGCGCGGGACGCCGGTTCGGTCAGGCGGGGTTCAGGCGGCGGGGCCGTCCAGCACCGCGTCGATGGCGGCCGCGACGGCGCCAATGGCGCCCATGCCGTCAATCTCGCTGAGCAGGCCCCTGTCGGCATAGTAGGGCAGCAGGGGCGCGGTGTTGCGATTGTAGGCGTCCAGCCGGACCTTGAAACTGTCCGGATTGTCGTCGGGACGGCCCTGGTCGGCGAAACGGACCGCGACCCGGTCCAGCAGGGCGGCGTCGTCG
>NZ_DLHQ01000043.1:590-21006 GCF_002483305.1 Brevundimonas sp. UBA7664
GGGAAGCCGTCGAAGATGGCGCCGCCGGCGTCCCCGGCCTCTTTCAACCGGGCCTCGATCAGGGCGATGACGATGGCGTCGCTGACCAGGTCGCCGCGCGACATGATGGCCTGGCACTCACGCCCCAGGTCCGAGCCCGAGGCGATGGCCTCGCGCAGCATGTCGCCGGTCGAGAGCTGCACCATGCCGCGGGCCTCGACCAGCCGTTTGGCCTGGGTGCCCTTGCCCGCCGCCGGCGGTCCGAACAGGATCAGGTTCATCGCCGCCCCTCCCCGGCCGGCTCTAGCGCCGGGCGGGGGCGGTGACGCCCTTGCCGGAGGGCTTGCCGCGACCACGCAGCTTGGCCTTCTTGATCAGGCCTTCGTACTGGTGCGCCAGCAGCTGGGACTGGATCTGGGCCACGGTGTCCATGGTCACCGACACGACGATCAGGATCGAGGTGCCGCCGAGAATGAGGCCGGTGGTTCCGGACATCGCGATCATGATCTCCGGCAGCAGACAGACGGCGGCGATATAGGCGGCGCCGATGGTCGTCAGCCGGGTCAGCACATAGTCCAGATACTCGGCCGTGCGCTTGCCCGGACGGATGCCCGGCAGGAAGCCGCCGTATTTGCGCAGGTTCTCGGCCGTGTCCTCGGGATTGAAGGTGATCGAGGTGTAGAAGAAGCAGAAGAAGACGATCAGCGCGCCGTACAGCAGGATGAACAGCGGCTGGCCGTTCTGCAGCATGGCGGTGACGCCCGGCAGCCATTCCATCCAGGGCGGCAGGTTGGCCGTGGCCACGAACTGGGCCACCGTCGTCGGCAGCATCAGCAGCGACGAGGCGAAGATCGCCGGGATGACGCCGGCGGTGTTCAGCTTCAGCGGCAGGAACGAACGCTCGCCCCCGGCCATCCGATTGCCTTCCTGACGCTTCGGATACTGGATCAGCAGCCGGCGCTGGGCGCGCTCCATGAAGACGATGAAGACCACCAGGAAGATCGCCAGGGCGGTGAAGAACAGCAGGGTGAAGACCGACATCTGGCCCTGCTGCGCCAGGCCGAACATGCGGGCGACGGTGCCCGGCAGGACGGCGACGATGCCGGCGAAGATGATCAGGGAAATGCCGTTGCCGACGCCGCGCGCCGTCACCTGCTCGCCCAGCCACATCAGGAACATGGTGCCGCCCGTCAGGGTGGTGACGGTCGAGACGATGAAGAACAGTCCCGGCGTGTCGATCAGGCCCGGCGTGGCGTTGAGGCCGAAGGCGATGCCCGTCGACTGGAACAGCGCCAGCACGACCGTCAGATAGCGGGTATACTGGTTCAGCTGCTTGCGGCCGCTCTCGCCGCCTTCCTTCTTCAGCTTCTCCCACGGCGGATACACAGCGCCCATCAGCTGGACGATGATCGAGGCCGAGATGTAGGGCATGACGTTCAGGGCGAAGACGGCCATCCGCTCCACCGCGCCGCCCGAGAACATGTTGAACATGTCCAGCACGCCACGTCCGCCTTCCGGGTTCTGGAAGAACTGCAGGAAGGCGTCGGAGTTGATCCCCGGGATCGGCACATAGGTCCCGATGCGGTAGACCAGCAGGGCCATCAGCGTGAACAGCAGACGTTTGTGCAGCTCGGTCGCCTTGGCGAACGAGCCCATGTTCATGTTTGCTGCGAGTTGTTCGGCGGCCGAAGCCATATGTCGTCACCCCGACTTGTCAGAACGCGGCGCATCGGACCTGAATCCGGCGCCAGCGTCCAGATAGGCGAAGGGCGCCCGCTTAGCGAGGGCGCCCTTCAAGCTTATTTCTTGGCGGCAGTCCGCGTGGTGCGGGCCGAGATCTTGTTGGCGTCGCCGCGCGGCGCCTTGGCCGGCGGAGCCTTGCCCTTGGCGGCGTTGCGCTTCTCGATGCGCGCGGCGGCCTTGGCTTCAGCAGCGATACGCTCCTGCACGACGGTGCCGCCGGCGGCTTCGATCGCCTTGACCGCGCCGGCCGAGGCCGACCAGACGACCAGGTTGAGCTTGGACTTGATCTCGCCGGTGCCCAGGATGCGGACGCCGTCCTTGACGCGACGGATCACGCCGGCGGCGACCAGGGCGTCGCCCTTGATCTCGCCCTTGATGTCCAGCTTCTTGGCGTCGATGGCGTCCTGCAGGCGCCACAGGTTCACTTCGGCCAGCTTCAGCGCGTTGGCGTTGTTGAAGCCGCGCTTGGGCATCCGCATGTACAGCGGCATCTGGCCGCCTTCGAAGCCGCCGATGGCGACGCCCGAACGCGACTTCTGACCCTTGACGCCGCGACCGGCGGTCTTGCCCTTGCCCGAACCCGGGCCGCGGCCGACGCGCATGCGCTTCTTGTGGGCGCCCTCGTTGTCGCGAATTTCGTTCAGTTTCATGTGCCTGATCCTTTCGGGTGCTAGCGCCCGGCCAACCCGAATGATGGGGGACCGGACTCGGCGTTGAAATAATTGAAGGGCCGCTTCTAGGCGGCCCCCTTCAGCATCGCAAGACGCGAGACGCCCTCCCCCGGACCGGGAGAGGGCGTTTCGGCTTACTTTTCGACGATCTCGGTCAGGTGCGCGACCTTGGCGATCATGCCGCGAACCGAGGGGGTGTCTTCCAGCGTGGACTCGCGGCCCATGCGGTTGAGACCCAGGCCCGACAGGGTGGCGCGCTGGTCCGACTTGCGGCGGATCGGGCTGCCGGTCTGGCGGACCGTGACGGTGGCTTTGGATTCAGTCTTGGCCATGGTCAGGCTTCCTGGGCTTCAGGCGCCGCTTCCGGAGCCGAGGCGCCGTCGTTGCGACGACCCATCAGATCGGCGACCTTCTTGCCGCGCTTGGACGCGACCTGACGGGGCGACGACTGGACCTTGAGGGCCTCGAACGTGGCGCGGATCATGTTGTAGGGGTTCGACGAACCGGTCGACTTGCCGACGACGTCCTGGACGCCGAGGGTTTCGAGCACGGCGCGCATCGGACCGCCGGCGATGACGCCGGTCCCGGGAGGGGCCGCGCGCATCATGATCTTGCCGGCGCCCCAACGGCCCGAGCCGTCGTGGTGCAGGGTGCGGTTCTCGCGCAGCGGCACGCGGATCATCGTCTTCTTGGCTTCCTCGGTCGCCTTGCGGATGGCTTCCGGCACTTCGCGCGCCTTGCCGTGACCGAAGCCGACGCGGCCCTTGCCGTCGCCGACGACCATCAGGGCCGCGAACGAGAACCGGCGGCCGCCTTTGACCGTGGCCGCGACGCGGTTGATGTGCACCAGCTTCTCGACGATGTCCGAATCCGGACCGTCGACGGGAGCGTTGCGGTTGTCACGACGATTGCGATCGTTGCCGCCGCCGCCACGTTGGGGTGTTTGCGCCATCTGTCGCGTCCCTTAGAAATTCAGGCCGGCTTCACGCGCGGCATCTGCCAGCGCCTTCACCCGTCCGTGATAGATGTAGCCGCCGCGATCGAAGACGACGTCCTTGACGCCCTTCTCGATGGCGCGTTCGGCGACCAGCTTGCCGATCAGGGCAGCGGCCTCGACGTTCGAACCCTTGGTCTTCTTGCCCTTCTCGCCTTCCAGCGAGGAGGCCGAAGCGATCGTGACGCCGTTCAGGTCGTCGATGATCTGGGCCGAGATGTTCTTGTCCGAACGGTGCACCGACAGACGCAGGCGTCCGTTGGCGACAGCCTTCAGGCGGCGGCGGGTGCGCTCGGTGCGGCGCTGGGCTTGTTGTCGAAGAGAGAGAGCCATGACCTACTTCTTCTTGCCTTCCTTGCGCCGGACCTTTTCGCCCGTGTAGCGGACGCCCTTGCCCTTGTAGGGCTCCGGCGGACGCAGCTTGCGGATGACGGCGGCGATCTGACCCACGGCCTGCTTGTCAGCGCCGGAGATCTTGATTTCCGTCTGCTTGGGCACCGCGAAGGTGACGCCGGCAGGCGGCTGGATGTCGACTTCGTGCGAGAAACCGAGCTGCAGCGACAGGGCGTTGCCCTTCATCGCGGCGCGGTAACCGACGCCGACCAGGTCCAGGCTCTTTTCAAAGCCGGTGGTGACGCCGACGACCATGTTGTCGACCAGGGTGCGCGACAGGCCCCACATGGCCCGCGAACGCTGGTTGTCTTCGCGCATGGTCAGGTTCAGGCCGTCGTCGCCCTGGGCGACTTCGATCTCGTCGGCGACGGTCCAGGAGCGTTCGCCCTTGGGACCCTTCACCGAGACCGTCTGGCCGTCGAGCGTGACGGTCACGCCCTTCGGCACTTCAATGGTGCGTTTTCCGATACGGGACATCTTAGTAGACCCTGCAGAGGACTTCGCCGCCCACCTTGGCTTCGCGAGCCGCGGTGTCCGACATGACGCCCTTGGACGTGGAGAGGATCGAGATGCCGAGGCCGTTCTTGATCGGCTTCAGGTCGGAGATCGCGGAGTAGACGCGGCGGCCCGGCTTGGACACGCGGGCGATCTCGGCGATGACCGGCTGGCCGTCGAAGTATTTCAGCTCGATCTCGAACTGCGGGAATTCGCCGGGGTTCTGAACCAGCGAATAGCCGCGGATGTAGCCCTCGTCCTGCAGCACGTCGAGGACGCGCTGGCGCAGACGGGAAGCCGGGGTGAGCACCTTGGAACGCTTGCGCATGTGCGCGTTCCGGATGCGAGCGATCATGTCGCTCAGGGGATCGTTGATCATCATGTCTGTCGCTCCCCTTACCAGCTGGACTTGGTCAGACCCGGGATCTGACCCAGGTTGCCGAGTTCACGCAGGGCGATGCGGCTCATCTTGAGCTTGCGATAGAAGGCCCGCGGACGGCCCGTCACTTCGCAGCGGTTACGAATCCGGTTGGCGGCCGAGTTGCGCGGCAGCTTGGCAAGCTTCAGGCGCGCTTCGAAACGCTCCTCAAGCGGCAGGGATTCATCGTTGGCGGTCGCCTTCAGGGCGGCCCGCTTGTCGGCGTATTTCGCGACGAGGGCCTTGACCATCTCGTTGCGGTTTACGGCGCTTTTCTTAGCCATGGTTTCTTTCCCTTCCCGCTCAGTTCGTCACGAACGGGAACTTGAACTCGGTGAGAAGCGCGCGCGCCTCGTCATCGGTCTTGGCCGTGGTGCAGACGATGATGTCCATGCCCCACATCTGGTCGATCTGGTCGTAGTTGATCTCGGGGAACACGATGTGTTCCTTGAGGCCCATGGCGTAGTTGCCGCGACCGTCGAACGAGGTCGGCTTCAGGCCGCGGAAATCCTTCACGCGCGGCAGCGCGATCGTGATCAGGCGGTCGAGGAACTCGTACATCTGGTCGCCGCGGAGGGTGACCTTGCCGCCGATGACCATGCCTTCGCGCAGCTTGAAGCCGGCGATGGAGTTGCGGGCCTTGGTGGCGACGGGCTTCTGACCGGCGATGGCGGCCAGGTCCTTGAGGGCCGCGGTGGCCTTCTTGGAGTCAGCCACGGCTTCACCGATGCCCATGTTCAGGACGATCTTGTCCAGCTTGGGCATCTGCATCGGGTTGGTGTAGCCGAACTTCTCGGTCAGCACGCCCTTGATGCGGTCGTTGTACTCGCCCTTGAGGCGCGGGGTGTATTTGGTGTCGGCCATCAGATGACGTCTCCCGTCGTCTTGGCGAAGCGGACCTTCTTGTCGCCTTCCATGCGGAAGCCGACGCGGGCCGCCTTGCCGTTGGCGTCGGCGATCGCGACGTTCGACAGGTGAAGCGACGCTTCCTTGTTCTTGATGCCGCCCTGGGGGTCGGCCTGGGTCGGGCGGGTGTGGCGCTGGACCATGTTGATCCCCTGCACCATGACGCGGTTCGTGGTCGGCAGGACCTTGGTCACCTTGCCGGTGCGGCCCTTGTCCTTGCCCGTGAGCACCACGACGTTGTCGCCGGTTTTGATCTTGGCGGCCATGACTACAGGACCTCCGGAGCCAGAGAGATGATCTTCATGTGGTTCTTGGCGCGCAGTTCGCGGGGAACCGGGCCGAAGATCCGCGTGCCGACGGGCTCGTTCTGCTTGTTGACGATGACGGCGGCCGACTTGTCGAAGCGAATGACAGAGCCGTCCTTGCGCATGATGTCCTTGGCGGTGCGCACGACGATGGCGCGCACGACGTCGCCCTTCTTCACGCGGCCGCGCGGAATGGCTTCCTTCACCGAAGCGACAATGGTGTCGCCCACCGAGGCGTAGCGGCGCTTGGAGCCGCCCAACACCTTGATGCACATGACCCGGCGAGCACCCGAATTATCGGCTACCTCCAGGTTAGTTTGCATCTGGATCATATGATCAGATCTTTCTGATTACGAGGCCGAGGCCGAGGAGTCCGACAGGACTTCCCAGCGCTTCAGCTTGGACTTGGGGGCGCACTCGATGATGCGGGCCTGATCACCCACCTTGAGGGCGTTGGCTTCGTCGTGAGCGTGGTACTTCTTGGACAGGCGCACGATCTTTTTCAGGACCGGGTGCAGCAGCGTGCGTTGGACGACGACGACGACAGTCTTGTCGCCCTTGTCGGAGACGACCACGCCTTCGAGAACTCGTTTGGGCATCTTCGTTTCCTTAACCCGCCGCGCGGTTCGCACGCAGAAGCGTGGAAATACGGGCGATGTCCTTGCGCACTTCCGAGACCCGATGGGTCTTTTCCATCTGGCCGGTGGCGGCCTGGAAGCGCAGGTTGAACTGTTCCTTCTTGAGCTTCAGCAGCTCGTCGGACAGCTGGTCGGGCGTCTGGGCCCGGAGGTCGGCGATCTTGGTCATGCGCCTACGTGCTCCACGTGCGAGACGCCGGCGTCGAGGCGGGTGACCACCTTCGTGCGGACCGGCAGCTTGGCGGCGCCAAGACGCAGGGCCTCACGGGCGATGTCGTCCGGCACGCCGTCGATTTCAAACAGGATCCGGCCCGGGTGGCAGCGCGCCGCCCAGTGATCCACGGCGCCCTTGCCCTTGCCCATGCGGACTTCGGCCGGCTTGCCCGTGACGGGCAGGTCGGGGAACACGCGGATCCAGACGCGGCCCTGACGCTTCATCTGGCGGGTGATCGCGCGGCGGGCCGCCTCGATCTGACGCGCGGTGATGCGTTCCGGCTCCACCGTCTTCAGGCCATAGGACCCGAAGTTCAGCGAGAAGCCGCCTTTGGCGGCGCCGTGGATGCGGCCCTTGAAGGCCTTGCGGTACTTGGTTTTCTTCGGTTGCAGCATGACTTAGCTCTCACGTGCCCGGTCGCGGCGCGGACCGCGATCACCGCGGGGACCGCCGCGTTCACGGCCTTCGTTGGACGACGGACCAGCAGCCTCGGCAGCCCAGCGCTTGTCCTGGGCCATCGGATCGTGCTCGAGCACCTCACCCTTGAAGACCCAGACTTTGACACCGATGATGCCGTAGGTCGTCTTGGCCTGGATGAAGCCGTAGTCGATGTCGGCGCGCAGGGTGTGCAGCGGCACACGGCCTTCGCGATACCATTCCATCCGCGCGATTTCCGCGCCGCCGAGGCGGCCCGACACGTTGATGCGGACGCCCTTGGCGCCGAGACGCATGGCCGACTGCATCGAACGCTTCATGGCGCGGCGGAAGGCGATCCGGCGTTCCAGCTGCTGCGCGATGTTCTCGGCGACCAGCTGGGCGTCCGTCTCGGGCTTGCGCACTTCGACGATGTTCAGGTGGACTTCACCCTCGGTGCGCGCCGAGATGTCCTTGCGGAGCTTCTCGATGTCAGCGCCCTTCTTGCCGATCACGACACCCGGACGGGCGGCGTAGATCGTCACGCGGCACTTCTTGTGCGGACGCTCGATGATGATGCGCGACACGCCGGCGGCGTTCAGGCGTTCCTTCAGCCACGTACGCAGCTTGAGGTCCTGGTGCAGCAGTTTGGCGTATTCGGCGCCGCGGGCGAACCAGCGGCTGTCCCACGTACGGTTGACGCCGAGGCGCAGACCGATCGGATTGACTTTCTGACCCATCAGGCGGCCTCACCGGCTTCGCGGACCACGATGGTGATCTCCGCGAAAGGTTTCAGGATGCGCGACGAGCGGCCACGAGCACGGCTCGCGAAACGCTTCATCACCAGGTTCTTGCCCACGAAGGCCTCGGCGACGACCAGGTTGTCGATGTCGAGATTGTGGTTGTTCTCGGCGTTCGAAACGGCCGAATACAGCACCTTGCGGACGTCGGTGGCGATGCGCTTGCGGCTGAATTCCAGCTCGTTCAGCGCCTTCTGCACCGGCAGGCCGCGGATCGACTGGGCGACCAGGTTCAGCTTCTGAGGGCTGATCCGGACGTTCACCAGCTTGGCGCGCGCTTCGGTCGGGGCGAGCCGACGGGGGTTTTTTGTCTGGGCCATCAGTTATTTCCTTTTGGCCTTCTTGTCCGCCGCGTGCCCGGGGAACGACCGGGTCGGGGCGAACTCGCCGAGCTTCATGCCGACCATTTCTTCGGAGACGGACACCGGCACATGCTTGAGGCCGTTGTGGACGCCGAAGGTCAGGCCGACAAACTGCGGCAGGATGGTGGAGCGGCGCGACCAGGTCTTGATCACGTCCTTGCGGCCCGACGTCGAGACGGCGTCGGCCTTCTTGAGCAGATACCCGTCGACAAACGGGCCTTTCCAGGAGGAGCGGGCCATCTTTAGCGAGCCTTCTTAACGTGGCGGGTACGGATGATGAACTTGTCCGTCGCCTTGTTCTTGCGGGTGCGGGTGCCCTTGGTGTCCTTGCCCCACGGCGTAACCGGGGTACGACCACCAGAGGTCCGGCCTTCACCACCACCGTGCGGGTGGTCGATCGGGTTCATGGCGACGCCGCGAACGTGCGGACGCCAGCCCATGTGACGGACGCGGCCGGCCTTGCCGAGGTTCTGGTTCATGTGGTCGGGGTTCGAAACCGCGCCCACCGTGGCCATGCAGCCGTCCAGGACCATGCGAAGCTCGCCCGAGCCCAGACGGATCTGGGCGTAGCCGGCGTCGCGGCCGACGAGCTGGGCGTAGGCGCCGGCCGAGCGGGCCAGCTGGGCGCCCTTGCCCGGCTTCATTTCGACGTTGTGGATGATCGTGCCGACCGGCACCGAGCGCAGCGGCATCGCATTGCCCGGCTTCACGTCGACCTTTTCACCGGCCACCACCGAGTCGCCCGCCTTCAGGCGTTGCGGCGCGATGATGTAGGCCTTTTCGCCGTCCTCATAGACGATGAGGGCGATGAAGGCGGTCCGGTTCGGATCGTATTCCAGGCGTTCGACGGTCGCCGTGGCGAACTTCCGGCGCTTGAAATCGATCTTGCGGTACAGCGTCTTGGCGCCGCCGCCGCGGAAGCGGACGGCGATACGACCGCCAGCGCCCCGGCCGCCCGACTTGGTCAGGCCTTCGGTCAGCGACTTCTCGGGGCGGCCCTTGTGCAGCTCCGAACGGTCGATCAGCACCAGGGCGCGACGGCCCGGCGATGTCGGATTGTAAGTCTTCAAGGCCATCTGATCAGAGCCCCGTGGTGACGTCGATCGACTGGCCTTCAGCCAGCGTCACGATCGCTTTTTTGATGTCGACCCGACGGCCCATGATGCCGCGGAAGCGCTTGGTCTTGCCCTTTTGGACCAGGGTGTTGACCTTCAGGACGTTGACCTTGAACAGGCTTTCGACCGCAGCGGCGATCTCATCCTTGGTCGAGGTTCCGGCAACGCGGAAGACGACCTTGTTCTGCTCCGACAGGATCGTGGCCTTTTCCGTGATGATCGGAGCCAGGATGGTGTCGTAGTGTTTTGCGGTGGGGTTGGCGCCAGCCATTACGCGGCCTCCTTCTTCGTCTTGGCAGCCGGTTTGGCGGCCTTGGCGGCCTCGGCTTCACGACGCGACGGGGTGTAGTCGGCGTAGGTGGCCTCGATGGCTTCAACAGCCGCCTTGGTCAGCACCAGCTTGTCCGCGCGCAGGATGTCATAGACGTTCAGACCGGCGTTCGGCAGCACGTCCACCATCGGGATGTTGCGGGCGGCCAGGCCGAAGTTGGTGTCAACGTCCGGACCGGCGATGATCAGCGTGCGGGTCCAGCCCAGCTTGCCGAGGGTTTCGCGCAGACCGGCGGTCTTGGCGTCCTTCAGCGAGAGGCTGTCGACGACGACCAGATCACCGGCGACGACCTTGGCCGACAGCGCGTGACGCAGGGCCAGGGCGCGAACCTTCTTGGGCAGAGAGAAGCCGTGGTCGCGAACGACCGGGCCGAAGGCGCGCGAACCACCGACGAACTGCGGGGCGCGACGCGAACCGTGACGAGCGCCGCCGGTTCCCTTCTGCTTGTACATCTTCTTGCCGGTGCGAGAGTTCTCGTTCCGGGTCTGGACCTTGTGGGTGCCGGCACGGCGCTTGGCCAGTTGCCAGTTGACGTAACGGGCCAGGATGTCGCCGCGAATGTCGGTGATGCCGAAAACGGCGTCCGACAGTTCGACGTCACCGGCGGCCTTGCCGTCGAGTTTGATGACCGAGAGTTTCATTACGCTTCACCGCCTTCGGTGGTTTCGACGGCCGGGGCCTCTTCAGCCGGCGTTTCAGCCGGTTGAGCCGCAGCAGCCGAACCGCCCTTGGACTTGACGCCGCCGGGGAACGGGGCGTCGGCCGGACGGGCCTTCTTGATGGCGTCGCGAACCTTGACCCAGGTGCCTTCGTGACCGGGGACAGCGCCCTTGATCAGCAGCAGGCCACGCTCGACGTCGACGCGGAACACGGTGAGGTTCTGGGTCGTGACGACTTCACAGCCATAGTGGCCGGCCATCTTCTTGCCCTTGAACGTCTTGCCCGGATCCTGACGCTGACCGGTCGAACCGTGCGAACGGTGCGAGACCGAGACGCCGTGGGTCGCCCGCAGACCGCCGAAGTTCCAGCGCTTCATGGCGCCGGCGAAGCCCTTGCCGATGGTCTCGGCCTGGACGTCGACCTTCTGGCCCGCGACGAAGTGGTCAGCCGAGAACTCGGAGCCCACATCCATCATGGCGTCCGCATCGATGCGGAACTCGGTGACATAGGCCTTGGGTTCCACTTCCAGCTTGGCGAAAGATTCGCGCTGAGCCTTGTTGGTGTTCTTGGCCTTTTTGGAGCCAGCACCCAGCTGCAGGGCGACGTAGCCGTCCCGCTCCTGAGTCCGCTGACCCACGACCTGACAGCCATCCAGCTGCAAGATCGTGACTGGAACATGCGCGCCGTCTTCAGCGAAGACACGCGTCATACCCAGTTTCTTGGCGATCACGCCCGTGCGCATCGGATCCCGCCTCTTTCTTATTAAATCTTGATCTCGACATCCACACCGGCGGACAGGTCGAGCTTCATGAGCGCGTCCACAGTCTGCGGGGTGGGGTCGACGATATCGAGGACACGCTTGTGCGTGCGGATTTCAAACTGCTCGCGCGACTTCTTGTCGACGTGCGGCGAGCGGTTCACGGTGAACTTTTCGATCAGGGTCGGCAGCGGGATCGGACCGCGAACGGTCGCGCCCGTGCGCTTGGCCGTGTTGACGATCTCGCGCGTCGAAAAGTCGAGGACGCGGTGATCGAAGGCCTTGAGCCTGATGCGGATGCTTTGATCCATATCGGTCGTATTTCCCAAGCAGGCGAACCTGCGTCCCTGTGAACCATTTCAAAGACCGGAGGCCTTCAGGCACGAATGCCTTCAGAGTACGCACGTCCGCAAAAACGATCGGCCCACGCAGCGAACCGCGAAGGCCGTTGAAGTCCTGGGTCACTGCAAAGAACAGGGTCTCAGGTCGTTCCTGCGAACCGCGTCTGCATCCCAAAAACACGCGGGATGCACAGCCGGTCCAACAAGAGTGGGGGCTTATGACCGCCGATTCCGATTTGGTCAAGCGGCGAAACTGTGTCGGAGCCTGGCCCGCCGCCTATTCCACAGGAACGAAGGTCGACGACCGCGAGTCCCAGCGCAGTCGGACGTTCGGACAGGCCGTCCCGTGGCCGCAGGAGGGATTGCTGACCAGCCGCGCCGGGGTCGTTGCGATGTCGATCAGGGCCCAGTGATCCGGCTCCGCGGTCCAGGCCTCGCTCAGCCCGCCGTCCGCTCCGGTCAGCCAGACGCTGAAGGGGCGGGCCTGCACCGCCTCATAGACGTCCCGCGGGCAGGGATCCGGCAGACGGACCAGCCAGTCGCGGCGGCCGTCGCCGTTCAGGTCCGGCACGTTCCTGAACGTCGGACGATAAACCCGGAAGCCATCATCGTCGGTCGAGGGACAGGTCAGGCGCTGGCCATGCCAGACCTCGGACAGTTCGGCGGGAAGCCCGTCCTCGACCGGACGGTTGCTCTCGCGCTCGCCGATCGGCGCGAATCCCCCGTCATTGCCCAGAAGGCTTTCCCCGGCGGCGTTCGGCCTCTCCACCAGCTGCTTCAACACCGGGTCCCAGGTCCAGGCGAAGGCGCAGTCGTCGCCCGCCGAACCGCAGAACACATGATGGACCTGGACATCGATCACCGTATCCCCGCCCCGCGTCGACAGGTCGAAGGTGTGGCTCTGCTCGTCGAAGGCCATGAGGTAGTCGTCGCCGTCGCTGACATAGAGGGTCCGCAGACAGCCGCCTGTCCCGCAATACATCAGGCCGGAGTCCGTATAGTCGATCAGCCAGTCCGGCTTGCCGTCGTGGGTGACGTCGACCGCCCGGATGACCCCATCGGGAACGCGGGTGACCAGGGGCGGCCGGTTGAACGGCTCGGTCCGGTCGAAATAGGCGCTGTTGATTTCGTTCAGCACCATCCAGGTCAGCGTCTCGGGCGGGGTCTGGGCGGATGCCGGCGCGGCCGCACCCAGCAGCAGGAGTGCGCCGAGCGCGGGACCGAGAACTTTCATGGCCGAATCTCCACCGTGGGAACGCCAGTCTAGGGAGGAGCGCCCTGCCCCGGCCCCTCCGATTTCTGACGGCGAGGACAGGGTGCGCCATGATCCGTCCGCCGTATCGCCGCAGGGGCGCCACAATGCGTAACCGGGCCGACACACCGGCCACAAGCCGCTGTTTTGTGACGGGTTTGTAATAGCACAGCTGGGATAGGCGCTGATACCCGGGCGGTCTGGCGGTGCGACTCCCCGACGCCGCCCACAAAAGGATAAACCATGAAGTCTCTCCTCCTCCTCACCACGGCGATCGCCGCCCTGGCCGCTGCCCCCGCCCTCGCCCAGGACGGCCGGGCCGGCTCGATCGGCATCGACTACACCGACACCACCATCGACACCCCCCTCGGCGATGCCGACCTCGAAAGCTGGTCCCTGAACGGCGTCACCGCCATGCCGGCCTTCGGTGAGTGGACCGTCACCCTCGCCGCCGATGTCACCAACACCGAGTTCCTGGGTGACGACGAGACCGCCGGCGCCGGTTCGGTCGGCCTGTCGCGGATGTTCGGTTCGGACATGCGCCTGGGTGGCTTCGTCGCCGCTTCTGACGCGGGCGACGACACGGCCTGGACCGGCGGCTTCCGCGCCCAGAAATACCTCGCCAACTCGACCCTGACCGGCGTCGTGGCCTACACGGACGTCGACGGCGTCGAGATCTGGACCGCTGGCGCTGACGCCGCCTTCTACGTCACCCCGAGCCTGCGCCTGAACGCCGGCGTCACCTATGACTCGGTTGACGAAGCTGACGTGGACGCCTGGACCTACGGCATCGGCGCTGAATACGACATCGGCGCCACGCCGTTCTCGGTCACCGCCGGCTACGCCCGTTCGGACCTGGGCGACCTCGATCTGGACGTCGACAGCTTCAACGTCGGCGTCCGCTACTCCTTCGGCGGCAGCCAGCAGTCCCGTGACCGCGCCGGCGCCGGTTCGTCGAGCGTGGGCATCGGCTCCCTGCTCGGCATTCTGTAAGCCCAACCGGCTGACAGTCTGACAGACAGAAACCCCGGCGGAGCGATCCGCCGGGGTTTTTGCTGTGCGCCTGCCCTGCAGCGCGCGCGAAAAAGGCCCGGAGGGTTCCACGCTCCCGGGCCTTTCCCGTTGCAGCAGCCGTGGGGGATCAGCTGCCGATGCGCACGTCCCCGCCGCCCATGATCGAGCGGCTGACCGAGCCCGTGGCGCGGGCCACGGTGACATCGCCGCCGCCGACCAGGGACACGTCCACGTCCCCGGCCACGCCGCCGAAATTCACATCGCCCGAGCCGGCGATGCTGATGCTGAGGTCCGGGGCCGTGCCGGCACGGATGTCCACGTCGCCCGAGCCGCCGATCGAGACGTCCGTGCGGCCGTCGACGCGGGCCACGACGACATCGCCCGAGCCGCCGATGGCGACCTCCAGCTCGCCGGTGGCTCCGGCCGTGACCGAACCGGATCCGCCGATGCTGATGTCGAGCGCGGTCGAGGTTCCGGCGCGCATGTCCCCGGATCCGCCGATGCTCAGCGACACCGGACCGTCGGCGTTGGCCACGTTCCAGTAGCCGCAGCCGCCGTTGCCGAGGTCGATCGACGTCGCGCCCCGGCCGACCGAGCCGAACACGGCGCCCGAGGCGTTGACGTTCACCGCGCGCGGGGTGCGGATGACGATCAGGGGCGCGTCGGAAATGCTCACGCGGCCGACATTGCGGACCTCCACCGTGGCGCCGTCGCCCGGCGTGGCCGGGTTGCCGGAGCCTGTGTTGCAGTTGCGGATGCCGTCGCCGCGATTCATGAAGCCGCGACGGCCGAGACCGCCGTCGATGCGGACATTGGCGCCGTCCCGGGTGACGCGCGGAGCCGGAAGTCCGGACGTCCCCTGCTCGATCTCGACGGCGATGTCGGTGCGGTCCTCGACCACCACGGCGACGCGGGCCACGGCGTGGCGGATTTCGACGTCCGGCTCCTTGGCGAAGGCGGGGGCGGCCATGGCGGCGGCGGCGATGACGATGGCGGAAGCGATAACGGGTTTCATGATGGGGTTCCCTCTCCGGAATGTGCCGGAAAGGTGCGACCACCCCGTCGCCAAGTCACTTTAAATCGAGGTCATGACCTCGTTGTAAGAATGCCGGCCGCGCGGTCAGGCGCGCAAGGCGCCCGCGCCGTCCTCGACGCCGACCTCGGGCTCGAAGTCGCGTTCGAAGGCAGAGAGCCGGCTCT
Organism: Brevundimonas sp. UBA7664; assembly: GCF_002483305.1. GTDB lineage: Bacteria > Pseudomonadota > Alphaproteobacteria > Caulobacterales > Caulobacteraceae > Brevundimonas. Next base: position 15,593 of record NZ_DLHQ01000043.1, read on the forward strand.
TCAGAACCCCGGCCCGCTTCAGGGCCAGCGAGGCGGCCCAGCGGGCGGCCAGTTCAGGCGTCGCCATGCGGTCGGTCATGCGCGGGCGCCCGCCCCGGCTGCGCAGCACGGCGTTGGTGAACAGCGCCCCGTTCCTGAACCGCGACGGCCATGTCTGGAAATCCATCGACAGGGAGACGCAGAACCGGTCCAGGTTCTCGACCCGGTGCGGGGCATAGATCGGCCAGGTCAGGGCCTGCCCGGGCTCCAGATCCATGACCTGGGCGTCCGCTTCGAAGGCGCGGACATAGGGCAGTTCCTCGGTCGTCTGGCGCGACACCACCTGTTCCATGTCGATCTCGGCCAGATGGGCCTCGTCGCCCGGATAGACGAAGATCCGCTTGCGGCCGCGCAGGTGGAACAGCACCACGCCGGCGGCGTCGAAATGGTAGGGCACCCGCGCCTTGGGCGAGGACAGGATCAGCTGGCCGGCGTTCTTCACCGCCCGCAGACCCGGATAGGCCGCCTGCACCTTGCCGTATTCGGCCATGGCCGCGGCCCACAGCTCGGGCCAGCCGGTCTCGACCGAGCGCAGATTGACCCACAGCCGCCCCTGCTGGATCGCCGCCAGCAGTTCGGCGCCGTCCAGCTTGCCGCGCGCGCCGGTGCGCAGCGAGACCTGACCCTCGTCGTCATAGTCATACAGATTGATGTCGAACAGTTCGGCCGGATAGCGGTCCAGCACCGCCGCCAGCGCCTCATCCGAGGCGAAGCCCTGGTCCACCAGACTGTGCGGATGGACGGCGGCCTCGGCGATCGGGCCGGCGTAGCGGGTGCGGGTCTGGATGTTGCTCTTCATCTGTCTCAGGCCGGAACACGGTTGGCGGTCGCGCGGGCCTTTGCAAGGGCGGCGCCCGCGGCCTGCATGGCGCCCTTCATCCGCGCGCCGGGGGTGGTCTCGCAGGCCTCGATGGCGGCCCAGCGGCGCCGGACACTGGCGCGCAGCCGCTCGCCACGGTCGCCGCCGGCCAGGTTCAACGCCCCGACCGCGGCCTGGCTCATTGTCGCGCCGAGACCGGGTTTCAGCACCATGGCCTCGCGCACCAGCTTGAAGCCGTTGCAGAAATATTTCTTGTAGTGCTCGCCCTCGAACCCGAAGTCGAAGGTGCGATAGCCCCGCTCGGCGGCCAGCCGCATCGTGTCCATGCTGAGCAGGATGCCCGGTGAACAGCGCGCCAGGCTGGGCTCATAGCCCGGGAACCAGAAATGATACTGGTCGCCGGCGTGCAGCGAATACTCCACCGCCGTCAGCCGGTCGCCGGCCCACAGCCCGGCCATGGAGGCGCCGAAACCGTCGCCCTCTTCCCGGAGCAGGGCGTGCAGCAGCTCCGCGGTCCAGCCGCAGGCGAAGATGTCGTGACGGCTGGTGCGCCGGTACTGGTCGCGCTTGAGGTCGATCAGCCAGTCCAGCAGGACCGGATCGCGCAGACCCCGCTCCACCCGGATCGGCCCCAGCTCAGCCTCCATGCTGCGGCGGGCGCGTTCCTTGTCCTTGAAGAATTTGCCGTGGGTCGCCCGGCGTTCGGCGTACCAGCCGTCATAGCCGCCCTCGCCCAGTTCGACCTGCACCGTCCGGCGATCCTCGCCCAGACCGGTCGGCCCGACCCAGGCGGTCAGGTTCAGCCGGGTGGCGCCGAGGGCCTCCGCGGCCTCTTCCAGAGTCGGGACCGCGCCGGGGAAGGCGATGACCCCGTGATAATCGTTCATCGGCGCCGCCAGCGGCTGCATCGCCCCGCCGCGCCGTTGATGCGGGAAGAAGCCGACGGTCTCGCCGCCGCGCGAGAACACGGCCACGGCCGCGCCAGGGCTGACCCGCCCGGCGATCCGCGCGAACTCGGGCCGGAAATAGGGACTGGCCAGGCCCGGATTGGCGGCCAGCATGCCGCGCCACATCGCCCACTGCGTGTCGGCGAGGGTGTCGATCCCGACGATGTCGACCTTCAGCGGAGCCATGCAGTCGTCCTTCGGCGATCCGTCGCGGAGCGCCCTTCCCGCGGAACCTGACACGGCGCCCGTTTCGGCCCGGTGAGCGTTCATGGTGAACGAAGTCTGTGCGGAGCCTTGGCTCCCCGCGGACGTTGCCTTGTCTCCCATCCCACGGAGCCGCCATGTCCACGCCTGACCGACCCGACAACCGCGAAACCGAAAACGAGAACCAGCGCACCCCCGCGCGGGAAGGCGAGCCGCCGCATCCCGCCACCGAACCGAAGGGCTCGGAGGGTTCGTCCAACTCCGGCGAAACCGCCACCGACCCGGCGACCGGCAAGCCCAATCCCTGACGAACCGGCGGCGTCCCGACGTTGCGCGGGAACAGGCAGGGCGGTGAGGGGTTCGGTTCGGACCTCAACGTCCCGGAATTCCATGTCCTTTCGCCTTGTCCTCGCCGCCGCCGGTCTGTTCGCCCTCGCCGCCTGCGGCTCTCCCGCCCCTGAGGATCGGCCGGAAGCGCCGTCCGCCGCGACGCCGCGGCCGCTTCTGACCGCCGACCAGATCGAGACGGGGCAGCCCCGGCCGCCCGCGCCGCCGGCGCCCGCTCCCGCCGAGGGCGCGCCCGCGCCGGTCTATGCGCCGGACCCCGGCATGGTGCGGCTGCAGATCCTGCTCGACCGGTCGCGCTTCTCGCCCGGCGTCATCGACGGCCTCGGCGGCGAAAACACCCGTCAGGCCATCGCCGCCTGGCGCAAGGCCGAGGGCCTCGGCGAAGGCGGGGCGGCCGACGCCGATCTGTTGCAGCGGCTGGCCGCCGCCGATGCGGTTCCCGTGATGACCCGCTACGTCCTGACCGCCGCCGACGTCGCCGGTCCCTTCAGCCCCCTGCCCGGCGCCGATCTGGCCGCCACCGCCCGGGCCGGGACCCACTATTCCAGCGCCCTGGAGCGACTGGCTGAACGATTCCATGTCACCGAAGCCCTGCTGCAGGGTCTGAACCCCGGCGTCGACTTCCGCCGCGCCGGCCAGACCCTCATCGTTCCCGCCGTCAACGATACGCCCCTGGCCGGCGTCGCCCGCATCGTCATCGACAAGACCGAACGCTCGGCCCGCGCCTATGACGAGGCCGGCGCGCTTCTGGCCTTCTACCCGGCCACCATCGGCTCGAGCGAACGCCCCGCCCCCTCGGGCACGGTCACCGTCGTCGGCATCGCGCCCGAGCCGGACTACACCTACGACCCCGACCGGGTCAGCTATGACCGGGGCGACCAGCGCATCGTGGTGCCCGCCGGTCCGAACAACCCGGTCGGCACGGTGTGGATCGACCTGTCGCGCGACACCTACGGCATCCACGGCTCGCCCGACCCGTCGAAGATCGGCAAGACGGCGTCGAACGGCTGCGTCCGCCTGACCAACTGGGACGCCGAACAGCTGGCGGCCGGGGTCAAGCCGGGCGTGGTGGTGCGGTTCATCTAGCCGCGCGGGGCGACCGGCCCGAAGATGGTGGTCGCCCAGAAGTCGCACTGGTGGCGCCGGGCGAAGTCGCCGTCCATCCGGTCGCCCGCCGGATCGAACACCCGCACCGGACCGCCCCCGTCGCCGACCACCGTCCAGTCAGCGGGAAAGGCGTCATGCCCGAACCCGGCCCAGGCCTGCATCATCCGGTTCGACAGGGCGCGCTGCGCCGGCGTGAACCGGGCCGGGTCGGCGAACAGCCATTTCGTTCCGAACACATAGGCGACCTCCGAGGCGTGATAGGCCCCCATGTCATAGGGAAGCATCCATGACGGCAGGACGATCGGCGCGTCCGCATCGGCGAACTCATAGCCCCACACCGGAACATGGGCCGCCAGCACCCGGCGCAGGGCGTGGGCGGGGCAGGCGAATTTCTGGGCCGTGAAGCTGCGCGCCATGGTCAGGCCGAACGCCTCGCCTTCCACCGGATAGCGCTCCAACACGGCGGGACCATGCTCGCCATACATCCACACCGTCTCCTTGTCGTAGCGGTCCTGGTCGCGCACCTCGGTGGCGAACAGCCGCCCCTCGTCGGCGTTGGAGCCGACGATCACCGGCGTCCTGACGAACCGGCCATGCAGGAAGGCCGCGGGCGGGGCCTCGGGCACGGCCGCATCGCCATAGACCGGCCCCCACGACCCCGGGCCGTTCAGCCCCTGCCGCGTCGAGGCCGCCCGCGCCAGTCGCGAGGCCGGCGTTCGTCTCAGACAGGCCCGCACGTCCTCGCTGTCGCAGCCGACCGAGGCCGCGAAGGCGTCGCCGCCCTGGGCGACCTCGTCCGCCGACCACAGCGCTGTCGGCTCGATGCATGAGCCGCTTTGCAGGATCACCCGGCTCCACAGGCCCTCCGAGGCCGGCGAGGTCATCAGGTGGCAGGCCGTCCAGGCGCCGGCGCTCTCGGCGAACAGGGTCACCTCGTCGGGATCGCCCCCGAAGGCTGCGATATTGGCCTGCACCCAGCGCAGCGCCGCCTGCTGATCCAGCAGTCCCCAGTTGCCCCCGACCCCCTCGCCGTCCCCGGCGAAATCGGGATGCGCCAGCCAGCCCAGGGCCCCGAGGCGGTAGTTGACGGTGACCACCACCCGCCCCTGCTCGCGCGCCAGCCGCGACGGGTCGTAGTTGGCCCCGGAGCCGATGGTGAAGGCCCCGCCCGGCAGATAGACCATCACCGGCCAGGCCGCGGTCGACTTTCCCGCGGGGGCGTAGATGTTCAGATACAGGCAGTCCTCGTCGCCGACGACCAACCCGCCGCCGCCGCCGATAACCGATTTGCGCCCCAGGGCCTGGGTGCAGTCCGCGCCGATGCGGGTCGCGTCGCGCGCGCCGATCCACGGCTCGACCGGTCGCGGCGACCGCCAGCGCAGGTCGCCCAGTGGCGGCGCGGCATAGGGCACGCCGAGGAAGGCGCGCACCCCCGCCCCCTCCATGCCCCGCACCGCGCCGGCTTCGGTCGATGCGACCACCGCAGACCGGTCCGCCGCGCCCCGCACGAAGCCGACCTTGCCCGGATGGGTGGCGCAGGCCGCGAGGGCGAGACACAGGACAGACAGAAGCAGACGCCGCATCAATGAACCTTGGCCGTTCCGGGAGAGGATGCAAACGCGCCAAGGCGTGTCCGTTTCCCTCACCCCAGTTCTCCTTCCCCCCTTGCGGGGGAAGGTGGCAGGCGAAGCCTGACGGATGGGGGGTGAGACACGCCTCCATCCGGTTGGCGTCTGTGCTGCCAATCTTGCCTGCGGAACCAGCACCCCCCTCCGAGCCGCTCCGCGGTCCACCTTCCCCCGTGAAGGGGGAAGGACATGCAGAAGCGGCCCCGGAGTTTCCTCCAGGGCCGCTCTGTTACGCTTACCTGAGTTCGCCGATTACTCGGTGATCTTCGACACCACGCCGGCGCCGACGGTGCGGCCGCCTTCACGGATGGCGAAGCGCAG
>NZ_DLHQ01000003.1:0-30005 GCF_002483305.1 Brevundimonas sp. UBA7664
GGCGCAGGCGGCGAGGGCGAGGCTCGCGAGGAGGATCAGGGCCGGGGACCGCGACAGACGGGACATGGGCGCTCCGGAACAGGTCGGGCGCTCTTTGGGCCAGTCATGAGCCGCCGCGTCAAGCGGGGCCGCGTCCCGCGGGAAAGCGGCCCGTCAGTCTTCGGCGGGAGCCTCGGCCTTGCGACGCGGGGCGCGGCGTTTGGGCGCGGGGGTCTCGTCGGCGGCCTCGACGGCCTCCGGCGCGGCGACGGGCGCCGGGGCGGTCGACCGGGTCAGGAAGCCCGGCAGGGCCGAGGGGCCGTCGTCGGTCGCCACGCCCGCGTCGCGGCGGGGCTTGCGCTCGGGACGTTCGGCGCGCGCGGGGCGTTCGGCCCGTTCGGGACGTTCAGCGCGGGGTTCCGGGGCGGGCTCGGCGGATTCAGCGGGCGCGGCCTCGCCGTCGGCGCGGGGTTCGCCGCCTTCACGTTCGAAGCGGGCGCTGCGCTCGAGCTGGCGGCGTTCCCAGCGTTCGCGGCGGGTTTCGCGGCGGCTGCCGTCGGCGTTCAGGCCGCCGTCGCCCTCGGGGCGGGGTTCGCGCGGTTCGCGGTCCTGACGCGGCTGGTCGTCGCGGTCGCGCCATTCGCGGCGCGGCTGTTCAGCCTGACGGTCGCCCCCCTGACGGTCATTGGGGCGGTCGTTCGAGCGGTCGGGGCCGCGGTCGTTCTGACGCTCTTCGTTCTCGCGCTGGCGGGCCTCGATCTGGGCGACGCGGTCGGCCTCGACCTTTTCGGCGGCCATGATGGCGGCGGCCTGGGCCCCGGTCTCGTCCTCGAAATCGATGTCGAAGCCCTGGCCGGCCAGTTCGCGCTGGGCGATCTCACTGACGGGGCGCGAGGGCTGCAGGGCGCGCAGGACGCGGAAATAGTGTTCGGCGTGCTGGGTGTAGTTCTCGGCCAGCACCCGGTCGCCGGCGGCCGAGGCGTCGCGCGCCAGCTGCATGTAGCGTTCATAGACGGTCTGGGCGTTGCCGCGGACCTTGATGTTCTCGGGGCCCTGCGAGTCCCACGAACGGTTCGGATTGGTGGCGTTGGCGTTGTTGGCGCCGCCACCGCCGCCGCCGGGCTTTCTGTTGCGTCCGCGCTGACGCTTCATGCCCTTGAAATCTCTCATCGGACGCTACCGTGCTTTGTATGAGGGACGGGCCGGCGCGCGAGATGCCGCCTGAAGCCGTCCGTGTCGTTGTTCCGTTTCGGGCGGGGCCGATCCCCGCTGGCGATGTGTCGGAAAACCGTTGCCGCCCCGTGGTCCGCCGGGCGACCGGCCCGACCGTCACTGTCCCGGGCGCGCGTGGATGGGCCTGAAGCGGTCCAAGGCGTGCGTTTTGGGTGGGAGACAGGCGAAGACTTAGCGCGGGATCGTGGCGTTTCCAAGGGGATTGTTTTGGACGGCATTCCTCCCCCACCGGGGAGGGATACTACATCTTCGGAATCGGATTGGTCCGGGGGTCCGGGCCGTTGGTGACCACGCGGTCGCGGTCGGACAGGTCCTTGACGATGATGACGTGCTCGAAGCCCGCGCCCTCGAACAGGGCCTTGACCTGCGGGCCCTGGTCCCAGCCGATCTCGACGGCGAAGATGCCGTCGGGGCGGAGGATGCGGCGGATCTCGGGGGCCAGTTCGCGATAGGCGACGAGGCCGTCGGGACCGCCGTCCAGCGCCAGCAGCGGATCGTGGTCGCGGACCTCGGGGTCGAGGCCGGGGATGTCGCCCGACGGAATGTAGGGCGGGTTGGAGACGACCAGGTCGAAGCTGGCGTCGCCGAAGCCGGCGGCCCATTCGGTGCGCAGGAAGGTCGCGCGATTGTCGAGTTCGAGGTTGGTGGCGTTCTCCTTGGCCACGGCCAGGGCCTCGAAGGAGATGTCGGTGCCGACGCCGCGCGCGCCGAATCGCTCGGCCAGGGTGGCCAGCAGGATGGCCCCCGAGCCGGTGCCCAGGTCGATCATCTCGAACGCCTTGTGCGGCGGGAAGGCCAGCATGACGACGTCGAGGATGGCCTCGGTGTCCGGCCGGGGACTGAGCACGTCGGGGGTGACGTTCAGCATGATCTTCCAGAAGCCCTTCTTGCCGAGGATGCGCGAGACGGGCTCGCGGCGCAGGCGGCGTTCGACGAAGGCGTCCAGAGCGGCCTGCTGGTCGGGGGTCACCACGCGGTAAGGGTCGGTCAGGATGTCGGTGCGGGTCGCGCCGGTGGCGACTTCCAGCAGCAGGCGGGCGTCGATCGAGGGGCTGTCGATGCGGCCGGCCTTGAGCGTGGCGGTCGCGGCCTTCCAGGCGGCGACGAGGGTCGGGGCGGAGCAGGATTCGGTCATCCGCTGGCATTGGCGCGGCTTTGCGGGGATATCAAGCATGGCGGCGCCGGAACGCGCCTCGGTACAAGCCGTTGGGGCCGGGATGAAGAAGCAGTCGGGCGACAAGGGCGGGCTCGGTCCGTGGACCATGATGGGGGCCATCGCCGGCGGGCTGGCGGCCGGGGCGGGGGCCGCACACCTGATCTATACGCGCGGGCACAAATTCGGGCTGGAGCTGCGCAAGGAGCGGCCTGAGCCCCTGCCCCCGAAGACGCCGACGCCGGAGGATTTCGAGGCGAAGGAGCCGGGCCGCGGCCGACTGGCGCAACGGCCGGAGCATATTCCGCACAAGGGCTGGACCGACATCTTCTGGCGGCTGGGGATGTCCTATTTCGGCGACCGGATCGGCTTTCTGTCCGGCGGGGTGACCTTCTTCGTCATGCTGTCCCTGTTCCCGACGCTGGCGGCCTTCGTCACCCTGTACGGCCTGTTCGCTGACCCGGCGGACGCCTGGGGCCGGCTGCAGTTCCTGTATTCCTTCCTGCCCTCGGGGGTGGCCCAGTTCCTCGGCGCCGAAATGCAGCGGCTGGCGGAGAACACCACCACGACCCTGACCTTCACCCTGGTGTGGACCCTGGCCCTGTCGCTGTGGACCGCCAATGGCGCGATCAAGGTGCTCTTCTACGGGCTGAACGTCGCCTATCACGAGGTCGAGCGGCGCAACATCGTCCACTACAACCTGATGTGCATGGGCTTCACCGTGTCCGGCCTGCTGGCGGTGCTGGCCACCGCCGCCCTGGTGGTCGGGGTGCCGGTGGTGCTGGGCGTGTTCGGCCTGGCCGATGAATGGGCCCACCTTGCGCCGCTACGCTGGCCCGTCCTGCTGCTGGTCTATGTCGCCATCCTGACGGTCATCTATCGCCACGGGCCGTGCCGGCAGAAGGCGCGGCTGCGCTGGCTGACGCCCGGCGCCATTTTTGCGGCCCTGCTCAGCCTCGCCCTGTCGCTGATCTTCAGCTGGTACCTGCAGACCTTCGTGCGCACGGCCTATTACGGCCCGCTGGCGGCGATGATGGGCTTTTTGCTGTGGACCTGGCTGACGGTGCAGATCGTGCTGATGGGGGCCGAGCTGAACGCCGAGATCGAGCACCAGACCGCGATGGACACCACCACCGGAGCCGATCGCCCGATCGGCGAGCGCGGCGCCGTCATGGCCGACAGCGTCGGGCCCAAGCGCGGCTCGCCGGCGGCGCTGGCGTTCACGCTGAAGCACGCCGAGGCGCTGTCGGACCGGTTGCTGAAGAGAAGAATCAGGAAGGGCTGAGCATTTGCGTTCTCCCTCCCCTTCATGGGGAGGGTGGTCGCGAAGCGAGCGGGTGGGGAACGCCAGTCCCGCACCGGCGGCGCCCCGCTTCGAACTTCCCCACCCGGGCTCGGCTGCGCCTCGCCGTCCTCCCCACTTCGGGGGAGGGAGAACGCGAATGTTTACCCGAACTCCGCCTCCAGATCGGCCAGCCGGGCGGCCTGGTCCTCGGAGATCAGGGCGTTGAGCAGCGGGTCGATGTCGCCCTCGAGAATCTGCGGCAGGCTGTGCAGGGTCAGGCCGATGCGGTGGTCGGTGACCCGGCCCTGGGGGAAATTGTAGGTGCGGATGCGCTCGGAGCGGTCGCCGGAGCCGACCTGGGACTTGCGCGAGTCGGAGCGGGCGTCGTCCTTCATCTGGCGTTGCATGTCATAGAGGCGGACGCGCAGGTTCTTCATCGCCTTGTCGCGGTTGACGTGCTGCGACTTCTCGGACGAGGTCACCACGATCCCCGAGGGGAAGTGGGTGATGCGCACGGCCGAGTCGGTCTTGTTGACGTGCTGGCCGCCCGAGCCGGAGGCGCGGAAGGTGTCGATGCGGATGTCCTTGTCCTGGATGTCGATCTCGACGTCCTCGACCTCGGGCAGCACGGCGACGGTGGCGGCCGAGGTGTGGATGCGACCGCCGGCCTCGGTGGTCGGGACGCGCTGGACGCGGTGGACGCCGCTTTCGAACTTGAGCCGCCCGAAGACGCCGTCGCCGGTGACGGTGGCGATGATTTCCTTGTAGCCGCCGGCGTCGCCCTCGGTCGCCGAGTCCAGCTCGACCTTCCAGCCGCGGTTGGCGGCGTAGCGGGAATACATGCGGAACAGGTCGCCGGCGAACAGGGCGGCCTCGTCGCCGCCGGTGCCGGCGCGGACTTCGAGCACGGCCGAGGCGTTTTCGTCGGCGTCGCGCGGGGCCAGCAGCAGGGCCACGTCCCGCTCCATGTCGGGCAGCCGATCCTTGAGGGTCTGCAGCTCGTCCGCGGCCATCTCGGCCATTTCGGGGTCGGCGGCCATGACCTCGAGATCGGCCATCTCGGCCCGGGTCTTCGCCAGGGCCATGACCGCGTCGGCCACCGGCTTCATCTCCGCATGCTCTTTCGACAGGCGGACGATCTCCTGGCCGTCGGTGGCCGCGCCCATGCGCGCCTCCACCTGGTGGAAGCGGTCGAGCACTTGATCGAGCCGGGCCTGGGGCAGTCGCAAGGGGGAAACGCCTCTTCAAACGGGAGGCGGTGTTTACTCCGACGGACGCGGCCGTGTCGATGCGAAGCGGCGATGGCGTGATCGTGACCGGGCGTCACAAGGCTGTCAGGGCGGTTTCGCCGACGCGGCCGAAAGCCTAGCTGAGCCGCGGAACTGGAGGGCGAATGTTTGACGGAACGCTGACGGCGACATTGGACGAAGGGGCCGAACTGGCCCGGCTGCGGGCCCTCTACGACGGTCTGCTGGCGCAGCCGCCGGTGGGCGTTTCAGCCGAGGCCCTCGCCGATCTGGCCGCTATGGCGCGAATTTTCGACCTCGACGGCGACGGGCCCCCGGCCGGGGTATGGCGCAACCTGCGCGCCGTTGTGGCCCGTCAGTCGGCTCCGGACGCCGCCGACGACGACGCGCCCCCGCCTGTTTCCCGCCCACTCACCCTGATGATCGTCGAGGACGATCCTGACATGGCGGCGAACCTGACCGAGATGTTGACCGACGCCGGACACGGCGTGGTCGGCCCGTTCTCGGATGCGACGGCGGCGATGACAGCGGCCGGCCTGTACGCCATCGACCTGGCGCTGCTCGACATCAATCTGGCGGGTGATCCGCAGGACCAGGGCGAAGGCGGCGGCATCGCCCTGGCCCGGACCCTGAAACAGTCGTGGGGCGTGCCGGTGGTCTTCCTGTCGGGGGATGTGGCCGCCGCCGCGCGTCACGCCCGGCTGGCGACCGCCCTGGTCCTGAAACCCTACACCGGCCGCGATGTCCTGAACGGGATCGCCCGCGCCGTCGCGAATGGGGCCGTCGCGGCCTGACCGCGCAACCAATGTCCGGGCGGGGGCTTGCACTGATCAGGCTTGGCTGTTCGAACGGGCTGAATGGAAACCTTCCTGCTGTTCTTCGTGGTCGGCGCCCTGGCCCAGTCGGTCGATGGGGCGCTGGGCATGGCCTATGGCGTGATCTCGTCCTCGGTGCTGCTGGCCTTCGGCGTGCCGCCGGCCATGGCCTCGGCCAGCGTGCACGGCGCCGAGGTCTTCACCACCGCCGCCTCGGCGGGCAGCCATATCTGGCATCGGAATGTGGACTGGCGGCTGCTGCGGCCCCTGGCCCTCGCCGGCGTGATCGGCGGCTGTCTCGGAGCCTATGTCCTGACCGGGATCAAGGGCGACGTCATCAAGCCTTTCATCGTCGCCTATCTGGCCGGCCTGGGGGCCTACATCGTCTGGCGCGCCGGCCATGAGATCCGGCCCCGGCGACTGCCGTCCTGGCTGATGGCGCCGACGGGGGCGGTCGGGGGCTTCCTCGACGCGGTCGGGGGCGGCGGCTGGGGTCCGACCGTGTCCTCGACCCTGGTCGCCGCGGGACAGGAGCCGCGCCGGGCCATCGGCACCGCCAACACCGCCGAATTCTTCCTGACCGTCGCCATCAGCGCGGCCTTCATCTGGGCCCTGGTCACGGGCCACTGGGCCGAGGCGGGGGCGCTGGAGAACCATGCGGCGGCGGTGGGCGGTCTGGTCGCCGGCGGCCTGCTGGCGGCGCCGTTCGCCGGCCTGATCGCCAAGCGGGTGCCGAGGACGGTCCTGACCTATGCGGTCGGGGTGCTGCTGCTGGCGCTGGCGGGATTCCAGGGCCTGCAACTGGCGGGGGTGCTGGGCTGAGCGGAGAACGGACAGAAGCCATTCAACCGTAATAGAGATTCCTTCGCTAGACACTCGCGTCGATAGTAAGCTACCGCTTGCGGGCGTCCGCATCTGCGGACGAATCCTGAGGGGGAATCCATGAAGAAACTCGCACTGGCGCTTTGCGCCGTGACGGCGCTTGGCGCCTGCACCACGACCGAACGCGTCAGTGTTCAACAGCCGGGCGACCGGATGATGACCTGCACTTCGCTGCGCGCGGAGTTTGTGAAGCTGGACGGCATCATTAGCGATGGCCAAAGCGATCAAGGCGTCAACGCCGCCAACGTCGGTGCCGTTCTGTTCTTCTGGCCGGCGGCCGTCGGCAACTATTTCTCGGCCCGCGACGCCATGCAGATCGCCGAACAGCGGCGCACGCACCTGATGACCGTCTACGACGAGAAGAACTGCGACAACCCGGCCAACGCAGACCTGCGGTTCATGGTGCCGTCGGCGCTGCTGGGCCCGATCGCGCGCGGCATGCCATAGGGCTACCGGTCTGCGGGGCTGTTCCCGAAACCAGAACGGCGGCTCGTAAGAGCCGCCGTTTTTTGTTGGGCGCTCTCACCCCGGACGGGTCTCAGCGAAGCTGGCCCGAGCCTCAAGCGCCGCCTGCAAGGCGACCAGGCCGGGCCGACCCGTGGCGAGGTCGCAATCGGGGTGGCGGAAACCGATCCAGGTCACGGCGACGCCGGCGGTGATCACCCCCATGTCGAGCCGGTTCGGGTCAGGCGCCGCCGCCTCCAGCGCGTCGAGCGCGCGACCCATGTTTTCGGTCCAGCGGGCGATCCATGACGGGGACCGCTCGGCCTCGGGCCGGCGCAGCTCCAGCAGCCGTTTGACGCCCATTTCCAGCGCCTGATTGCCGAGGGTTTCGAGCCGGCGCACGCGCAACCGGTCGGCGCCCTCGACCGGGAGCAGGCGCGGGCCCTCGCCGAGGGCGTCGAGGTATTCGCAGATCACCGGGCTGTCGTTGAGCGGCAGGCCGTCCTCCGCGATCAGGGTCGGGACCTGGACCACCGGATTGGAGGCCAGCAGTTCCGGCGCATTGGCGTAGGGGTCGACGGCGATCTCCTCGATGCGGTCGATCAGCCCCTTCTCGCGGGCCACGATGCGGCATTTACGGGCGAAGGGGGACGGGGCGGTGATGTAGAGTTTCATCGGGTCAGCGCCTTTCAAGGGTGACGCCATCCGGCGCCGTCAGGGCATCGAGACGGGCCGTGGCCGGCGCGTCGCCGAGTCCGTAGGCCTCCAGCCAGCCGGTGGTCGCCGTCACGATCAGGTCGAAATCGCCGGCGTCCGCATTGCGAACCAGGCTGTGGTCGGCCCCGGCGAAGACCAGCAGCATCTTGTCGCCCGCCGGGCTGCGGTCGAACGGGCGGCGATGATCGCGCCAGTCGGCGACATAGCCCTCGACCAGATCAGCGTCGCCTGTGATCATCAGGGTCGGCGTCCGCAGGCCCAACCAGCTCTCGGGCGTGACGAGGCCCGGCACGTCGCCGGCCGAGGAGAAGGCGATCACCGCCTTGACGTCAGGATCCCCGAGCGGTCCGGCCGCGGTGACGGCGCCGCCCGAGATCAGCGACATCAGGGAGCCGAAGGAGTGCCCGGCCGCGACGATCGGCTTGCCGGAATGGGCCGCGCGCACGAAGCCGCGGGCCACGGCGAGGTCGACGATCCGGGTGGAGAAGGCGGCGCGGCCGTCATAGCGATCATGGTCGGGATGGCGGAGGGAATCGACGTGCAGCGGCGCGACCACCGTGAAGCCGTCCGCCGCCCAGGCCGACAGGATGCGCTCATAGGCGGCCGGGCTGCCGTTGAAGCCGTGACTGAACACCACAACGGCGCGCTCGTCGGCGGCCTGCCAGACGCTGACGGCGATCACCCGACCGTCGGGCGCCGTCAGTTCGAGACGTGTGGCCGCGGTCGCCGGCGCGGCGGCGGGCGGCGAAGCGGTCTGGGCGAGGGCCGGCGCGATCGGCGCAAGGACCAGCGACAGCGCAAGCGCCGCGAGTTTCAAACGACGGATCATGGCGGTCCCAAACTGGCTACGATGGCCACCCGTAACCCAGGTCCGGGTCGGGCGGGAAGGCTATTCCGCCGGTTCGAGCGCCGGCGCGGCCCCGGCGCTGGCGCGGGCCGCGTCCAGCTCGGCGGCCTTGGCTTCGACCAGGTTGACGATGTGGTCGATCATGCCGTCGTTGTGCTGTTTGTGGGCCATGCGGCCGTTGACATAGACCATGCCCGAGCCGGCTCCGCCGCCGGTGAAGCCGACGTCCGTGTACAGAGCTTCGCCCGGTCCGTTGACGACGCAGCCGATGATCGACAGCGACATCGGCGTGGTCACATGGGCCAGCCGTTCCTCGAGAATGCCGACGGTCTCGATCACGTTGAAGCCCTGCCTCGCGCACGACGGGCAGGCGATGATGTTGACGCCGCGGTGACGCAGACCCAGCGATTTGAGGATGTCGAACCCGACCTTGATCTCCTCGACCGGGTCGGCGGCGAGGCTGACGCGGATGGTGTCGCCGATGCCGGCCCAGAGCATGTTGCCCATGCCGATGGCCGACTTGATCGTGCCCGAGCGCAGCGGCCCGGCCTCGGTCACGCCGAGGTGCAGCGGGCAGTCGATGGCCTCGGCCAGCTGCTGGTAGGCGGCCACGGTCAGGAAGGGGTCGGAGGCCTTCACCGAAATCTTGAATTCGTGGAAGTCGTGGTCCTGCAGGATGCGGGCGTGATTGAGGGCGCTCTCGACCATGGCCTCGGGACAGGGCTCGCCGTATTTCTCGAGCAACTCCTTCTCCAGGGAGCCGGCGTTGACGCCGATCCGCATGGAGCAGCCGTGGTCGCGGGCGGCCTGGATGACGTCGCGGACGCGGTCAGCCGAGCCGATATTGCCCGGATTGATGCGCAGGCAGGCGGCGCCGGCCTGAGCCGCCTCGATGCCGCGCTTGTAGTGAAAATGGATGTCGGCGACGAGCGGGACGCGGGACTCGCGGGCGATGGTGCGGAAGGCGGTGGTCGAGGCCTCGTCGGGGCAGGAGACGCGCACGATGTCGGCGCCGGCCTCCTCCAGCTGGCGGATCTGCTCCAGCGTGGCCGCCGCGTCCGAGGTCGGCGTGTTGGTCATCGACTGGACGGTAATCGGCGCGTCGCCGCCCACGGGGACGTTCCCCACCATGATCTGGCGGCTCTTGCGGCGCTCGATGTGGCGCCACGGGCGAACGTGGGAAAGGTCAGAGCTCATGCGGCCGCAACATAGGCATTCGATTGCGGCATGGCCACGACGGCAGACTGCCGCAATCAGCCGCCGGTGGTGGTGACCATGGCCGTCTGGACCGTGGCGGCGCGGGCCTGGGCCTCGGCCTGGGCGGCCTGGGTGCGGGCCACGACCTCGGCCGCGGCCTGACGGGCCAGGGCCTGGGCGCGGCTGTTCAGCTGGCTGAGCGGGGTCTGCTCGGCCGTCAGCGTGCCGCCGTGTTCGCCGTTCAGATAGACGTCGAAATCGGCGAAATGGCTGGAGACATCGACCACGGCGGCGACGCCGGCAGGGGCGCGCCAGGCGTCCCCGGGGGCCAGCTGGCGGGCGAACAGCACCCGGCCGTCGGCCATACGGACCACCAGACTGGCGGCCTTGCGGGCCTGGATCACCACCTGGGAGGCGTTGGCCGTGGCGCCGTAGATGGCGCCGCGCGGGTTGAAGGCGCGCTGCACCGGCGGCGCGCTGGCGGCCGCGGCGGCGATGGCTTCGGGCGAAGCCGGATCGAGGCCGGTCAGCTCGGCCTCGAGACCGGGCGTGATGTAGAGGGCCGGAATGGTCTGGTCGGGCGGGGCCGGGCGCGGCGCGGTCAGGCTCAGGGCCGCGGGCTGGCCGGGCACGGCGCCCAGGGTCCAGCTTTCGGGCACGGCGGCGAGATCGGACGGCTGCGGCGCGCGCATCAGGCTGACGCGCTGGAAGACGTTCCAGCCGACCACGGCGAGCACCAGGGCGAGGCCGGCGGCGATCAGGCGGGGCGAATAGCGTTTCACCTCCTCGAAGGCGACGCCGACAGGGGCCTGGAGCGGCACCGAGGGATCAGGGCTCTCGCGCTTGAACCGCTCGACCGCCAGCTGCTCGTCGAGGCCGAGGGAGCCGGCGTAGGCGCGGACATAGCCGATGGAGAAGACGCGGTTGGGCAGGGTCGAGAAGTCGTTCTGCTCCAGCGCGGTCAGATAGCGGCTCGGCACGCGGGTGATGCTGGACAGCTCGGCCAGGGAGCGGCCGGAGTGTTCACGGGCGATGCGGAGGCCGTCGCCCAGAGTCGGGGCGTCCGTGACGGAAGGAACGACATCCTTCCAGTCTGGATGAGCCTTGAGCTCTTCGGGGATTCCCCCCGTATCCAGCGCCATTACGCCTGACCCCACACTCGGCGCGCGCAAGGGGTCCTCACGCGTCGCCATACTCGACACCGGGGCCTGTATCATATCGGGATGACAGTTCGGGCCTGCCCCCGCAAACCCCCCGGTTCCGCCTTGTGGATAACTCATTAGGGCCGCCCGATCAACGATTTGTTAGCCATCCCGGCGTGTCGGTCCGGGACGGTTCAGATCGTGACGTTCAACTTCCGGGCCAGGGATTCGAGCTCGCCCCGGATCGAGCCGGCGGAGGAGCCGAGCAGGTTGGCCATGCCCCGCCGGGCCGCCGGCAGATCGGCCGACAGGATCATCCGCTTGACCGGCCCCACGCCCCCGGCCGGCGCTGACAGTCGGGTATAGCCGAGGGTCAGCAGGGCGAAGGCCTCGAGCGGCCGGCCGGCCAGTTCTCCGCACACGGAGACGGGCGTTCCGGTGTCGGCGCATTTCTTCTGGATCTCGGCCAGGGCGCGCAGGGCCGGGGGCGAGAGGGGATCGTAGCGGTCGGAGACCAGCGGATTGGTCCGGTCGGCAGCGAACATGTACTGGAACAGGTCATTGGTCCCGACCGAGACGAAGTCGGTCAGGGGCAGAAGCGCGTCGAGGTGCCAGAGCAGTGACGGGCATTCGATCATCGCCCCGACCCGCAGCAGCGCCGGCAGGTCCCGGCCCCGGCGCTTCGCCCAGGCGCATTCGACATCGACCAGTTCTCGGGCGGCGCGGAATTCGTCGACCGTGGCGATCATCGGGAACATGACGCGCAGTTCGCGGCCGGCGGCGGCCGTCAGCAGGGCGCGCAACTGCAAACGCAACAGGCCGGGCCGGTCGAGGCCGAGGCGGATGGCGCGGCGGCCGAGGGCCGGGTTCTCTTCCCGCTCGGTCTCCAGATAGGGCAGCACCTTGTCGCCGCCGATATCGAGGGTGCGGAAGGTCACGGGGCGGTCGCCGGCGGTGTCGAGCACCAGCTTGTACAGGGCGGTCTGGCTGGTCAGCCGGGGCAGTTCCTCGGAGACCATGAACTGGAACTCGGTGCGGAACAGGCCGATGCCCTCGGCGCCGGTGGCGTCCAGATTCTCCAGATCGACCGCCAGGCCGGCGTTGGTCAGGACGGTGATCCGGGTCCCGTCGAGGGTGACGGCGGGCACGTCGCGCAGCTTGGCGAACTCGGCCTGGCGGGCGCTGCGGACCTGCATGCGCGACTGGACCGCGGCCAGCATGTCGGGGCGGGGGCGCAGATAGGTTTCGCCGGTCTCGCCGTCGACGATGACCAGATCGCCCTCGGACAGCCGATCGCGCAGGCCCATGATGCGGCCGACGCAGGGAATCTGAAGCGCCCGGGCGACGATGGCGGCGTGGCTGGCGGCCGAGCCTTCTTCCAGCAGCAGGCCCCTCAGCTTGTGCCGGGGGTATTCCAGCAGGTCGGCGGGGCCGAGGTTGCGGGCGACGAGGATGGCGTCGTCGGGCAGATCCCGCTCGCCCGGCTTGTCTCCCGCGAGGAAGCGCAGCAGGCGGTTGGCCAGGTCCTCGAAATCGTGAAGCCGCTCGCGGATATAGGGATCGCGGGCCTGGGCGAAGCGAGCGCGGTGTTCGTTGCGGACCCGGTCGACCGCGGCCTCGGCGGTCAGGCCGGTGCGGACGGCCTCCTCCAGCGACCGGTTCCAGCCCCGGTCGTCGGCGAACATGCGATAGGTCTCGAGCACCTCGAACGAGGCACCGGCCAGCTTGCCCTGCCCGCCCTCGAGCATGGAATCGATATTGGCCTTGAGGGCGACCAGGGCCTCGCGCAGGCGGATTTCCTCGACCTGCTGGTTCTCGGCCAGGAGGTTCTCGGGCGCGAGGGGCGCCTCGTGCAGGATGACGTGGCCGTAGGCCAGACCCTCGGCGAAGCGTTGGCCCTTGAGGCGTTCGGGCCGGTGCGGGGCGACCTCGATGTCGCGCAGTTCGTCCTGGGCCAGCAGTTCGCCCGAGGCCACGGTCTCGGCCAGAACCATGGCGATGGTCTGGATGTCCTCGACTTCCTCGTCGTCGTAGCGCCGCTCGGAGCGGTTCTGGACGACCAGCACGCCGATGGCGCGGCCGCCGCGCAGCAGGGGGGCGCCGAGGAAGGCGTGATAGGGATCCTCGCCCGTTTCCGGCCGGTAGACGAAGCTGGGGTGGGACGGGGCGTCCGACAGGCTGATCGGGGCCGCGGTGCGCGCCACCTCGCCGACCAGGCCTTCGCCCGGGCGCAGACGGGTGGTGTGGACGGCCTCGGGCTTCAGGCCCTGGGTGGCGAACAGTTCGAGGTCGCCCGAGGCGCGGCGCAGATAGATCGAGCAGACCTCGGCCACCATCGACTGGGCGATGATGCGCACGACGGTGTCGAGCCGGTCCTGGGCCGGCGACGCGCCGGCCATGGCTTCGCGAATCTGGCGAAGGAGGTTGCGTGGCCCCGTCGTCAATCCGCCAACCGGCATGGCCCCTCCTGATGAACGACGCCGCAGATGGGCGCCGTCCGGCTCAATTCCTAGACTTCTTCCAGTCCATAGGCCGCATGAAGCGCACGAACGGCCAGTTCCGCATAGGCGGCGTCGATCAATACGCTGATCTTGATCTCGGATGTCGAGATGGCCTGAAATTTCACGCCCTTGTCGGCGAGGGCCCGGAACATGGTCTGGGCGACGCCGGCGTGGCTGCGCATGCCGACCCCGACGACCGAGACCTTGGCCACGTCCTCGTCGACGCGCAGTTCCTCGAAGCCGAGCTGGGTTTGCGCGGCGCGCATCAGTTCGGCGGCGCGTGCGGCGTCCCTGCGGCCCGTGGTGAAGGTCAGGTTGACCGCGCCCTCGGTCCGCGACTGGCCCTGGACGATCATGTCGACATTGACGTTGGCCTCGGCCAGCCGGGTGAAGACGTCGGCCGGAGCATCGACCCGGTCGGTCAGCCCCAGCAAGGTGATGCGGGCCTCGTCACGGCTCATGGTCACGCCGGATACGATGCGTTTTTCCACGATTTCCTCCTCGTCGCAGATCAATGTGCCGGACTTGGCGGGCAGGACGCCGTTTTCGTCGGGTTCGATGAAGCTGGACAGCACCCGCACCGGGACGCGTTTGGCCATGGCCAGCTCCACGGAGCGGGTCTGCAGGACCTTGGCCCCCAGCGAGGCCATCTCCAGCATCTCTTCATAGGAAATCTTCTCGAGGCGGCGGGCCTTCGATTCGATGCGGGGGTCGGTGGTGTAGACGCCGTCCACGTCCGTGTAGATGTCGCACGGGCAATCCAGCGCCGCGGCCACAGCCACCGCCGACGTGTCCGAACCGCCGCGGCCCAGGGTGGTGATCCGGCCCGAACGGCTGACGCCCTGGAAGCCGGGGACGACGGCGATCTCGCCCTTGTCCATGGCGGCGCCCAGCACCTCGCCCGGCACGTCCTCGATGCGGGCGCGGCCGTGGGCGTCGTCGGTGAGGATGGGAATCTGCCAGCCCATCCAGCTGCGGGCGTTCAGGCCCATGTTGCGCAGGGTCAGGGCCAGCAGGCCGGCGGTGACCTGTTCGCCCGAGGCGACGACGATGTCATATTCGTCGTCGGACGGTTCGACGCCCGGGCCCGGCCGGCCCGCGCCGTCGGTCCAGGCGACCAGTTCATTGGTCTTGCCGGCCATGGCGGAGACGACGACGGCGACCTGTTTGCCGGCGGCGACCTCGGCCGCGACGATGCGGGCGGCCCGGCGGATGCGTTCGAGGTCGCCCATCGAGGTGCCGCCGAACTTCATCACCAGTCGCGTCGTAGCTGGCCGCGTCATCGTGGCGGATCGCCCCATCTTGCATGGAGAGCCGCCCGGGTTCATCCCTCGGCCCATGGCCGCTTCTAACGACACCGTATCGGCGCGCAAACCCCAAAGCCGCGCGGAATTCGAGGACGGGGCCGCCGGCCCCTCGATCGATCCCGCCGACGTGGCCCGGTTTTCGGCCCAGGCGGCGGAATGGTGGGACGCGCGTGGGCCGTTCGCGCCGCTGCACAAATTCAATCCGGCCCGGCTGGCCTTCGTCCGCGACCGGGCGGCGGAGCGGTTCGGGCGGGATGCGAAGACTCGCGCCGCCTTCGACGGCCTGACCCTGCTGGACGTCGGTTGCGGCGGCGGGCTGATCGCCGAACCGATGCGGCGGATGGGGTTTGCGGTGACGGCGGTGGACGCCTCGGCGGAGAACATCGGCACGGCGCGGGCGCATGCGGCGCAGCAGGAGCTCGACATCGCCTATCGCGCGGCGACGGTGGAGCAGCTGGAGGCCGAGGGGGCCGGGCCGTTCGACGTGGTCCTGACCATGGAGGTGATCGAGCATGTGGCCGATCCGGAGGCCTTCATCCGCGCCTGTTCGCGGATGGTAAAGCCCGGCGGGATGATGATCGTCGCCACCCTGAACCGGACGCTGAAGTCGCTGGCCCTGGGCAAGATCGCCGCCGAATACGTCCTGCGCTGGGTGCCGGCGGGGACCCACGACTGGAGCCAGTTCCTCAAGCCGGACGAGATCCGGCGGATGCTGTCGGAAGAGCCGGTGGCGGTCAGCGGGCCCTATGGCCTGGTCTATGACCCGCTCACGGACCGCTGGAGCGAAAGCGACGATGCGGGGATCAACTACATGATGGTCGCGACGCGGGACTGAGCCGGCTTACGGCGAATTCATCCACCTTTCGAGGATGTAACGGGACAGACCAAGCGTTGCGGTGGGATGAAGGCGCACCCCCGAAACGGAGCCCCATCATGAAAAAGCGTCTTCTGATCCTCGCCGCCCTGTCCGCCGCCCTGATGACCTCGGCCTGCGTCACCGTCATCGACGCCGGCGATGACCACGATTTCGGCTGGCATGGCGAGAACGCCCAGCCGTTCGACGCCTCCCGCGACGCCTGCCGCGCCTCGACCGGCAAGGGTCAGCACAGCGACGAATTCCGCGCCTGCATGGCCGCCAAGGGCTGGACCCGCAGCTAGGGGTTCAGATCCCGGACCATATAGCGGGAGCCGGGGCCGTAGCCGGCCAGCTTGTCCGCCATGCCCGCCTTGTCGAAGACAGTGAAGCCGTGCCGTTCCCAGAACGGCGCGGCGTCGTTGACCGCCACAAGCGTCAGGGTCCGCCAGCCGGCGGCGAGGGCGTCCTGCGCCAGCCGTTCGACAATGGCCCGCGACCAGCCGCCGCCGCGCACCATCGGGTCGAGCGCGAGGTCGTGCAGATACACCACCGACGCATCGTCCGGGACGGCCTCGATCAGGGTGTCCAACGCCGGCGCGTCACCGGCCCGCCAGGGATAGGCGATGAGGTAGCCCTTCGCAGGCCCCTCGCCGACGGCCAGGACGAAGCAGCCGGCGGGATTCAGCGCCAGCCGGTTGGCGAAACAGTCCCGGCCTTCGAAATGATCGGGAAAGCCGACGGCGGCGATGTCGACGACGGCGTCCAGATCGGCCGCCGTCATCGCCCGCCAGGTCAGGCCGTCGTCGCTCAGCCGGGGCAGCGGGCGTTGAACGGGGCCGCGTTGAAATTCCATTCCATGCTCCGCGCCTGCCCGCCGATCTCGCCCTCGATCCGGGCGGTGAGGGCGTCGCCCTCACGTTGATAGATCACACGCGTCGGAAAGTCGTTTTCGGCGTTGGCGAACACCGCCCGCGCCGGGCCGCTTTCGGCGAGGACGAAGACGGTGGGCGGCGCGCCGCCGGGCTGGGCGACATAGGCGAAACCCTGCGGCGTCGGGCCGATGTGCGACACCTCGAACGAAGCGCGGCCGTTCTCGACCGCAACAGCGTGCCCGACGCTGAGGCCGGCGCGCGGGTCGCTCCAGGCCTCCGACGCCTCGCGGCCGTCGGAACAGTCCAGCCAGTAGCCGGCCATCCATGACAGATCGGGCGCCGCGCCCGTCGTCGGGGCGGGGGCAGTCTGGATCAGGGCGGCGGCGAGCATGGCGGTCAGCATGTGAAGTCCCTCGGTTGAACGCGAACCCTAGTGCGGCGACAGCGGCCCGGGCTTGTAGGTTTGCGACGCGAGGCTGCGCGCCAGACCGATCTGGTCGCGGGCCCATTCGGTGGCAGTGCAGCCGAGGAAGCGGCGGAAGTCGCGGGCCAGCTGGGGCTGGTCGAAATAGCCTGCCTCCAGCCCCGCCTCGAGCCAGCCGACGGCGTCGGGCCCTTGCGCGTGATCGAAGACGCGGCGGAAGCGCAGGATCGACCGCAGCATGCGCGGCGGGACGCCGACGCGGTCGCGGAAGCGGCGCTGCAGGGCGCGATGGTCCGCGGCCGAACGGGCGGGGGACGACCGGTCGGCGAAGGCAGCCTCGAGTTCCGCGCGCACCGCCGGGTCCAGCGACCAGGCCTGGCGGCGGCGACAGTCCTCCAGCAGGCGGACCATGACCTCGACCTGGGCGGCCGGGTCGCCCGCCGGCGCCGTGACGCCCGCGAGCCGCGCCGTCATGTCCAGACGCCGGTCGGTAGCCTCGGCCGCGGGATGCCCGAGCCAGTCGCGCGCGCCGTCGGGCTCGAAGCGAACGGCGACCAGCTCGACCGGCCCGACGGGACGCAGGGCGAGAGGCCGGGTCATCTGGCCGGCGATCAGGGCCCGGGGCTGGAGACGGAAGACACCGTCATCGCCCGCTTCCTCATAGGGGGCGCCGATGTCGAGGATCAGTTCGGGGCAGCCGTCGGGGGCGATGCGCTGGACCGTGGGTTCAGGCGCCGGGGCGGCATAGGTCCAGATCACGCGGACGAAGGGACGAAGCGCCGGAGGCGGCTCGAACTCCTGATAGCGCTCCCCCTCCCCCACCGGTCAGTGGGCCTTGGCGGGGTCGGGCGGCAGGGGCGGCAGGGCGGCGCAGGGGACGCCGTCGTCCTTGAGCTTCTTCACCTCGGCGGGTGTGGCCTCGCCGTAGATCTCGCGCTTCTCGGAGCGGCCTTCGTGGATGTCGCGGGCCTCGCGGGCGAAGGCGTCGCCGACATAGTCGAAATTCTCCTCGACGTGGGACCGCACCTCGCGGGCGGCCTGCATCATCAGGGTCCGCATCCGCGCCGGGTCGGCCGAGAGAGCGGTCTTGCGGGTTCCCGCCACAGCCGGGGCCATGATCTGTTTGGACACGCCGCGCGAACCGCAGAGCGGGCATTCGACCAGACCCCGCGCGGCCTGATCGTCATAGGCGGCCGAGTCGCCGAACCAGGCCTCGAAGCCGTGGCCCGCGTCGCACTGGAGGGCGTAGCGGATCATGCCGGCCCCGCGAACGCGCGGTCGTGGGTCAGCTGCGGCACGGCGGTGCGGGCGCGCTCGACGGCGTCGAAGTCCAGCGTGGCGAACAGGACGCCGGGTTCGTCGTGATCCAGCTTCGCCACCACCTCGCCCCACGGGCCCACCACGGTCGACCGGCCCCAGGTGCGGCGGCCGTCCTCGTGCGCGCCGGCCTGGGCGGGGGCGAGGATCCAGCAGCCCGTCTCGATGGCCCGGGCGCGCAACAGGGTCTCCCAGTGGGCCTCGCCGGTCGGGACGGTGAAGGCGGCGGGGACGGAGATCATGACGGCCCCGGCCTTGGCGAGGGCGCGGTACAGCTGGGGGAACCGGAGGTCGTAGCAGATGGTCAGGCCGAGCTTGCCCCAGGGCGTGTCGGCCACGGTCGCGCCGTCGCCGGGCCGGACGGCGGCGCTCTCGCGCCAGCGCTCGCCGGTCGGCAGGTCGACGTCGAAAACGTGCAGCTTGTCATAGGTCGCGACCACCGCACCGGCGTCGTCGATCAGCAGGGACCGGTTGGCGGCGCGGTCGTCGCCTTCATGCCCCGATCTGACGATGGCCGAGCCGATCAGCAGCCAGACGCCCAGCTCGCGGGCGAGATCACGCAGGCCGCCGATGACCGCGTCCTGGTCCTCGGTCGTCAGGGCGGTGGCGCGGGCGGCGGGGTCCTTGATCAGAAAATTGGTCGCTTCCGCGGTCAGGATCAGTTTCGCCCCGCCCGCAGCCGCCGCGCGGATCAGCGGCGCGACGTGGGCCAGGGCCGCCGACGGACTGGCCGGCGTGCGGGTCTGGATCAGGGCGATCGGAAGCGTTGCCATCAGGCCTCGAGCAATGCGTCCAGCTCGCCTTTGCGGTCAAGGGCGTGCAGGTCGTCGGAGCCGCCGATGTGTTTTCCGCCAATGAAGATCTGCGGGAAGGTCATGCGGCCGCCGGAACGCTGGATCATCTCCTGCTTCTTCGCCGGGTCGTTGGAGGCGACGATGTCCTCATAATCCGCGCCCTTGCGGTCGAGCAGGTCGCGGGCGGCGTGGCAGTAGCCGCAGCCGGGTTTGGTGTAGATGACGACGTCAGCCAATGCAGAACTCCAGTCAGTGATCGCCACCCTCAGGCAGCGAGCCGCCGCGTGGCGGCGTAGGGCCAGCCTTATGTAGGCAATTGCCGCGCCGCGCGCACCCGGGCCACGACGGCCAGGTCCACGGCGCGGGCGCCGGCCTCGATCAACGCGCGGGCGCAGGCCTCGGCGGTGGCGCCCGTGGTCAACACGTCGTCGACCAGAAGGATGCGGCGGCCCTTGATCCGTCGACGGCCGGCCTCGCTGACAGAGAAGGCTTTTCTGACGTTCAGGCGGCGGCCGCGCGCGGACTTCCCGCCCTGGCTGCCGGTGTGCGTCGTGCGGATCAGGGCGTCGGGCAGATAGTCGAGCCCGGCGTCGCGGGCCAGCGGCCGGGCGATCTCGGCGGCCTGGTTGAAGCGGCGCGACAGCAGGCGGAAGCGGTGCAGGGGCACGGGGACGACGGCGTCGGCCGCGTCCAGCAGCGGGGCCGCCGAGCGGGCGATCCAGCGGGCGAACAGGGGCGCGAAAGGCTGATGGTCGCCGTGCTTGAACTTCAGGATCAGGCCGCGCGAGGCCTCGTCATAGACGCAGGCGGCGCGGGCGCGATCAAAGGCGTAGGGCTGGGCCAGGCAGGCGGCGCACCGCGCCGCCGCGAAGGGCCCGCCGTCCATTTCGAACCCGGCGCCGCAGCCGTCGCAGACCGGGTCCTCCAGAAAGGTCACCCGCCCCCAGGCGCCGGCAGTGAGCCCCGGCGAGGCGGCCGCCTCGGGACCGTCCCAAGCGAGCGTGGGCAGCAGCAGATCAGCGAGGCCCCGGCCCAGCAGGCGGGCGCGCAGTGAAATCCCCGGGACGGCCGCTTTCAATCGGTCGCGCCAGACCCCATCCTGAAGGTTCATGAGCCCCTCCTCCGGTCCCCCCCGCATTTTCGACGTTCAGCGCCGCACGGCAAGGCTTGAACGGAGCGAAAAATCCATCGGCCGCGCCGACTTCCTGCATGCGCGGGCGGCGGAAAATGCGGTCGGCAGTCTGGAGGCGCTGATCCGGGACTGGCCCGAGGCGGCCGACCTGTCGGCCCATCCGCGGGCCTTCGCGGCGGCCCTGGACGGCAGCGCGGCGGCCGGGCGGGTCGGGCCGGTGAAGATCGTCGGCGACCGGGCCGCGCGGGCGGGACCGGGCGCCGCGCCGCCGGATCTGGCGGAGGGATCGCAGGACCTGATCGTCTCGCTGATGAGCCTGCACTGGGCCAATGACCTGCCCGGGGCGTTGAGCCAGATCCGCCGCGCGCTGAAGCCGGACGGGTTGTTTCTCGGCACATTGCTGGGCGCGGGGACGCTGAAGGAGCTGCGCGCGGTGCTGACCGAGGCGGAGCTGGAGGCGCGCGGCGGGGCCCAGGCGCGGGTGTCGCCCTTCGCCGACGGTTTCGACGGCGCGGCGCTGCTGCAAAGGGCCGGATTCGCCCTGCCGGTGGCCGATGTCGACCGGGTGACCGTGCGCTATCGCGACCTGCCGGCCCTGGTCCGCGACCTGCGGGCCATGGGCGAGACCAATGCGCTGGCGGGAGCGGGGCGGCCGCTGACGCGCGGCATCCTGGCCCGGGCGGCGCAGCTGTATGCGGAACGCTTCGGCGAGGCGGACGGGCGAATTCCGGCGACCTTCGAGATCGTCCATCTGGCCGGCTGGGCCCCGCACGAGAGCCAGCAGAAGCCCCTGCCCCGCGGCTCGGCGAAGATGCGCCTGGCGGACGCGCTGGGGGTCAGGGAGCAGACCGGAGAGGACTAGGCGGGCGAGGACTGGGCGGGCGAGGTTCAAGCGGGGGCGGGCTGGCCGGCCATGGCTGTCCTCAGCGCCTCCATGGCGGTGTTGAAGACGCCGCTGCCCGTCGCGCCGAACGCCCCCAGGGCGCCGATGATGACAAGGAAGATCAGCCCCACGATCAGGCCGTATTCGATGGCCGTGGCCCCGGTCTCGTCGCGGCTGAAGCGGGAAAGGAAGCGTCTCGGCATCGGCCCCCTCCTTGCGGCGGCTAGAGCAGGTCGCGCAGCCAGGCGACCAGCGGTTCGTCGGCCGGAGGCATGGGATAGTCCGACAACTGGTTCGGCCTGACCCATTTCAGCGCCGCGTGCTCGCGGTTCTGCACCACCCCCGACCAGCGTCGGCAGAGGTACAATGGCATAAGTAAGTGAAACGAATCGTAAGCGTGGCTGGCGAAAACGAACGGGGCCAGACAGGCCTCGGTCACGTCGATGCCGAGTTCTTCCTTCAGTTCGCGGATCAGGGCGGGTTCAGGCCGCTCGCCGGGCTCGACCTTGCCGCCCGGAAACTCCCACAGGCCGGCCAGTTTCTTGCCCTCGGGCCGTTGGGCGATCAGGACGCGGCCGTCGGCGTCGATGAGGGCGACGGCGACGACGAGGACGGTGGGGAGGCCGTCCGTCACGAGCGATAGTCGCCGTTGATCTCCACGTACCGCTTGGTCAGATCGCAGGTCCAGACGGTGGCGGAGGCCCGGCCCGAGCCGACGTCGACGATGATGTCGATCTCGGAATTCTTCATATAGGCGCTCATCTTCGCCTCGTCGTAGGTCGGCGACGGGGCGCCGTCGATGGCGGCGACATGCGGGCCGAAGCGGATGGCGAGGCGGTCGCGGTCGACCGGCTCCTCGGTCTTGCCGACGGCCATGACGACCCGGCCCCAGTTGGCGTCCTCGCCGGCGAGGGCGGTCTTGACCAAGGGGCTGTCGGCGATCGACTTGGCCAGTTTCCGGGCGGAGGCGGGGCTGGCCGCGCCATCGACGGTGACGCGGACGAATTTGGTCGCCCCCTCGCCGTCGCGGACCAGCTGGTGGGCGAGATCGAGCATGACCCTGTCCAGCGCCGCGGAGAATCCCTTCAGACGGCGGTCGCCGACCCGGCCGATGCGCGGGGCGCCGCTGGCTCCGGTGGCGAACAGCAGGCAGGTGTCATTGGTCGAGGTGTCGCCGTCGACGGTGACGCTGTTGAAGGTGGTGCGGACGTGCAGGCCCAGAAGGGCGCGCAGCACCGAGGGGGCGATGGCGGCGTCGGTGACGATGAAGGCGAGCATGGTGGCCATGTCCGGCGCGATCATCCCCGAACCCTTGGCGATGCCGGCGATGCGGACTGTGCGACCTTCGATCTCGCATTCGGCGTACGACCCCTTGGGGAAGGTGTCCGTGGTCATGATGGCCAGACCCGCGCGCGCCCACTGGGCGGTCGGATGGACATCCGCCTCGAGCGACGTCTCGATGTCGTTCAGACGGGCGGTGATCTTGCGGTCGTCCAGCACCACCCCGATCACGCCGGTAGAGGCCAGCATGACGTCGCGCTGGCGGCAGCCGAAGCGTTTGGCGACCTCGGAG
The DNA here is from genome assembly GCF_002483305.1 of Brevundimonas sp. UBA7664. Classification (GTDB taxonomy): domain Bacteria; phylum Pseudomonadota; class Alphaproteobacteria; order Caulobacterales; family Caulobacteraceae; genus Brevundimonas. Next base: position 22,601 of record NZ_DLHQ01000003.1, read on the forward strand.
GCCGTGCGGCGGGCGGCGTCGGCTCCGGCCTTGCCGGTGAAGGCGTTGGCGCAGCCCGCGTTGACCACCAGGGCCCGCACGTCCTGGCCGCCGCCGTCGGCGTCCAGTTGACGTTTGCACCAGTCGACCGGGGCGGAGCCGATCTTGTGCCGGGTGAAGACGCCGGCGCAGGTCGTCCCCCGGGCGAAGCGGAACACCACGAGATCGTCGCGCTCATGCTTGTAGAAACCGGCCCGGGCGGTTGCGATTTCGACCCCGCCGATGGGCGGGATGGTCGGAAAGGGCACGGCGAGGGGCGAGATTTCGAGGCCCGGCTTGCCCGGCGCGGCCTTGGGAGGCGGCGTCGTGGCGCGCTTCAGGGCCGTGGCCAGGGGGTCGAAGGCCTTTTCGATGGCCTGTTCGATCTTCTGGCCGGCGGAGGCGCGGCCGGCCTCGGGCGGACGGCTCATGACGCCTTCTTGGGAGCAGGCGCCGCGGCGACGGGCGGCGGCGATGCGGGTGCGGCGGGGGTCCCGGCGGACGATGCGGGCGGACGCGGCGCCGAAGCCGGCTCCTGCGAGCGGGGCGTGTCGCCCGGCAGAAGGTTCTCGACCTCGGCCTTGCCGCGCAATTCCTCGAGCAGCTGGCGCACGCCTTCATAGGTCAGATAGCGCACGATCTGGGGCCGGGCCTGCTCCAGCGTCGGCGGGGTTTCGCGGCGGCGGTCCTCGACCCGCAGCACGGCCCAGCCGCCCTCGGTCTGGAACGGGCCGACGGTCGAGCCGGCGGGCCGGTCGCGCAGGGCGTTCTTGTAGGCCTCGGGCATGACGTCGATGGTGCGGTAGCCCAGATCGCCGCCGGAATAGCGGGTCGCGTCGTCGATCGAGCTTTCGGCGGCCACGGCCTCGAAGGCCGCGCCTTGCGCCAGAATGCCGATGACGGCCTCGGCTTCCGGCCGGGTCCGCGACAGGATCAGGCGGACGCGGATCTCCTCGGAGGTCTGCGCCAGGCGGACCTGCTCCTGATAGATGGTCTCGACCGACCGGTCCGTGATCTCGCCGTTGACCACGGTCTCGACCAGCATGTCGCCGAGAATGCGTTCGCGGGTCGCCTCAAGCCGGCGCTGGGCCAGGGCGGAGTTGTCGAGGCCGCGGCGCTCGGCCTCGCGGGCCAGCAGTTTCTGGTCGATGACCTCGTCCAGCACCCGCCGGAACAGGTCGCTGGTCACATCGAGGGGTTCGCCCTCGCCGACCAGGCCCTGCGCCACCGCCTCGCGTTTGACGTCGGAAGCCCAGATGGTCTGGCCCTGAACCTCGGCCACGGCGCGGTCGCCGGGCTCGGGCGCGCGATCGGTCCCGCCGCCCGGACCGCAGGCCGCGAGAGTCAAAAAGACGGCAATCAGGACGGGGACGAAGGGGCTGGAAAGCCGCATTTGGGCGCGCTCCGTCACGGGGCGAGAAAGGCCCTCGCGTTGACAGGGATAAGGCCGGTGCTTAAGTCCCGCCTGCGCCCAAGTCGAGGGGTTTTCGAACGATCGCGCGGCCCTCGCGCGCGCCTGTGACAGGCGCACCGGGCCGCATTCGCCCGAGGCTCCTCCCCCCGCGCGCAGTCGTCGCCGCTCCTTCGGGACCTTTCAGTACCAGAGCCCCTGTCGCTCGCCCGCCTTCGGATCATTCATGCTCGGCATCGCCAAGAAGATTTTCGGCTCCTCCAACGACCGCAAGGTCAAGGACTTCATGGGCCGGGTTCAGAAGATCAACGCGCTGGAGGACAAGTTCGCCGCCCTGTCGGACGACGAGCTGCGGATGATGACCGACGCCTTCCGCGACCGGCTCGCGGGCGGTGAGACGCTGGACAAGGTCATGAACGAGGCCTTCGCCGTGGCGCGCGAGGCCTCCAAGCGGGTGCTGGGCCAGCGTCAGTATGACGTCCAGCTGGCCGGCGGCATGATCCTGCACGACGGCGGCATCGCCGAAATGCGCACCGGCGAGGGCAAGACCCTGGTCGCCGTGGCTCCGGTGTACCTGAACGCCCTGCTGGGCAAGGGCGTCCACGTCATCACCGTCAACGACTATCTCGCGCGGCGCGACGCCGAATGGATGGGCCGGGTCTATCGCTTCCTCGGTCTGGAGGTCGGCGTGATCGTCAACGGCCTGTCGCAGGGCCAGCGGCAGGCGGCCTATGCGGCCGACATCACCTACGGCACCAACAACGAATTCGGCTTCGACTATCTGCGCGACAACCTGGTCTATGACCGCAAGGAGATGGTGCAGCGTCCGCACCATTTCGCCATCGTCGACGAGGTCGACTCCATCCTGGTCGACGAGGCGCGTACGCCGCTGATCATTTCGGGCCCGACGGAAGACCGGTCGGACCTGTATCTGATCGTCGACGGGATCATCAAGGAACTGATCCAGGACCCGGCCACGTTCGACCTCGACGAGAAGCAGAAGCAGACCCTGCTGACCGAGGAAGGCTCCGAGAAGATCGAGGAGATCATGGAGGCGCGCGGCCTGTTCGCCGCCGACACCACCGGCCTGTACGACGCGGCCAACATCACCCTGGTGCACCACATCAACCAGGCGCTGCGGGCCAACACCCTGTATCTCAAGGACAAGGACTACATCATCAAGGCCGGCGAGGTCATGCTGATCGATGAGTTCACCGGCCGGATGATGACCGGGCGCCGCCTGTCCGAGGGCCTGCACCAGGCCATCGAGGCCAAGGAGGGCGTGAAGATCATGCCCGAGAACCAGACCCTGGCCTCGGTCACCATCCAGAACTATTTCCGCCTCTACGAGAAACTGTCCGGCATGACCGGTACGGCCGCCACCGAGGCGCAGGAATTCCTCGACATCTACAAGATGGACGTCCTCGAGGTGCCGACCAACCGTCCGGTCAAGCGCATCGACCACGACGACGAAATCTTCCGCACCGCCGCCGAGAAGAATATCGCCATCGCCGGCCTGATCGCCGAATGCCACGTCCGGGGCCAGCCGATCCTGGTCGGCACGGTGTCGATCGAGAAGTCCGAGACCCTGTCCGAGCTGCTCAAGACCTATGAGTACGAGGTCACCCTCAAGACGCTGAAGCCGCAGCACGCCCATCTGCTGGAACAGGTGACCAGCGAGGACGAGAAGGCCCGCCGCGAGGCGAAGAAGGCCTATGCGGCGCTGAAGGACGAGGATTTCGACATCGAGGTCCGCACCGGCCGGGGCATTCCGCACAGCGTCCTGAACGCGCGCCAGCACGAACAGGAAGCCTATATTGTCGCCGACGCCGGCCTGCCCGGCGCGGTGACCATCGCCACCAACATGGCCGGCCGCGGCACCGACATCCAGCTGGGCGGCAACCTGGAAATGCGCCTGCAGAAATGGCGTCAGGACAACCGCAACATGGCCATCGAGGTCACGCCCGAGATGGAGGCCGAGGAAGAGGCCCGTCTGAAGGCCGACATCGCCGTGCAGAAGCAGAAGTCGCTGGCCGCCGGCGGTCTGTTTGTTCTGGGCACCGAACGCCACGAGAGCCGGCGTATCGACAACCAGCTGCGCGGCCGGACCGGCCGTCAGGGTGACCCCGGCACCTCGAAATTCTTCCTGTCCTGCGAGGACGACCTGCTGCGCATCTTCGCCGGCGACCGTCTGGACGGCATCATGCGCCAGTTCGGCGTGGCCGAGGGCGAGGCGATCTCGCACCCGTGGCTGAACCGCGCCGTCGAAACCGCCCAGAAGCGGGTCGAGACCCGCAACTACGACATCCGCAAGAATCTGCTGAAATACGACGACGTCGTGAACGACCAGCGCAAGGCCGTGTTCGAGCAGCGCCAGGAGTTCATGGACGCCACGGACCTGTCGGAACTGGTCGGCGATTTCCGCAACGACGTGATCTCGGACCTGATCGAGACCCACATGCCGCCCAAGGCCTATGCCGAGCAGTGGGACATCGACGGTCTGGACGAGAAGGTGAAGTCGACCCTCGGCCTCGACCTGCCCCTGCACGAGTGGGCCGCGGAGGAAGGCGTGTCGAACGAGGAGTTCGAGGAACGGCTGCTGGCCGCCGCCGACGCCCGGGCCGCCGAACGGCTGGCGCAGATCGGGGCCGAGCAGACGCGCGGGCTCGAGAAGCAGTTCATGCTGCAGATGATCGACATGCAGTGGCGCGAGCACCTGGTCCATCTGGACCATCTGCGCGGCGTCATCGGCCTGCGCGGCTATGGTCAGCGCGACCCGCTGAACGAATACAAGACCGAGGCCTTCAACCTGTTCGAGACGCTGCTGTTCCAGCTGCGCCACAACGTCACCCGCTGGCTGATGACGGTCGAGTTCCGCTTCGAGCAGCCGCCGGCGATGGACCTGCCGGAGTTCCAGGAGATCCACCTGAACCCCGGCTCCGGCGAGAACGAGATGGCCAATCCGTTCGCGCAGAACCCGGAAGGCATGGTGCAGGGCGACGACCGCGCCCGCCTGCCGGTCGACGTCCTGCCGGTCGGCTGGGAACGCACGCCGCGCAACGCGGACTGCCCCTGCGGCTCGGGCCGCAAGTTCAAGCACTGCCACGGAAGCCTCGTTTAGGCGCTATCGCTCGCCGCGCGGCGGCTCGCTGCTTGAGCGCGCGCCGGGTCGGAAGGTCCCGCCGGGCCGACGACCGCGGCCCGGCGTCATGCTCCCTGCTTGAGCGCGGGGCGGGGGGCGGCTATCGACCGTCGGTGTTCGCCACTGACGGGAGAGACTGATGGCCGCTCGCAAGGACCTGTTCTCCCGCGCCCTGTCGCTGGACCCGGACCGGCTGCATTTCGCGGCCCACAGCCATCACCTGTGGCCGGACGCCAGCTTCGACGGCCAGGTGCGGGCCTGGGTCGAGGCGAACAAATTCGCGGACCGCAAATGGGACCTGATCTTCGGCGATGTCGTGCCCGAGGCCCAGGCGCATGTCGCGCGTGAGCTGAACCTGCCGGGCGCCGACACGGTGGTGTTCGCGCCCAACACCCACGACTTCCTGCTGCGCATCTTCTCGGGGTTCGCGAAGAAGCCGGTCCGCATCCTGTCCACCGACGGCGAGTTCCACTCCTTCCGCCGCCAGGGCGAACGCTGGGAAGAGGCCGGCGAGGCCGTGGTCACCCGCGTGCCGCTGCATCCGTTCGACACCTTCGACGACCGCTTCGTCGAGGCGGCCCGGAGCGGGGGCTTCGACTGGATCGTGGTCAGCCAGATCTTCTTCAAGACCGGTCAGGTCTTCGGCCGGCTGGACGACCTGGCGGCGCTGGCCGATCCGTCCGGGCCGTGGGTTCTGATCGACGGCTACCATGGCTTCATGGCCACGAGGACTGATCTGTCGGCGGTGGCGGACCGGGTCTTCTACGTCACCGGCGGCTACAAATACGCCATGTCCGGCGAGGGCGCCGGCATCCTGCACGCACCGGACGGCTTCTGCCCCCGGCCGGTGGCGACCGGCTGGTTCGCGGAGTTCGGCGATCTGATGGGTCGGCCCGAGGATGTCCAGTACCGCGCCGACGCCGGGCGTTTCTGGGGCGCCACCTTCGACGCCACGCCGCTGTACCGCTTCAACGGCGTCCGCCGGATGCTGGACGAGGCCGGTCTGACCACGGCGTCGATCACCGATCACGCGCGCGGCCTGATGCGTCGTTTCCAGGACGCGGTCGCGGCGGGAGAGGCCGGGCGTCTGGACAGGGCCGAACTGATCAACCCCGTCGCCAACGAACCCGGACGGGCGCGTTTCCTGGCCTACCGGCACGCGGACGCCCAGGCGTGGCGGGCGCGGCTGCTGGAGGCGGGCGTGGTCACCGACGTACGCGACGACACGATCCGCTTCGGCTTCGGTCTGTATCAGGACGCGGACGACGTCGAACGGTTGATCGAGGTCTGCCAGCGGGTGCTCTGACCGGCGCTCCGGATCAGAAGAAGGTGGTGTCGTCGCTCTTCTTCGCCTCGGGCGCCTTGCGCGGCGCCGGCGGCGTCGCCGGACGCGCCGCCGGGGCGGGCGCGGCGCCGGGAACCGGGGCAGCGGCTTCCGCCGGCGGGATCGGCGGCAGGGTCGGATAGGGCAGGCTCTCGGGACTGCCGTCGCCCGGGAAGGCCTGCGGCCCCTGGGGGTCGCCCGGGGCCACCGCCGGCGGGTCGATCCGGTCAGGCGCGTCCAGATCGTCGCGGATGAAGGCCCATGAGCGGCTGTCGGTACAGGCGCAGGCCTTCATGAAGCCCTCGCGGTCGCGCCAGATGATCAGGGGATAGCGCGCCTGCAGCCCTGCCTGTCCGAGGTCCTCGGTGAGGCGGGTGACGAAGGTCCGGCCGGCCTCGACCACGGCGCCGCGGGCCAGATTGCCGTCGGCGGCCGGGATGCCGGCGGCGGTCCAGTTGCGCACCGGGGTGGCGGTCCAGCGCTGGTACAGGGTCCAGTCGCGGGTCAGCCACAGTTCGGCGACGGTGGCGCGCTCGGCGGCGGTGGATTGGGCCAGGCCCTCGCGCTCCGGACGGGCGAACAGGATGATGCGGGCCTCGACGCCGGCGGCGCGCAGCTTGGGCACCTCCTCGCGCTCATAGCGCTGCAGGGCGGCCGAGTCGCGATAGGCGATGATGTACAGCGGCTCGCCGCCGCCGCCCGCCGAGACCCAGGAGGCCTCGTCCAGCAGGCGCTGGATCTCGGCCTGGTTACGGGTCACCGTGACCGGCTGGAACCGGGCGTAGTAGGTCCAGTACGCCCAGTAGGCGACGCCGGCGAGGATCAGGCCGATGAGGGCCGCGAGGGCCGACCAGACGAAAAAGCGACGCATGCGGGGAGACGCTCCAGCTTCACGGTTCACACAGGTTAACGCCTAGCACCGAATTGGGTTGTCGCGCACGCCTGCGAGGCGAGTGATCAGCCGGACCCCCGCATCGCGTCGATCGACCATCGGACGATGGTCTTGTCCTCCTGCTCCGCACCCAGGCGGGCATAGAAGCGGCGAGCGCCCGGATTGTCTGACTGGACCTCCCACCGCGCGGCAAGCCCCTGCGCGGCGGCGATCTGCGCAAACCGGCGCATCAGGGCCGCGCCGATGCCCAGACCCCGGGCGGACTCGTCCACAAAGAGGTCATCAAGGTTCAGATAATCGCCGCGGCGCCAGATGCCGTAGCAGCGGACCCAGGTCAGATAGCCGACGTCCCGCCCCTCCCGGGCGGCCAGCAGGCATCCGACGATCGGCGGCTCGGCCGTGAGCGCTTCAGCCAGACTGGCCGGGGTGGCGGCCATACAGGCGGCTTCCCCCTCATGCTCGGCGAGGGCGAGCATCAGGCGATGCAGACTGGCGGCGTCAGCGGACCCGGCGGCCCTGAGGGTCACGGGGTCCATCGACGGTCACCCCATCGTCGGGATGACGAAGCTCGAATCCGCGTGTTCCAGCTCACTGTCGGGCCAGCGGGCGGTGACGGTC
>NZ_DLHQ01000003.1:30027-50804 GCF_002483305.1 Brevundimonas sp. UBA7664
ACCCCCTCCATGCCGTGCTGGTTGGTGTCGCCGAAGGCCGAGCGCTTCCAGCCGCCAAAGGTGTGATAGGCGACCGGCACCGGGATGGGGACATTGATGCCGACCATGCCGACATTGACGCGGGCGGCGAAGTCGCGGGCCGCGCGGCCGTTCTGGGTGAAGATGGCGACGCCGTTGCCGTACTGGTGCTTCGACGGCAGGGCCAGGGCCTCCTCGAAGCTGGCGGCGCGGACGATCTGCAGCACGGGGCCGAAGATCTCTTCCTTGTAGGACTCCATTTCCGGGGTGACGTGGTCGAACAGCGACGGGCCGATGAAATAGCCGCGCTCATGACCTTGCAGATTGAAGCCGCGGCCGTCGACGACCAGTTCGGCGCCGTCCTTGACGCCCTGTTCGATCCAGCCCTCGACCCGGGCCTTGTGCTGGGCGGTGACCACGGGGCCGTAGTGGGCGCCGGCGTCGGTCGAGACGCCGACCCGCATGGTCGGGATTTCGGCGACCATCCGCTCGCGCAGTTCATCGGCGGTCTTCTTGCCGACCGGGACGACCACCGGCAGGGCCATGCAGCGTTCGCCGGCCGATCCGTAGGCGGCGCCGGACAGGTCCTTGATGACCTGGTCCATGTCGGCGTCGGGCAGGACGATGCCATGGTTCTTGGCCCCGCCCATGGCCTGGACCCGCTTATGGTTGGCGGCGCCGGTCTGGTAGACATAGTGGGCGATGTCGGACGAGCCGACGAAGCTGACGGCATGGATCAGCGGGTGGGTCAGGATGGCGTCGACCGCGACCTTGTCGCCGTGCACGACATTGAGCACGCCGGCGGGAGCGCCCGCCTCCATCATCAGCTCGGCCAGACGGACCGGCACCGACGGATCGCGCTCCGAGGGCTTGAGGATGAAGGTGTTGCCGACGGCGATGGCGACGCCGAACATCCACATCGGGATCATGGCCGGGAAGTTGAACGGGGTGATGCCCGAGACCACGCCCAGCGGCTGGCGCATCGAATAGACGTCGATGCCGGGACCGGCACCCCAGGTGTATTCGCCCTTCAGCGCATGCGGGATGCCGCAGGCGAATTCGATGACCTCGAGGCCGCGCTGGATGTCGCCTTTCGAGTCGGCGATGACCTTGCCGTGTTCGGCCGAGAGCAGTTCGGCCAGTTCGTTGATGTTGGCCTCGACGAGGCGTTTGAACTCGAACATCACCCGCGCGCGGCGCTGGGGATTGGTCGAGGACCAGCCCTCGAAGGCGTTCTGGGCGGCCTGGACGGCGCGATCCATCTCGGCGACCGAGGCCAGCTGCACCCGGGCCTGGACCTCGCCGGTGTTGGGATTGAACACCTCGGAGAAGCGGCCGGAGGCGCCGGTGAAGCTGGCGCCGTCGATGAAGTGGTTGATCTCACGCATGGGAAAGGCGGTCCTCGAGATGGAAGCGACTTGTTCGGGTGGCAGCGGTTTAGACCCTGACCCGCGCGGGCGCCAGCGCCTCTAGACCGCCGCGTCGAACAGGGCGTCGCGGGCGATGTCGGCCTGGAGCATCGGGAAGAAGTGGGTGCCGCCGGGGACGGTCTCGACCTTCAGTCGCGGCAGGCTCCGGACGTGGTCCGACAGGTGGCAGGGCGAACCCGTTTCGGCCTTCAGCACCCGAACCGGGCGGTCGAGGCGTTTCAGGGCGCGCCACGGATCATGGCTCTGGGCGGCGTAGTTGGAGGCCTCCCACGCCGGGTCGCAGGCGAGGACGAAACCATCGGAAGCCTCGATCAGGCCGTCGGCGAGATAGTCGGCCAGCATCATCTCGGGCCAGCCCTTGAAGGCGCCGCGGCCCAGATAGGCGGTCATGGCCTGTTCGCGGCTGTCGAACACCTTGCGGCGGCGCAGGGCGTTCTTCACCAGCGGGATGCGCGAGGCGATGCGGTCGAGCAACGGCAGCTGGAAGGCGGCGACGGCCCAGCGGCTCCAGATCACCGGGTCGAACAGCACCAGGCTGGACACGCGGTCGGGGCGTTCCGCGGCGGCCAGCAGGGCCGAGGTCCCGCCCATGGAATGGCCGGCGAGCACCACCGGCGGGCCCTCCAGCGCCTCCAGCAGGGCGACGAGGTCATCGCGGTGATCGTGCCAGTGCCGCCGCCCATCCGCCACGGCCGGCAGCGTCGTCGCGCCGTGACCGCGCAGGTCGGGGGCCCAGATGCGCAGGGATCCCGACAGGGGCGCCAGCAGGGTGCGGTAGGTCAGGGCGTTGAAGCCGTTGGCATGGACGAAGACGATGTCGACCGGCCGCTTCGGATCGCCGAAGTCCAGCACGTGCATCAGGCCCTCGCCGCCCGGGTTCGACACCGGCAGGCTCAGGCGGCGGGGCGGGGAGAGCCGGATCGCATCCATGCGGGGCAGATAGGGCGCGCGCGCCGGTATTGCCAGCGGTCCTCTACTGGCAGGCCGGACAGCGGCCGTGGGCCTCGATCGTGGTGCGGGCGATGGCGTAGCCGGCGGCCTCGGCGGCGCGACCCAGATCGCCGGCCACGGGGGCGGAGACCTCGGCGGTGGCCCCGCAGCAGTCGCAGATCAGGAAGGCGGCGGCGTGATCGACCGAGCCGGAGGTGCACGCGACATAGGCGCTGATCGAGGCGATGCGGTGGGCGAGGCCCTTGCGCTCGAGGAACTCCAGGGCCCGGTAGACGGTCGGTGGCTTGGCCGGCTGGCCGTCCTCGCCGAAGCGGGCGATCAGGTCATAGGCCTTCACCGGTTCGCCGGCGGCCAGCAGCAACTCCAGCACGCGCAGACGGGCGGGCGTCATCCGCTCGCCCTCGGCCGTCAGGCGCCGGTCCGCCTCGCCCATGGCGCGGGCGACGTCGGCGGCGGCGGGGGGGCCGTCATCGTGTTGGTGATGGCAGGGGTCGCTCATGCGCCAGAGCTAGGCCCTCGCCGCGTCCCCCGCAACGGGGCGGCTTGACGCCTTGTGATGTTATCTCGTAACACCGAGACCTCACTGCTCTCCCGGATACCTCCATGTACCTGTCCCCTGTGTCCCGCGCCGCCCTCCTGACCGCTCTGGGCTGGGCCGCCTTCGCCGGCGCGGCGGCCGCCCAGGACGCGCCCCGCTCGACCCAGCTGGAAGAGGTGATCGTTACGGGGACGCCTTTCGGGGTGACCGACCGCGCCAGCCTGCTGGCGGTCGAGGTGCTGGATGAAGAGGACCTGGCAGTCGCGCCGGCCTCGACGCTCGGCGATCTGGTCAATGGCCTGCCGGGCGTGCGCAGCACCAATTTCGCGCCGGGCGCCAGCCGTCCGGTGATCCGCGGCCTGTCCGGACCGCGGGTGCAGGTGCTGACCAACGGCCTCGGCATGATCGACGCCAGCTCGGTGTCGCCGGACCACCAGGTCGCGGTCGACCCGGCCGAGGCTCGCCGCATCGAGATCGTGCGCGGCCCCTCGACCCTGGTGTTCGGCGGCTCGGCCATCGGCGGGGTGGTCAATATCATCGACGACCGGATCCCGACCGAACCGGCCGAGGGCGGGCTGGACGGCCATGTCAGCGCCCAGACCTCGACGGTCGACGACGGGACCAGCTTCGGCGCCCGGCTGAAGGCCAACGCCGGGCCGCTGGTCTTCACCGTCGACGGCTTCACGCGGTCTGCCTCGGACTATGACATCCCCGTCTTCCCGGAATCGCAGCGTCTGCTGGACGAGGAGGGCGAGGCGGCCGGCGATGAGCGCACGGTTGAAAACACCTTCGTCGAACTGGACCAGTACGGCGCCGGCGTCAGCTGGATCGGATCGCGCGGCTATATCGGCGCCTCGGTCAAACACGTCGAGACCACCTATGGCGTGCCCGGTCACGCCCATGAACCCGACCCGCTGGATCCCGACGCGGAGGAGGAAAGCGTCTCTATCGGCCTGGAGCAGACCCGTTACGACCTGCGTGGGGAACTGGCCCTCGACACCGGTCTGTTCAGCGCCGCGCGTCTTTCGGCCGGCTGGGCCGACTATTCGCACACAGAGTTCGAAGGCGACGAGACCGGCACCCGGTTCTTCTCGGACGGCTATGAGGGCCGGTTCGAGCTGATCCAGCGCGAGCGCAACGGCTGGCAGGGCGTGGTCGGCCTGCAGCTGCTGGACCGCACCTTCGACGCGGTCGGCGACGAGGCCTATGTGCCGCGCACCGACATCGCCGAGCAGGGACTGTACACGGTCCAGCGGTTCGACCGCGGCGGCCTGGGTTTCGAGGGCGGATTGCGGCTGGACGAGCGATCGCTGGAGAGCGTGGCCGGCGACCGCGACTTCAGCAATATCTCCGCCTCGGCGGGCGTCTTCTTCCGGCCGTCGGCCCCGCTGTTCCTCGGTCTGAGCGTGGCGCGCAACGAACGCGCGCCCAGCGAGGTCGAACTGTTCGCTCAGGGGGCCCACGTGGCCACCGGCGCCTTCGAGGTCGGGGACATCGACCTGGACAGCGAGGTCGCGACCTCGATCGAAGGGACGGTGCATTTCGCCTCGGGCCCGTTCGAGTTCGATCTGCACGCCTATCACGCCGACTATGACGGCTTCATCGACCTGCGGCCGACCGGGCTGGATGAGGTCGATTCCGGACTGCCGGTCTTCGCCTATGTCCAGACCGACGCGACCTTCCAGGGGTTCGAGGCCGAGGCCAGCTACCGCCTCTGGGAGTCCGGCGACCGGAGCCTGGACCTGTCCGGCGCCGCCGACCAGGTGCGCGCCTCGACCGATCTGGGTCCGGCGGCGCGGATACCGCCCTGGTCCGTAACCGCGGGCGTGGACTGGACCTCGCGCCTGTTCGACGTCGGGCTTGAGGTGCGCCACGTCGCCGAACAGGACCGGACGGCGGCCTTCGAGCGGCCGACCGACGCCTACACCCTGGTCAATCTGAAGGGGGCCGTGCGGCCGTTCGCCGACCGCGATGTCATCCTCTTCGCCGAGGTCGCCAACCTGACCGATGAGGAGGCGCGCGAGCACGCCAGCTTCCAGAAGGACATCGCGCCGCAGCCGGGACGCAGCCTGCGGGCGGGGGTGACCTACCGGTTCTGAACCCCATGGACGCGAGCCGGTTTGCCGCCCCGACGCGACTGCGCTAGACACGCGCCTTCCTTCACCCACCAGAGCCGTATCGCGTCCATGACCGACACCACTTCCAACGCCGCCCTGACCGGCAATGTCCTGTTCTATGACAAGCCCGAGCCGCTGACGATCGAGGCGCATGGCGCCTTGGGCGTCGATCCTGTCGACCAGCCCTACGGCTTCGTGGCCCAGACCAATCTGGTGCCGCTGACGGTGACCGAGTTCGCTCCCGCCGCCCTGTCGTATCCCGTCATCTTCGTGGGTGAAAAGCGTCAGCCGGTCGCGGCCATGGCCCTGCGCGGCGGCGAGAACCTGTTCGTCAGCGCCGCCGGCGCGTTCCGCCCCGAGGCCTATATCCCGGCCTATGTGCGCCGCTATCCGTTCGTCTTCGCCCATGACGAGGCCCAGAAGCGCCTGATCCTGTGCCTGGACCGCAAGGCGCCGTTCATCCGCGAGGGCGGCGCCACGCCGCTGTTCGTCGACGGCAAGCCCTCGCCGTACGTCGAGCAGGCGATGGAGTTCTGCAACAATTTCGAGCAGGAGCGTCAGCGCACCGACGCCTTCGTTCAACTGCTGATCGATCTGGACCTGCTGGACACCCGCGAGGCGCTGTTCACCCCGCGCAATCCCGACGGCACCCCGGCCAAGCCGCAAAAGATCGCCGAATATTACGCCGTCTCGGAAGAGAAGCTGAAGGCCCTGCCGGCCGAGAAGCTGGCCGAGCTGCGCGACAACGGCGCCCTGGGCCAGATCTACGCCCATCTGGTGTCGCTGCTGGGCTGGGATCGCCTGATCGCCATGACCTTCCTGCGGAGCGCGGAAGCCCAACCGGCGGCGGCGAACGCCTGAAGACAAGGCAGTAGGCAGTAGGAATTAGGCAGTAGGGGCCAAGCGGGCCCCCACAAAGCCGTTACATCCCTACTGCCTACTGCCTACTGCCTACCTGCGGGCCAGCAGCGCCCGCGTCAGGCAGGAGAAGACCAGCCGGCCGGCCTCGTCGAGCAGGTCGTGCTGGGCGATGACGATGCCCTTTTCGTCACCGACCGGGTCCTTGCCCATAACCGTCATACGGCCGCGCATCAGCTCGCCCGGGGGCGGGTTGCGCATATAGCGCAGGCCGTCAACGGCCAGCACCTTGGACTGGGCCCAGCCGGAGGCCTTGTCGGCGAACAGCCGGCTCCACAGTGCATAGACCATGGCGTCCGGCGCACCGTAGGCGGCGTCCCAGCCGGGCAGGAAGCGTTCGACGAACACGTCCAGCGCGGCGGCATCGACCATACAGGCGCCGAGGGGCACGACCTCGCCCACGCCCAGATCCTCGAAATGGACGAGCAGCGGTTCGGTCATCGGCTCAGTCCCATCAACCCGCGGGCTCTTCCGACACCCGGACGAGCAGCTTGCCGTCGTGGTCGCCCGTGAACAAGCGGTTCAGCGAATCCAGGGCGCCTTCGAGCCCGTCGTCGACGTGGACCTTCCACTTGACCTCGCCGCTCTGCAGCCAGGGGCCCATCTCTGCGACCATCTCGCGGGCGCGATGGGCGTAGTCGAGGACCAGGAAACCCTGGATGTTGAGGCGGTGGGTGATGATCCGGCTGAAATTCGGCGAGGGCGGCATCTTCGTCGCGTTATAGGCTGAGATCAGGCCGCAGACCGCCATCCGGCCATGGGTCTTCAGCCGGTTGTAGACGGCGATCATGATGTCGCCGCCGACGTTCTCGAAATTGAGGTCGATGCCGTCGGGCGCCAGCCGGTCCAGCGCCTCGCCGACGTCTTCATTCTTGTAGTCGACGGCGGCGTCGAAGCCGAGCTCCTCGGTCAGCCAGCGGCATTTTTCCGCGCCGCCCGCGATACCGATGACGCGGCAGCCGCGCGCCTTGGCCACCTGGCCGGCGATCGAGCCCACGGCGCCGGCGGCGGCCGAGATCACCAGGGTCTCGCCGGCCTTGGCCTTGAGCACGTCGGTGACGCCGAAATAGGCCGTCATCCCGGTCATGCCGAGCACGCTGAGGTTCGCGGTCAGCGGCATGCCGGTTGCGCGGTGGACCTGTCGCAGCTCCATCTCATTGACCACGGCATAGTCCGCCCAGCCGCCCGACATCGGAGAGACCACGTCGCCGGCCCGGAACCGGCTGGAGCGGCTTTCCTCGACCACGCCCAGGGTCAGGCCGCGCATCACGCCGCCGATCGGCACCGGCGGCAGATAGCCTTCGGCGTCGTTCATCCAGGTGCGGTTGGTGGGGTCGAGCGACAGATAGACGGTGCGGACCAGGACCTGGGATTCGTTCAGGGCGGGAACGGGCGCCTCGACCAATTCAAGGTCGCCGGGCTGGATCAGACCCTTGGGCCGCTGGCGCAGCACCCACTGACGATTGACGCGAGCCATGGCCTACTCCGGTGTCTTCTTGGGTTTTCTTTGTGAACCCGCATAGTCTGCAAGGCGCGCCCCTCTGTCCAGCCGGGGCAAAGAAAAAGGACGAACCCTGAGGTTCGCCCTTGAAGTGGCATCATCGAGAATGAGGCGCGGAGGCGACAGGCTGACTTTCGCCAGCCTCAAGTCGGGGGGGCGTCGCCGCCTCCGCAGATCGATAACGGCGAGCCCGGGGTCAGGTTCCCGCGGTCCCGAATCTTTTTTCCCGTGGCAGGCGATCCCGGAACGGCGACGCTGGCCGTCGCGTTGTGACGACAGCGCCATCGCCCCAAAGGAGCCCGCCATGACCCACGAATCCCCCCACGACAAGGCCGCCGATGCGGTGCACGAGGGGCGCCCGGTCGAGGCGCAGTACGTCCGCGGCGGGCGCGGCGGGGTGCGTATCCTGACCCTGCTGATCGTTTCGCTGGCGGCGGTCGCCATCCTGCTGCTGGGCATGTGGTTCGTCAGCCAGGGCGGCTTCGCCAGCACCAACGCCAATACCGGCGCCCAGGCGGTGGACGCCCAGGCGTTCAAGGACGCCCCCGCCACGCCGCCGGCGCAGTAGCCGGGCGGGCCCGGTCGACAAAAAAGCCCCGGTCGCGAGACCGGGGCTTTTCCGTGGTTCGGGGAGGGTCCGGTTACGCCGCCGCCTTCTGACGCGACGGGTGGAAGAACAGCGCCTGGCTGATCGCCGCCTTCACCGTTTCCGGCTGGAAGGGCTTGGTGATCAGGAAGGTCGGCTCCGGCCGTTCGCCGGTCAGCAACCGCTCGGGGAAGGCGGTGATGAAGATGACCGGCACGTCGATCCGCTTGAGGATGTCCTTGACCGCGTCGATGCCCGACGAGCCGTCGGCCAGCTGGATGTCGGCCAGAACGAGACCGGGACGGTGGCGGGCGACCGCGTCGACGGCCTCGTCATGGGTGGTGGCGGTGCCGGTCACCCGGTGACCGAGTTCCTTCACCAGGCTCTCGATGTCGGCCGAGATGATGGCCTCGTCCTCGATGATCAGGACGTCGGTGGCCAGTTCGGCGTCGATGTCCGTCTGGGCTTCCGAGATCAGGCGTTCGACGTCAAAGGCGTCGGCGTCCAGGATCTGGGCGGCCTCCGAGGGGGTGAAGCCCTCGAGCGCGGTCAAAAGGAAGGCCTGGCGGGAGCGCGGAGCGATGCGCATCAGCCGGCGCGAGGCGTCGCTGTCGCGCCCCTCGATGCCGCTCTTGTCCTCAAGCTGCGCCCCGGTGGTGGCCCAGATGGCGTGGAAGACGTGATAGAGCGCCACCCGCGGAGTCATTTCCGCCGGAAGCTGACGTTCGCCGGCGGCCAGGGCCTCAAGCGCGACGCGGACGTAGTTGTCACCGGTGGTTTGGTCACCGGTCAGCGCGCGAGCGTAGCGACGGACGTAAGGCAGGTGCGGCGCAAGGCGGGCCAGCAGGCTCATGTAGCAATATCCCCGACAGAGACGGGTCCGGTCATGGACCCGCAGCAAGGCCTCAACGTATCAAATCGGCCACGGTTCCGCCTAGGGTCGCAAGCTTGAGCATTTATCGACCGTCACCTAGGAACCCACCCTGCGGGCCGGCGTTCCGGCACTCGCAACAACTATCGTCAGGGTGGCGGCCGTTTTCTCAATGACAGATAATTCCAATCCCCCCGGCAAGCCCCCCAAGGGCGGCGCAAGCCTGGAGGAAGCGCGACTCCGCCAGCAGGCGATCGGCGTGAAGCTGCGCCATATGTTCGACGAGGTCGTTAACGAGCCGGTTCCGGACGAGTTTCTCGACATCCTTCGCCGGGCCGACGAAAAGGCGTCCGGGGAGCGCGGCGCATGAGCGGCGCGTCCAGCCCGCCGCCCAAGCCTCCCTCCGCCGACGATAACGCCTTCAAGAGGGAGCTGGTGGCGCTGATTCCGCATCTGCGGGCCTTCGCCCGGACCCTGACGGGCGATCCCACTGCGGCCGACGACCTCGCCCAGGACGCCATGATGAAGGCGTGGGACGCGCGCGCCAGTTATCAGATGGGCACCAATATGAAGGCCTGGACCTTCATGATCCTGCGTAACCAGTTCTATTCCGAGAAACGCCGGTCGTGGCGCCAGTCGCAACTGGACCAGGAAGCGGCGGAACGCACCCTGGTGGCGGTCGACGACCCGGAATCTCCCGTCGCCCTGGACGAGCTGCGGCTGGCCCTGGCCACCCTGCCGGAAGAGCAGCGCGAGGCCCTGATTCTGGTCGGCGCCGGCGGCTTCGCCTATGAAGAGGCGGCGGAGATCTGCCAGTGCGCCGTCGGCACGGTGAAGAGCCGGGTCTCGCGGGCCCGCAAGGCCCTGCAGGCCACACTGGAAAAGGGCGGCTACGCGCGCGACGGCCGCGCCGCCGGCGACGCCATGCGCTCCATCCTGGCGGCGGCGGATCGCCTGAGCAGCGTCCGGCAAGGCTGAGGCCGTGGGCCGGATCGGACGAGCTTTCTCCAAGGGTGTCGGGCGCAGTCTCGCGCCGGCGAAGTTCAAGGGTATCCGCTTCCGGCTCGGCTCCGCCCTGGCCATTGCCCTGCTGCCGCTTTTGATTCTCGGTGGCTTTCAGGCCCAGTCGGCGTTCCGGGCGCAGGACATCGAGCGCCGCTCGGACCTGCAGCTGGCCGCCGAACGCACCGCGGCCAGCGCCAAGGCCCGGCTCGACAGCACCAGCGTGTTGCTGCAGGCGCTTCGTCCCGAGGCTCTGGAGGTGTTCTGCGAGCCGCGGCTGAGCGATCTGGTCGAGCGCCTCGAGGGGCTGGACGGGCTGGCGCGCCTGTCACCGACGGGCGCAACCGCCTGCGCCTCCAGCAGTCTGGGCAAGGTTCCGCCGGTCTGGTTCGCCCAGATGCGCGACAGCCCCTGGTTCGAACGGCTGCGCGCCGGCGAAGGCACGGTCTTGGCGCGGGCCCCGGCCGTGGCGGGCCATGCCCCTGGCCTGATCGTCGCCATCCGGCTTGAACGGCCCATGGGCCGTTTCGATGGAGCCATGCTCGCCCTGATCCCGCTGTCGAGCCTCCAACCCGATGTGGATGACCCGGCCTTGCCCGAGGGGTCCGAGGCGGCGCTGACCGACGCGGACGGGCGGCTGCTGACGGCCAGCGACGTCGGCGCCTTTACCCTGACTGGAGGGGATCCCCTGACCGGATGGGTCGAGCGGGCCCGGTCCGACGCCTCGGCCATCTTCGAGGCCGACGACGCCGATGGCCGGCGCCGGGTCTATGCCGGAGCAGCGCTGGCGGGGCGCGACATCTACGCCCTGCTCTCGGCGCCCGCGCCCGGACTGCTGTCCTGGGCGCGACTGAACCCGGTGGGCGCCCTGTTCATGCCGTTGCTGGCCTGGTTCCTGGCCTTCTCAATGGTGATGCTGGTCAGTGAGCGGATCGTGATCCGCTGGCTGAACTATCTGGAGAGAGTGGCCGCCATCTATGCGCGGGGGCGGTTCTCGGTGCGCCCCGTCCAGGCGATGAACGCGCCCGCGGAGATCCGGGTGCTGGCGCGCACCCTGGACGAACTGGCCGAGTCGATCGTCGCCCGCGACGCCGCCCTGACCGCCTCGCTGGAGGAGAAGGACGCGCTGATGCGCGAGATCCACCACCGGGTGAAGAACAATCTGCAGATCATCTCCTCGCTGCTGTCGATGCAGCAGCGCGCCCTGACGGACCCGGCATCCAAGGCGGCGGTCGGCGATACGCGCCAGCGCATCTCGGCGCTCGCCCTGATCTATCGCACCCTCTACCAGAGCGACGACCTGCGCTACGCCGACGCCCGCATCTTCCTGACCGAACTGGTCGGCCAGCTGGTGGCGAGCGAGTCCGGGCGTGGTCCGCTGGTCACCTCCTCGGTCGAGGCGGATTCGCTGGTGGTCGACCCGGACAAGCTGGCGCCGCTGGCCCTTTGGCTGGTGGAGGCGGTGACCAACGCCCAGAAACACGCCTTCGCCGGACGTGGCGGCGCCCTGAAGGTCCGCTTCTTCGTGCGCGGGGAGACCAGCATTCTGGAGGTGCAGGACGACGGTCCGGGGGTCAGCGAGACCTTCCGCGCCGGCGTGGGCCGCACCCTCATGGGCGCCTTCGCCAAACAGTTGAGGGGGACCGTCGAAATGGTCCCGGCCGAGGGCGGGGGGATGATCGCGCGGATGACCTTCGCCACGCCCGAGGCGATCGTGCCGACCGACCCGGCTGACCTTGGAACCGTGGCCGCGCCGCGACGTTGATAGGGCATACGCCGCCTCCCCGGCCGCCAGGAGTCCACCAATGCGCAAGATTTTCGTTCTGTTCGCCGCCGCCGCCGCCCTGACCACCGCGGCGTGCAACACCGTCTCGGGCGTGGGCCGTGACGCGTCCGCCGCAGGCAGCGCCGTGACCGGCGCCGCTGAAGACGCGAAGAACTAGACACCCCCTTCCCGGCCGCGTTTCCCCCCCGACACGCGGTTCGGTTGAAGAAGGCCCGCCGGCATCCCCCCGCCGGCGGGCCTTCGCTATTTCAGAGCCTTGATGTCAGGCCGCCGGCGCCGGCCGCGGGGCGTGAACCCAGGCCAGCAGGCCGAGGCAGACGATCAGCAGGGCGCTGTATTCCATGCCGTTTCGGCCCAGTCCGACCACGAACCAGCCCGCCGGCAGGTGGACCATGACCATCCCCGTCACATAGACGGCACAATAGGCCAGGCAGAGCCAGGTCACCCAGCGGCCCAGCGCCAGCAAGGGCGTGCCGAGGATCTCGAGCGCCGTCACCGCCGCGGCGATGCCGATCCCGAACGGCAGCCCCTGGCTGTCCAGCCAGCCGCCGAACGGCTCGACCCCACCCGTCAGCAGCCGCGCCCATCCATGGGCGGCCAGCAGACCCGCGAGGACGATGCGCAGGATCAGCAGAGCGGTTGTGAGCCGCTGATCGCCAGCCGTCTGATTGCTCATGACCGTCGCGCCCCGTTCGGCCGGACGTTATCCGAGAGCGGGCCGCGGTCAAGCTTGCGAGCCCTGGCGCGGGCTCGGCTATTTGCGGGACCGGCGACGCCGTCTAGCATCGTGTTTCAGGCGTCCGCAGAGACGCAATGACGACGCGGGGAGGCGATCGATGACGGATACGACGGAGACCCGGGCGGACCCGAGCCTGAGGACGGTGGTGGTGGCGTCAGCCGCGGGCACGGCGTTCGAATGGTACGACTTCTTCGTCTTCGGCTCCCTCGCCACCGTCATCGCGCGGCATTTCTTCGCCGACGCGGGCGAGACGGTCGCCTACATCCTGGCCCTGCTGACCTTCGGCCTCGGCTTCATCGTCAGGCCGCTGGGGGCGCTGGTGTTCGGCTGGTTCGGCGACCGCACGGGGCGCAAGACCACCTTCCTGGTCACCATCACCCTGATGGGGGTGGCCACGGTGGCCATCGGCCTGTTGCCCGACTACGGCCAGATCGGCCTCGCCGCGCCCATACTCCTGCTGATCATGCGGGTGCTGCAGGGCTTCGCCCTCGGCGGAGAGTACGGCGGGGCGGCCATCTATGTCGCCGAGCACTCGCCGCCGAAGAAGCGGGGCCTGCTGACCGGCTGGATCCAGACCACGGCGGCCTTCGGCCTGATCGGCGCCCTGTCGGTGATCCTGATCACGCGCCAGATCGTCGGGGTCGAGGCGTTCGACGAATGGGGATGGCGCATCCCCTTCCTGCTGTCGGCCCTGCTGCTGGCCATATCGCTGTGGATCCGGCTGAAGCTGAACGAGAGCCCGGCCTACCAGCGGATGGAGGCCGAAGGCGGCGAACGTCGCGCGCCGTACAAGGAGGCCTTCTTCCAGTGGGGCAACGGCCGGTTCGTGCTGATCGCCCTGTTCGGCATCATGATCGCCCAGGGGGCGGTCTGGTACTGCGGCTATTTCTACACCCGGTTCTTCATGGAGCGGGTGCTGAAGGTCGACGTCAACACGGTCGACCAGCTGGTGCTGATGGTGACCGTGGCCTCGGCGGCGCTGTACGTCTTCTTCGGCTGGCTGTCGGACCGGGTGGGGCGCAAGCCGGTGATGCTGTTCGGCATGATCCTCGCCCTCGTCGCCTTCTTCCCCGGCTTCCACGCCCTGACAAAGGCCGCCAATCCGGCCCTGGCGGAGGCGCAGGCCGCCGCGCCCGTGACCGTCGTCGCCGACCCGGCCACCTGCGCCCTGCAGTTCGACCCGATCGGCAAGGCCGCCTTCTCCAGCTCCTGCGACATCGCCAAGAGCGTGCTGTCCAACGCCGGCGTCTCGTACTCGAACGCGTCCATGTGGACGACCCCCTCGGCCGCCACACTGGTCCCCGGCGCGGACGCCGTCGTCGTGATCGGCGAGACGATGGTCGAGTCCGTCGACGGGACGGGCATGGCTCCGGCGGAGCTCAAGGCCGCCCGCACCGATGTCGAGACCCGGATCAAGGCGGCGCTGGTCGAGGCCGGCTATCCGGCCAAGGCCGATCCGGCGCGGATCAACATGCCGCTGGTGTTCGGCATCCTGATGATCTTCATGGTCGCGGCCACGGCCCTGTACGGACCGCAGGCGGCGGCGCTGGTCGAGTTGTTCCCGACGCGGGTGCGCTATACGGCGATGAGCCTGCCGTACAATATCGGTACGGGATGGGTCGGCGGCCTGCTGCCCGCGGCCAGCTTCGCCCTGGTGGCCTGGTCGGGGAACATCTATTTCGGCCTCTGGTATTCGGTCGGCTTCACCGCCCTGGCCGCGATCGTCGCCCTGATCTGGCTGCCGGAAACCAAGGGGCGGGACCTCGACACGATCTAGCGGGGCCCGGAACCGGTGATGAAGAAGGTCCGCCTCAAGCCGCTCGTCTGGCCGGTCGCGCTCCTGATCGTCGGCGCCGCGGCCAACTGGCTGGCGGAGTTCGCCGTCGGCCGGTGGCAGGACTATCAGCTTTACGGAATCTCGCGGCCGGTGGCGGATCTGCTGCTGGTCATCGGCGCGGTGTGGTTGGTGGTGGCTGTCGTCGGCCTCATGCGCGGTCCGCGAGGCTGAGGTCAGACCTTCTTGAGGCTCGCGATGAAGGTTTGAACGTCGGGAGACGCCCAGTCCGCTCCGTCCCACCAGAAGGCGGCGAGCGCCTCATGGTTCAGCGCCACCCATGCGATCACGTCGGGCGCCATACGCTTCAGATCCCGGTCATCAAGACTGTTAGCGACCACACGCGGTGTCGAGGCGACGGCAACCGAGAAACTGGGCTGGTGGCGGCCCCGCTTCAGAAAATACTTCACCCGGGGACCGTGCTGTCCCATCACTGTGGTGATCGTGATGGTGCCCGGCACGCCTGTCTGGGACTCGACCAGATTGGCCATGTCGAAGATGTCCTCATCGTCGAGCGCGCCGATTTCCTCGTCGAGCGTGGGCTCGCGATCGGTCCACACGGCGGGTTTTTCCGAGAAGCCCATCAGATCAGTATCCATGCAATGACTGGTTGCGTCAAACCGGCAGGGCGCCGCGCTTGACCACGGTCCGCATGGCGACGCTGGATGACACCCGGGTCACGCCCGGAATGCGCGTGAGCTCCCGTGAGTGGACCCGTTCGAGGTCGTCGACGTCGCGCACGACAAGCCGCAGAAGATAGTCCGAACCGCCCGTCATCAGATAGCACTCCACAACCTCCGGTACGGTCGAGATGGCGGTCTCGAAGGCGGTCAGGGACGCCTCGGCCTGGGAGGACAGGGTGACGGTCACGAAGACGCTGATCGGCAGGCCGACGGCGCGTTCGTTGATGATGGCGGCGTAGCGGCTGATGACCTCGGCGGCCTCGAGCGCGCGCAACCGGCGCAGGCAGGCGCTCTCGGACAGGTTGACCGTCCGGGCCAGGTCGGCGTTGGTCATCCGCCCGTCGCCTTGCAGGGCGCGGATCATCTTGCGGTCGGTGTCGTCGAGAGTGACAGCAGAAACGGTCTTCAAACACGCACTCCTTCGCAGAGTCTGCGAGTTTACACCGTTCATACGACGAAAAGAACAGGAACCTGCGGTCGAACCGCCGCTAGATTGCCGCCCGAAACGCGGCCGCCGCAGATCGGCCCGTCCCGTCTGAAGAGGAAACGGTCATGCGCGTCGGCGTCCCCAAGGAAATCAAGAAGAACGAACACCGCATCGGCCTGACGCCGACGGCGGTGCGCGAATACGTCGCCCACGGCCACACGGTCTCGATCGAGACCGGGGCCGGTCTGGGCGCCGGCTTCACCGACGCCGACTACAAGAAGGCCGGGGCGAAGATCGTCGCGGATGCGAAGACCATTTTCGCCGAGAACGACATGATCGTGAAGGTGAAGGAGCCGCAGAAGGTCGAGTGGGAGATGCTCCGCGAAGACCAGATCCTGTTCACCTACCTGCACCTGGCGCCGGACCCCGAGCAGACCAAGGGCCTGCTGGCCTCGAAATGCGCCGCCATCGCCTATGAGACCGTCACCGACGACCGCAAGGGCCTGCCGCTGCTGGCCCCGATGTCGGAAGTCGCCGGCCGCATCGCCGTCTTCTCGGCCGCCGAGACCCTGCTGAAGCACAACGGCGGCATGGGCCTGCTGTTCTGCGGCGTCCCGGGCGTGGCCCCGGCGCGCGTCCTGGTGCTGGGCGGCGGCGTCGTCGGTCTCAACGCCGCCCGCATGGCCATGGGCCTGGGCGCCGAGGTGGTGGTGCTGGAACGCTCCATCCCGCGCATGGCCTACATTGATGAAGTGACCAACGGCCGCGTCATCACCCGCTATTCCTCGATCGGCGCGGTCGAGGAGGAGATGGTCAAGGCCGACGTCATCATCGGCGCCGTGCTCGTTCCCGGGGCCGAGGCGCCCAAGCTGATCAAGCGCGAACACCTGAAGCAGATGAAGCCCGGCTCGGTGCTGGTCGACGTCGCCATCGACCAGGGCGGCTGTTTCGAGACCAGCCACGCCACGACCCACGAAGACCCGACCTATGTCATCGACGGCGTGGTCCACTACTGCGTCGCCAACATGCCCGGCGCCGCGCCGCGCACCTCGTCCGAAGCCCTCAACAACGCCACCCTGCCCTTCGGCCTGGCCCTGGCGAACAAGGGGCTGGAGGCGCTGAAGCAGAACCCGCATCTCGCGCGCGGCCTGAATGTGCTCAAGGGCGAAATCACCTATCCGGCGGTCGCCGAGGCCCTGGACATGCCGTGGAGCGATCCGTTCGGCGTCTGGGCGAAGGGCTGAGGCTGTCGGGCCCTCTCCCCTGGCGGGAGAGGGCTCAGGCCTGAACCGAAGCGCCCGTAGACGCGAGCTCCGGCGCCCCCGTCGGGGCCATGTCGATCGCCTTTTCGAGCCCGGCCATCTCCGCGTCGGCGTCCTTCCAGTCGTCCCGGCCCGCCGCCCTGGGATGGGCCCAGTCGGCCTTGATCTTCTCGCGGGCCTCTTTCAGCTCGGCGAGCGCCTGCTTCACCTGCTGGAAGAACCCCTGGTCGGCCATGGCCGTGCCGAGGACGGCCTCCGCCCGGTCGGCCCTCTCGTCGCGCGCATCGGCGACGCTGAAGGCTGCGGCATAGGCGGCCTGGGCCCGCTTCATCTCCGCATCAACGATCGCGGGTGACGGGCCGGCCGGCGCCTCGCCCGCCTCCGTGCCGGACTCCTTCGGCTCTGCGGGCAGGCCGTTCAGCGCCATATCGGCCGCCTCACGGGCGTCCATGGCGTCCCGGCGCATCATGGCCATCTCGCCGTCGGTGACGTTCCTGCCGCCGGCGTCGACATAGTCCGCCACCGCCGACTTGAGCTCCTTCGCCAAGGCGGCGGTCATCTTCAGCGCTGCCTTCGGATCGATCTTCACCAGCAGCATCAGGGCGTCGCGGCGTTCACGCACCGCCTGGACCTTCTTGGCGGCCATCTCCTTCCGCATCGACTTCTGGGCGTCGCGCAGATCGGAGAGGGACGGGAGGCCGAACCCCGGCGACGCCTCCGCAGCGGGCCGGGACTTGCCCGGCAAGGGGGTACGCCAGACGGGAAGTGGCGAGGCCGAAGCGGCCGTCAACGAGATCATTCTGATCTCTCCATGAACATTCCCGGACACCCTGTTCCGGCCACGCTTACGATCCGTTTAAGGCCGGGCGTCCGCCTTCGCCTGTAAATCGCCGCTCTCTTGAGGCATAAGCCGCGCTCAAGCAGCGAGCGACCGCGTCGCGAGCGTTAGCGCCCACTTAGAAATCCCGCGATGAAGTTCCTCGACCAGGCCAAGATCTATATCCGCTCCGGCAACGGCGGGGGCGGCTGCGTGTCGTTCCGGCGGGAGAAATTCATCCCGAACGGCGGGCCGGACGGGGGCGACGGCGGCCATGGCGGCAACGTCTGGATCACGGCCATGGACGGCCTGAACACCCTGATCGACTTCCGCTACCAACAGCATTTCAAGGCCCAGACCGGCGTCCACGGCATGGGCCGGCAGATGCACGGCGCAAAGGGCGAGGACGTCATCCTCAAGGTCCCGGTCGGCACCCAGGTGCTGGACGACGACAAGGAGACAGTGCTGCTGGACATGGACTACGCCGGCAAGACCGAGATGCTGCTCAAGGGCGGCAACGGCGGCTGGGGCAATGTCCACTTCAAGGGCCCGTCCAACCAGGCGCCCGCCTATGCCAACCCGGGCCAGGAAGGCCAGGAGCGCTGGATCTGGCTGCGGCTGAAGCTGATCGCCGACGTCGGCCTGGCCGGCCTGCCCAACGCCGGCAAGTCGACCTTCCTCGCCGCCGCCAGCGCGGCGCGGCCCAAGATCGCCGACTATCCCTTCACCACCCTGGTGCCCAACCTCGGCGTGGTCGACCTGTCGGAGACCGAACGGTTCGTCATCGCCGACATCCCCGGCCTGATCGAGGGCGCCTCGGAAGGGGCCGGCCTCGGCACCCGCTTCCTCGGCCACGTCGAGCGGTCGGGCTGTCTGATCCACCTGGTCGACGGGACCCAGGACGATGTCGCCGGCGCCTACCACACCATCCGCCACGAGCTGGAGGCTTACGGCGCCGGCCTGGCCGACAAGGCCGAGGTGCTGGCCCTGAACAAGATCGACGCCCTGACCCCCGAGGCGCGCGAGGAAAAGGCGGCCGAACTGGAGGCCGCCGCCGGCCGCCGGCCGATGCTGGTGTCGGGCGTTTCGGGCGAGGGCGTGACCGAACTGCTGCGCGCCGCCTGGACCGAGGTGCGCAAGGATCGCGGCGAAATCGCCCCGGCCGAGGAAGACGAGACCGTCATGGAGACGCCCGGCGGCTGGGCGCCATAGCCGCGCCGCGCGGGGCGTGTTAGCTCCCTTCTGAGCATAAGCCCCCGCGAGCCCGCCTTGTCCTTCTTCCACGCCGGTCCCGCGCCCAGACCCGGAGGGCCCCGCCCCGGCGCCCTGCGCGACGGGCTGGACCTGTCGCCGGGCATGGCGGTCGGCCTGTTCGGGGGCTCGTTCAATCCCGCTCACGACGGCCACGCCCATGTCGCCGAGACGGCGATGCGGCGGCTGGCGCTGGACCGGGTCGTCTGGCTGGTCTCGCCACAGAATCCGCTGAAGGGCCCCGACGAGACCGCCCCCCTGGCCGAACGCATGGACTCCGCACGCGCCGCGGCGGCGCTGGCGGCCTCGGGGCCGTCGATGGTGGTCTCGGATTTCGAGACCCGGGCGGGGACGCAATGGACCGTCGACACCCTGCGCGCCCTGACCGCGCGCCACCCCGGCGTGCGCTTCGTCTGGCTGATGGGATCGGACAATCTGGCCAGCTTCCACCGCTGGCGCGGCTGGACCGATATCATGCGGATGATGCCGATGGCGGTGATCGCCCGGCCAGGGTCCCTGCACCACAGCCGCACCGCGCCGGCCGCCGCCCGTTTCGCCGCGGCGCGGGTTCCGACGGCGCGGGCGCGGCTGCTGGCCGACCTCGAGGCGCCGGCGTGGACCTATCTGACGGCGCCGCTGAATCCGCGATCCTCGACCGCGATCCGGGCCGCGCGTGACGCCGCCGCGCATTTGTGATAGGCTGCCGCTTTAGTAACCTCCCCGGAGCCCTCCGCTGACCCCCTCGCCCGCGCACGATGCGCAAGACGCCGCCAACACGGCGAACGAGATGGACGAATTCGAATCCATCCACACCGACGGTCCGCAGGCTCCCCTTCCCGTCGGCTCCACCGCTCTGGAAACGGCCATTCTGTCGCGTCTCGACGACGACAAGGCCCAGGACATCGTCCTCATCGACCTGAAGGGCAAAAGCCCGATGGCCGACACCATGATCATCGCCTCCGGGCGGTCGCACCGTCACGTCGGCGCCCTGGCCGACCACCTTCAGCGCACGCTGAAGGAAACCGGTCTCGGCAAGGTCAAGGTTTCGGGTCTGCCGCACTGCGACTGGGTGCTGCTGGACGCGGGGGACGTCATCGTCCACCTGTTCCGCCCGGAAGTGCGCGCCTTCTACAACATCGAGAAGATCTGGTCGGTCGAGAGCGGCCACCGCGTCGACGCTCGCGCGTAACCCACTGATCCACGGATGAAGCTGGCCGTCATCGCCATCGGCAAGCCGGGGCGGGGGCCCGAGGCCGTGCTGGCGGCCGACTACGCCGAGCGCGCCACCCTGGCCGGCCGGGCCCTGGGCCTCGGCCCTCTGGAACTGGTCGATCTCGAACCGCGCAAGCCGGGCAAGGCGCCCGAGGCCGACCTGATCCTCAAGGCCGCCGAGGGGGCGCATCTGATCGCCTGCGACGAACGCGGCAGGACCTTCTCCAGCCGCGCCTTCGCCGACCATATCGCCCTGATGCGCGATCGCGGGGAGCGCCGGCTGGTGTTCGCCATCGGCGGGGCCGACGGGCTGGACGAGAGCGTGCGCGCGGCGGCGGGCTCGACCCTGGCCTTCGGGCCCCAGACCTGGCCGCATGCGCTGGCGCGGGCGATGCTGGCGGAACAGCTGTATCGCGCCGTGACCATCCTGGCCGGATCGCCCTATCATCGCGACTGACATGCGCGCGCCCGTCCTGATCCTGTGTCTGAGCCTGATCGCCCTGCCCGTGGCGGCGATCGCGCGCCAGACGCCGCCCGCGGGCGAGGTCAGGCGGCTGCAGGCCGAGTTCCGGGACGAGCGCGCCCGCGCCCTGCGTCTGCGCGAGGAGGCCGCCGAGGCCGCGCGCGAGATCGCCGGGCTCGAGCGCCAGCTGACCGAACTGCGCACCGCCGTCGGCCAGGACGACGCCGTCATCGCCGGGCAACGGGCGCGGCTGCGCGAACTGAGCGCGCGGGAGGCGGCGCTGGTGGCCCAGCTGTCCCGGGCGCGGGGGCGGCAAGGGCGGCTGTTGTCCGCCCTGCAGATGATGAGCCGCCGGCCGCCGCCGCCGCTGC
>NZ_DLHQ01000003.1:50863-51169 GCF_002483305.1 Brevundimonas sp. UBA7664
GGGCCATGGCCCCGGCGTTGCAGGATCGGGCGCAGGGGTTGGCCGACCGTCAGGCCGAGGTGGTGCGCGTGCGCCGGCTCAGCGCCCTCAACAGCGAAGCCCTGTTCACCACCGAGAGCGCCCGGGGCGACCGCCGCGCCGGCATCGAGGCCCTGACCAGCCGCAAGACCGCGCTGCAGGCCGTGCTGCGCGCCGAGGCGGACAGCGCCGAGCGGGCCACGCGGGTTCTGGAGGCGCGACTGCGCTCACTGGGGGCCGCCGTGCCGCCGCCCGGAACAGAAACCGAGCCCGCCGCGGCGCGTCTGA
>NZ_DLHQ01000003.1:51221-57233 GCF_002483305.1 Brevundimonas sp. UBA7664
CCGAGCCCGCCGCGGCGCGTCTGCCCGCCGGCCGCAATCGCCTGACCACGCCGGTGGATGGCGCGCCGTCGCGCCGCTTCGGCCAGGGCTCCAGCGGCTGGGGCTGGCGCGCCGACAGCGCCGAGGTCCGCGCGCCGGCTGCCGGACGCGTGGCCTTCGCCGGGCCGCTGAGCGGATGGGGACATGTGGTCATCCTCGACCTCGGCCCCGGCTGGCGCGCGGTGATCTCGGGGTTGGACGAGCTCTCGGTCGAGGCGGGCGCGCGGATCGCCGACGGCCAGACCCTGGGCCGCACCGGCGAGGACGGCGAGGTCGCCTTCGAGCTCCGCCGCGACGAACGCCCGATCGATCCGGCGCCGTGGTTGCGTGAGGGTTGAAACCGCTTCCCATCCGCCGATGACGCTGATTTTATCCGGGAATCGCCGATCGGCCACGATTTCGTCGCCGACAGCCTCGTAACTGGCCGATCAAGAGCCGTCTTCCGTCCCGCCGTCCGTCTGCTGAAAGAAACCCGATGCGTAAACTGTTGCTGATCGGCGCCGCCGCCGTCGCCCTGGTCGGGGCCGGCGCCGCGACCGCCACGGGCCAGACCCCGCGCAATGAGGCGTTCCGGATGCTGGCCCTGTTCGGCGACGTGCTGGGCATTGTCGAACAGGCCTATGTCGTGCCGGTCGATGACAAGAAGCTGATCGAGGCGGCGCTGCAGGGCATGATGGGGGCGCTGGACCCCCACTCCAACTATCTGCCGCCCGAGGGCTATGGCGAGCTGCAGGAGCGGACCTCGGGCGCCTATTCGGGCGTGGGCCTGACCATCCAGGCCGAGGGCGGACTGGTGAAGGTGATCTCGCCGATGGACGGCGGCCCCGCCGCCCGCGCCGGGGTCAACGCCGGCGACGTCATCTCCTCCATCGAGGGCCAGAGCGCCGCGGGTCTGACCGTCACCCAGGTTTCCGACAAACTGCGCGGCGCCGTCGGCACCTCGGTCAAGGTCACCTTCCTGCGCGACGGCGAGGAGCCGCGCGAGGTCACCCTGACGCGCGAGGTCATCAAGATCGAATCCGTCACGGGCCGGATCGAGGGCGATTTCGCCTATCTGCGGGTCTCGACCTTCAACGAGAACACGGGCCGCGAACTGGGCGAGACCATCGCCCGGCTGAAGGCGGAGAACCCCGCAATCAAGGGCTATGTGCTGGACCTGCGCAACAACGGCGGCGGCCTGCTGGACGCGGCCATCGCCGTCTCCGACGCCTTCCTGGAACGCGGCGAGATCGTCAGCCAGCGCGGACGCAAGGCCGACCAGATCCAGCGCTACGGCGCGCGGCCCGGCGATCTGACCGGCGGCCTGCCTGTCGTCGTGCTGATCAACTACGGCTCGGCCTCGGCCTCGGAGATCGTGGCCGGCGCCCTGAAGGACCACCAGCGGGCGACGATCCTTGGCCTGACCAGCTTCGGCAAGGGCTCGGTGCAGACCGTCATTCCGCTGCGCAACGGCCGGGACGGGGCGATCTCGATCACCACAGCGCGCTATTTCACCCCCTCGGGCGCCTCGATCCAGAAGATCGGCATCGAGCCGGATCTGGAGGTCTCCCGGTCGCTGGCCGAGGCGCGGATCGTGTCGCGGTCGAACTTCATCTATTCGGAAGCCGCCTTCGCCACGGCGCTCGACGCCTCCATCGGGGCCGAACGCAAGGGGCCGCACACCCCGCACGAGGCCCCCGGCGAGGCCTGGCCCGAGGACAAGGACTACCAGCTGGAGCGGGCCTTCGACGTGCTGCGCGCTGGCGGGAATCTGGCCCAGCTGGCGGCGGCGCCCGAAGGCATTGTCGTGACCGCGCCGGGCACGGCCCTGGCGGCGACCGAGCCGGAGCCCGCGCCGGAAAACTGACGCGAAAACGGGAGGCTGGATGCCTAACGGCCCGTTAGGCTTTCTTAACCGACGCCCGCCACTGTGAGCCGTGAAGGAGTCCGTTTCGCGGACCCCCGTTCGAGCGTCCAGTCCCGCCCATGTTCGCCAAGCGCCAGTCCGTCCTCGCCACCACCGCCGGAGCGCCCCCGGTGCGCCGCTCGCTGCGTGATAATTTCGCCCCCGTCGGCCGGATCCTCAAGCGGCCGCCCGTCGCCGTCGCCGGCGCGGGCCTGCTGCTGCTGGGCGCCGCCGCCCTGTTCATCACCGTGCTGGGCGACCCGCGCGCCGGCGCGCCGTCGGCCCGGGCGGCCCTGACCCGCGAGGTGGTCGCCGCGACCCCGCCGCCGACCGGGCTGGAAGCCTTCTCCATGGGCGCCTACGGCTCGTGGCAGGACCTGACCGGCGAGGCCGGCGCCGTCGATCCCGCCCTCGGCGGCGAGGCCGTCATCACCCTGCCCAACGGCGCCACCGTGTCCGGCGACGGCGCGCCCGTGACCGCCCCGCGCGTCGCCGCCAGCCCCCTGCCCCCGGCCCCCATCGCCGGCCTGAGCCAGCCCGGGCCCAACGGCCCCCTGCCGACCATCGCCAGCGACGGCCGCGTCCCGGCCCAGGCCTATGCCCGCCCGTTCCGCTCCAACGGCCGCCCGCGCGTCGCCCTGATCGTCGGCGGGCTCGGCCTCAACGCCGTGACCACCCGCGCCGCCATCGAACGCCTGCCGCCGGAGGTAACGCTGAGCTTCGTGCCCTATGCCGAGGGCCTGCAAGGCTGGATCGACCTGGCCCGCGCCCAGGGCCATGAGGTCATGCTGGAAATGCCGATGGAGCCGACCGGCTATCCCGACAATGACCCCGGTCCGCACACCCTGCTGGCCTCCGGCCAGCCGGCCGACATCCAGGCGCGAATGAACTGGCTGCTGGGACGGGCGACCGGCTATTTCGGCGTCACCAACTATATGGGCGACCGGTTCGCGAGTTCGGACGCGGGCATGACCGCCTTTCTGACCATCCTGCGCCAGCGCGGCGTCGCCTTCCTCGACGACGGTTCGATGAGCCGCCGGCCCGGCGCCTGGGCCCGGGCCAGCGCCAACCGCATCATCGACGAGGAACAGAACCCCACCGCCATCGTCGCCCAGCTGAATGCACTCGAGGCCCTCGCCAAGGGCCGCGGCCAGGCGATGGGCACGGGCTTCAGCTATCCGGTCACGGTCGAGGCCGTGGCCCGCTGGACCGCCGATCTGGACGCGCGGGGGCTGCAACTGGCCCCGGCCTCGGCGATGACGCAGCGGCCGGGAAGATAGGGCTTAGGCAGCAGGCAGCAGGCAGCAGGCAGCAGGCAGCAGGCAGCAGGCAGCAGGCGATACGTTCCGCCGATCGACCTGCTACAAGCTTGAATCTTCCTGCTGCCTGCTGCCTGTTGCCTGAGCCCCCATGACCGACCTCTCCCGCTACCGCCCCAACGTCGGCGTCGTGCTGTTCCATCCCGACGGGCGCGTCTGGTACGGGCGCCGGATCGGGACCGAAGGCCCCCACAACTGGCAGTTTCCGCAGGGCGGGGTCGACGACGGCGAGGATCTGGAAGCCGCCGCGCGACGGGAGCTGTTCGAGGAAACTGGGGTGGTCTCGGCCGAATTGATCGCCCGGACAGAGGGATGGATCGCCTACGACTTCCCCACCGACTACGGCGGGTCGAAACAGGCGCGCGGCTGGGCCGGCCAGAAGCAGCAGTGGTTCGCCTTCCGCTTCACCGGCGACGAGTCCGAGATCGATCTGGAAGCCCATGGCGAGATCGAGTTCGACGCCTGGCGCTGGGGACCGCTGTCGGAGGCGGCTGAGCTGATCGTGCCGTTCAAGCGCGCGGCCTATGAGCAGATGATCGGTGTGTTCGCCCCTTTGGCAGCGCCCGCGTCGAGATAGCCGGAACGCCGTCACCCGGCCCTCCAGAGACAATCCCCAGATTGTGGGCTTTATCGCATTCTATTTTCACGCGATCGTGATCGCGTCAGGATTGCGCTCACTACGCAATCTGGAGGACCATCCGGAGCCAACAGGCAATCAACGGTTTGGAGGAACTGAAGATGAGAACTCTTCTTGTGATTTCGACGATCGCGGTCCTGGGCGCGGGCGGTCCCGGCATCGCCCTGGCCGATCCGGGCGATCCGGACGATCCCCAATCGGGCGGCTGCATCAGCACCGGGTGCAAGGGTGTTTACCCGGGTGGCGAACTTCCGCCGGGCGACAAACTGCCCGAGCTGCCGGATCCCATCATCTGCATGGAGCTGGTCGGCGACGATTCGACACCGCCCGAGGATCAATGGGGCGGCTGCATCCTGCCCTGACGCCCTGCCGGACGGACGCGCGCTCCTGAAGATCACCCGGACTGTTCAGGCGCGAAAAGACGGGCTTCCCGCGATGCGGGAAGCCCGTTTCTGTGCCGGCGGCCCGAGGCTCAGGCCGCCGCGCAGCCGTCCGGTTTGAGCCGCCGCGTCACGGACGCCGGGTATTTCGCCATCAGATGCGCCGGACGGACCGGCCGGGCGACGAAGCCGCCGCCGCAGTTGGGGCAGACGCCCTTCAGCACGCCGTCGACGCAGTCCGCGCAGAAGGTGCATTCAAAGGTGCAGATGCGGGCCTCGGCGCTGTCGAACGGCAGGTCGCGGTCGCAGCATTCGCAGTTGGGTCGGAGCTCGAGCATGGCCCGAGGCTAACGCCGCTATTGCGACGGCGCCAGACGCATCAACACGATGCCGCTGACGATCAGCAACGCCGCGAGCACCCGCCACAGGCTGAGATGCTCCTGCAGGAAGACCACGCCGACGATGAAGGCGCCGACCGCGCCGATGCCGGTCCAGACCATATAGGCGGACCCCATCGGCAGGGACTTCATGGCCAGGGCCAGAAGGCCGAAGCTGGCCCCCATGAAGGCCAGGGTCGCCACGCTGGGCCACAGACGGGTGAACCCGTCCGACTGTTTCATGAAATAGGCCCACACGATCTCGAGCAGGCCGGCGATGATGAGGTAGGTCCAGGCCATGACGGCCCTCCACGTTGAAGACGCCGGGCCGTCCCGGACTTCAAACCCCGCGCGAGGCGGAGGAGGACGTGGCCTCGATCAGCAATGTGGGACAGGGCGACGGCCGTTCAAGGCCGCGCCCGTCTCCGGATATCAGGCCGCCGCAGCGACTTCCGAGGCCTGTTCGGCCAGGATGGTCAGGCCGGCCGGGGTCACGTCGGCGAAGCCGCCGTGGACCTCGAACTGGCGGCGCGAGCCGCCGTCGATGACGGTGACCACGCCTTCGCGCAGGGCCGTCATGAAGGGGGCGTGGTCGGCGAGGACGCCGAAATCGCCCTCGACGCCCGGCGCGTCGACCTGATCGACAAGGCCGTTGAAGACCTCGCGCTCAGGCGACACCAATGAGAAGCTGAGCTTGCCGGCCATGGATCAGGCCGCCTCGGCGGCGAGCTTCTGGGCCTTCTCGACGGCTTCCTCGATGGCGCCGACCATGTAGAAGGCGGCTTCCGGCAGGTGGTCGTATTCGCCGGCGACGATGCCCTTGAACGAACGGATGGTGTCTTCCAGCGACACGAATTTGCCCGGCGAGTTGGTGAACTGCTCGGCCACGAAGAAGGGCTGCGACAGGAAACGGCTGATCTTGCGGGCGCGCGAGACGATCAGCTTGTCCTCTTCCGACAGCTCATCCATGCCCAGGATGGCGATGATGTCCTTCAGCGCCTTGTACTGCTGCAGGACTTCCTGGACCGAACGGGCGACGCGGTAGTGCTCCTCGCCGATGACCAGCGGGTCCATGATGCGCGAGGTCGAGTCGAGCGGGTCCACGGCCGGGAAGATGGCCTGGGCGGCGATGTCGCGGTTCAGAACCGTGGTCGCATCCAGGTGGGCGAACGAGGCGGCGGGCGCCGGGTCGGTCAGGTCGTCGGCGGGGACGTAGATGGCCTGGACCGAGGTGATCGAGCCCTTCTTGGTCGAGGTGATCCGCTCCTGCAGGTTGCCCATCTCGGTGGCCAGGGTCGGCTGATAGCCCACGGCCGAGGGGATGCGGCCCAGCAGCGCCGACACTTCCGAGCCGGCCTGGGTGAAGCGGAAGATG
>NZ_DLHQ01000003.1:57296-65586 GCF_002483305.1 Brevundimonas sp. UBA7664
GTCAGGGCGACGCGGGCGCGGGCGCCGGGAGGCTCGTTCATCTGGCCGTAGACGAGGGCGCATTTCGAGCCTTCGGTCGAGCCGCCGTTCTTGGCCGGGTCCACGTTCACGTTGGACTCGATCATCTCGTGATAGAGGTCGTTGCCCTCGCGGGTGCGTTCACCCACGCCGGCCAGAACCGAATAACCGCCGTAGGCCTTGGCGATGTTGTTGATCAGCTCCTGCATGGTCACGGTCTTGCCCACGCCGGCGCCGCCGAACAGGCCGATCTTGCCGCCCTTGGTGTAGGGGCACATCAGGTCGATGACCTTGATGCCGGTGACGAGGATTTCCGACGAGGTCGACTGCTCTTCGAACGACGGCGCCTCGCGGTGGATCGGGCGGTACATGGTGGTCTTGATCGGGCCCTGTTCGTCGATCGGCGCGCCGACGACGTTCATGATCCGGCCGAGGGTGCCGGGGCCGACCGGGGCCAGGATCGAGGTGCCGGTGTCGGTCACCGGCTGGCCGCGGGTCAGGCCTTCCGAGGTGTCCATGGCGATGGTGCGGACCATGTTCTCGCCGAGGTGCTGGGCGACTTCCAGAACCAGGGTGAAGGGCTGGCCGGTCTTCTGGTCGACGTTCTGCGTCTCCAGGGCGTTGAGGATCGCGGGCAGCTGGCCCTCGAACTCGACGTCGACGACGGCGCCGATGACCTGGGCGATCCGGCCCACGCCGGTGCCGGCCGTATAGGCGGCATTGCCGGTCGCGGCGGCGGCTTTCGGAGCCTTGGGAGCAGCCGGCTTCTTGGCGGCGGGTTTCTTGGCGGTGGTGTCGGTCATCGGTTCGTTCCGTTCGGAAGGTCGTGCGTGGCGTGTTTGGGCAAGGGTCGGATCAGAGGGCTTCGGCGCCGGCGATGATCTCGATCAGTTCGGTGGTGATCTGGGCCTGGCGTTTGCGGTTGTACTGCAGGGTCAGGCTGTTGATCAGGTCGCCCGCATTGCGCGTGGCGTTGTCCATGGCGGCCATCTGGGCCCCGAAGAAGCTGGCCTGGTTCTCGTACAGGGCGGCCAGCACCTGGGTCGTGATGTTGCGCGGCAGAAGCGTCTCGAGGATCTCCTCCTCCGACGGCTCGTATTCGTAGGTCGCGCCGTTCAGGTCGATCGGCGGGGCGTCGCCGTCGACCACGGCCGGGATCAGCTGTTTCGGCGTCGGCACCTGGGCGATGACCGACTGGAAGCGGCTGTAGAACAGGGTCACGACGTCGGCGTTTCCGGCCTCGAACTCCTCGGCGATCAGGGCCGCGACCGGCTCCGCCGCCGGCAGGCCGATGACCTTGTGGTCCGACATCTCGAAGGTGCGCACGAGGCGGTCGCCGTACAGGCGGCTCAGGCCGTCGCGGACCTTGCGGCCCACGGCGATGATCCGCACGTCCTTGCCCTCGGCGATCAGGCTTCGGATCCGCTCGCGCGCGGCCCGGATGACGTTGGTGTTGAACCCGCCCGCCAGACCCTTGTCGCCGGTGGCGACGACGATGAGGTGCTTCTGGTCCGAGCCCGTGCCGGCCAGCAGTTTCGGCGCGCCGTCGCCCGAGACGCCGGCCGCCAGGTTGGCGATCACGGCGGCCATCTTGCGGGCATAGGGACGGGCGCTTTCAGCCTGGTCCTGGGCGCGCTTCAGCTTGGCCGCGGCGACCATGTTCAGGGCTTTCGTGATCTTCTGCGTCGACTTAACGCTTCCGATCCGATTGCGCATTTCCTTGAGGCTGGCCATCCGGCGCTACTTTCTCGCTATCCGGTCCGGTCTCAGGCGAAGGTCTTGAGGAAGGCGTCCAGCACCGACTTCAGCTCGGCTTCGAGCTCGGCGGTGAGGTCCTTCTTGGCGCGGATGCCGTCCAGCAGGCCGGCGTTCGACGACTTGATGCGGGCCAGCAGCTCGCTCTCGAAGCGGCCGATGTCGCCCACCGCGATGCCGTCGAGGTAGCCGCGCGTGCCGGCGTAGACCGAGACGACCTGCTCTTCCATGGTCAGCGGGCTGTACTGGGGCTGCTTCAGCAGCTCGGTCAGGCGGGCGCCGCGGGCCAGCAGCTTCTGGGTCGAGGCGTCGAGGTCCGAGCCGAACTTGGCGAAGGCTGCCATTTCCCGATACTGGGCCAGCTCGCCCTTGATCGAGCCGGCGACCTTCTTCATCGCCTTGGTCTGGGCCGAGGAGCCCACGCGCGACACCGAGATGCCGACGTTCACGGCGGGGCGGATGCCCTGGTAGAACAGGTCGGACTCGAGGAAGATCTGGCCGTCGGTNNNGAGATCACGTTGGTCGGGATGTAGGCCGACACGTCGTTCGCCTGGGTCTCGATCAGCGGCAGGGCGGTCATCGAGCCCGAACCGTAGTCGGCGTTCAGCTTGGCCGAACGCTCCAGCAGGCGGCTGTGCAGGTAGAAGACGTCGCCCGGATAGGCTTCGCGGCCCGGCGGACGGCGCAGCAGCAGGGACATCTGGCGATAGGCCACGGCCTGTTTCGACAGATCGTCATAGACGATCAGGGCGTGCATGCCGTTGTCGCGGAAGAACTCGCCCATGGCCGTGCCCGAGAACGGGGCCAGGAACTGCAGCGGGGCCGGCTCTGAGGCCGTGGCGGCGACGACGATGGTGTAGTCCAGGGCGCCGCGCTCCTCGAGCGTCTTGACGATCTGGGCGACGGTCGAGCGCTTCTGGCCGATGGCGACGTAGATGCAGTACAGCTTCTCGCCTTCCGACGCGGCGGCCGCGTTGGTGCTCTTCTGGTTCAGGATGGTGTCGATGGCGACGGCGGTCTTGCCGACCTGACGGTCGCCAATGATCAGCTCGCGCTGGCCACGGCCGATCGGGATCAGGGTGTCGATGGCCTTCAGGCCGGTCTGCATCGGCTCATGCACCGACTTCCGGGGAATGATGCCCGGGGCCTTCACGTCCACGCGGCGGCGCTCGGTGAACTGGATCGGGCCCTTGCCGTCGATCGGCTCACCCAGCGGGTTGACGACGCGGCCCAGCAGGCCCTTGCCGACCGGGACGTCCACGATCTCGCCCAGACGGCGGACCTCGTCGCCCTCGGCGATCTGGTTGTCCTGGCCGAAGATCACGGCGCCGACGTTGTCGCGCTCGAGGTTCAGGGCCATGCCCTTCACGCCGGCCTTGGGGAATTCGATCATCTCGCCGGCCTGGACATTGTCCAGGCCGTGAATGCGGGCGATGCCGTCGCCGACCGACAGCACCTGGCCGACGTCGGACACGTCGGCTTCGACGCCGAAGGAGGCGATCTGCGACTTGAGGATGGCCGAGATTTCGGCGGCGCGGATGTCCATGACAGGCTCTCTGTTATCGTCTCTTGGGTCGCGGTCCCGTGTGGACGCGCGCTGCATTCTGGGTGCTGAAGCGGGCTAGGCCCGTTTCAGTGCGAACTTCATCTGGTCGAGCTTGGTCTTCAGCGAGGCGTCGAACAGTTTCGAACCGACCTTGACCTTGAGGCCGCCCAGGATCGACGGATCGACGCGGGCGGTCATTTCGGGGTCCTTGCCCAGCGAAGTACGCAGGGCGGACTGGATGGACTTCATCTGGGCGGCGCTCAGGGCCTGGGCCGAGACGACCTCGGCGGCGACGACGCCGGTCTTCTTCGCATAGAGCAGGTCGAAGCCGGCGATGACGGCCGTCAGATCGCGCGAACGGCCGTTCTGGGCCAGCAGGCCGAGGAAATTCTTCGTCACGCCGTTGAACTTCGCCTTGTCGGCGATGGCGGTCAGACCCTTCTGCTGGTCCTCGGCGGCGATCACCGGCGACTGGGCCAGACGGCGCAGGTCGGCGCTCTCGTTCCAGGCCGCGCGCAGCGAGGCCAGGTCGGCGCGAACCGCCTCCAGGGCGCCCGTTTCATCAGCAAGGTCGAACAGCGCCTGTGCGTAGCGCTCGCCGACTTCCGTCGTCCTGTAGTCGTCAGCCACTAGTCATGTCCGCGCGGTTAGCGTTCGGGTTGGCGACCGGCGGCGTGTCCGCGCCAGTCAAAGGTCTGAAATGCTTTGAGAAAGCACTTGGGGGACGCGTCTTGCAACGCGCCCTCCGGCTCAGCCGGGCGCCTGATAGCATCGTAACCCCCCGACCGCAACCGAGGCGGCGGGTCGCAGACCGTCTGATTGCCGCACCTTGATCAGTGGGCGGCGTGCCTGCCGCGGGGGATGACGTGCAGGATACCCACGATCACCCCGCCGGTCACGAGGCCGACAACCGCCGAGGCCGCCGCGGTCGCCAGCCATCCCGTGACGGGACCGATGAAGGGAACCTGCCCGGCGGCGTGTCCGAGGCTTTCGATCAGGCCGGGCACGAGATCGAGATGGTACTCGTGCAGGCCGTGGACCAGAATCCCGCCGCCGACCCACAGCATGGCCCCGGTGCCGATCGTCGCCAGTCCGGTGAGCACCATCGGCATGGCGCGGACAAGGCCTCGCCCCAGTGCGCGTGTTGAAGCCAGACGGCGCTCCGCCAGGTGCAGGCCGATATCGTCCATCTTCACGATCAGCGCCACGGCGCCATAGACCGCCACGGTGATCAACAGTCCGACCAGCGCCAGGGCCGCCGCCTGGGTCGCCAGCGGGCGTTCGGCCAGGTCAGCCAGGGCGATGGCGGTGATCTCGGCCGACAGGATCAGGTCGGTGCGGATGGCCGAACCCACCATCTTCTTTTCCTGTTCGACGGACGACAGGGCCAGCTCTTCCGGCGCGATCTCGCCGCCTCCGTGACCCGCCAGCTTCTCCCATATCTTCTCGGACGCCTCGAAACAGAGATAGGCGCCGCCCGCCATCAGCAGCGGCGTCAGAGCCCAGGGCGCGAAGGCGCTGATCAGCAGGGCCCCGGGCAGGAGGATCAGGAATTTGTTCTTCAACGAACCGAGGGCGATCTTGCCGATGATGGGCAGCTCGCGGGCGGGCGAAAAGCCCATGGCGTAACCCGGCGTCACCGCGGCGTCGTCGACCACCACGCCGGCGGCCTTGACGCCGGCGTGGCCGGCGGCGGCGGACACGTCGTCGACCGAGGCGGCCGCCATTTTGGCGATCGCGGCGACGTCGTCGAGAAGGGCGGCTAGACCTGAGGGCACGGTTCACCTGACAAGACGAGTTCGGTTCGTCCTTGGCTAGGCGAGCCCGGCAGCCGGGTCCAGAGGCCTGTTCCAGCGCGGCGCCCTGCCGCGCCTGCCGCGGTGGAAAATTCTGGCGCGGCGTCCCCACCTGCCTTATCCGGGAAGCATGACCGAAATCACCGCACTCCTGTCCGATCCAGCCGCCTGGGCCGCCCTTGTCACCCTCGTCGTCATGGAAGTCGTGCTGGGGATCGACAATCTGATCTTCATCTCGATCCTGTCGAACAAGCTTCCGCCCGAGCATCGGCAGCGAGTCCGCCGCATCGGTATCTCGCTGGCCCTGATCATGCGCCTCGGCCTGCTGTCGATGATCGCCTGGATCGTCAGCCTGACCGCGCCGGTCTTCACCATCATGGACAACGCCTTCTCGTGGAAGGACATGATCCTGATCGCCGGCGGCCTGTTCCTGCTCTGGAAGGCGACCAAGGAGATCCACCACAGCGTGGATCCCTCCAAGAGCGATGACATGCTGGAGAAGGACAAGGCCGACGTGGTCATCTCCAACGTCGGCTCGGCCATCTTCCAGATCATCCTGCTGGATCTGGTGTTCTCGATCGACTCCATCCTGACCGCCGTCGGCATGACCGACCATCTGCCGATCATGGTCGTGGCCGTGCTGGTCGCCGTCGCGGTCATGCTGCTGGCCGCCGACCCGCTGGCCAACTTCATCAACGAGAACCCGACCGTGGTCATGCTGGCCCTGGGCTTCCTGCTGATGATCGGCATGGTGCTGATCGCCGAGGGCTTCGGGGCCCATGTGCCCAAGGGCTATATCTACGCCGCCATGGCCTTCTCGGCCGGGGTCGAGGTGCTGAACATGTGGAGCCGCAAAGCCGCGGAGAAGAAACAGGCGGCCCAGGCGGCCCGTCAGGCGGCGCTGAACAAGGCCGAGACGGCCGAACCCGGGGTCTGACCGTGCGGGCGGGCGTCCTTCTCCTTGTTGCGCTGCTGACGCCACTGGCGGCGGCGGCGCAGACGCCGGTCCCGCCCGTTTCCGCCTCTGCCCCGGCGCAAACGCCGGTCCCGGTCTATGGATTCGAGGTCGTGCGCGTCTATCCGCACGATCCGACCGCCTTCACCCAGGGCCTGGTGTTCCGCGACGGCGAACTGCTGGAAAGCACCGGCCGTTATCCCTCAACCGTTCGCCGCGTCCGGCTGGAGGACGGCGTGGTCCTTCAGCGGCGCGAGCTGGACGAGGACTATTTCGGCGAGGGCCTGACCGCCATCGACGACCGCGTGCTGACCCTGACCTGGAAGGGCGGGAAGGGTTTTATCTGGGATCCCGTGACCCTCGAGCCCGAGGGCGAGTTCGCCTATGCAGGCGAGGGCTGGGGACTGACCGATGACTCGACGCGGCTGATCCTGTCGGACGGCAGTTCGATGCTGCGGTTCCTCGACCCTGAGACGCTGGCCGAGACCGGACGCGTCCGGGTCACCCTGCAGGGACGTCCGGTGAGCCAGATCAATGAGCTGGAGTGGATCGAGGGCGAGGTCTTCGCCAACCTGTGGCGGAGCGACACCATCGTTCGCATCGACCCGGCGACGGGCGTGGTCACGGGCGTCATCGACCTGACCGAACTGATGCCGGACCGCCGCGACCTGGATCCAACCGACGCCGTGCTGAACGGCATCGCCTGGGACCCGGTGGGCCGGCGGCTGTTCGTCACCGGCAAGAACTGGCCCAAGCTGTTCGAGATCCGGCTGACCGAGCCGCGCTAGAGGAAGCTGTAGGGGTCCACGTCCACCGACAGCCGCACCGACCCCGGCACCTTCACCCGCGCCAGCCAGGCGCGCAGAAAGCCCTGCAGGTCGACGTCCCGGTCGGCGCGGACCAGCAGGCGTTTGCGGCGGCGGCCGCGCACGAGGGCCAGGGGGGCGTCGGCGGGACCGTAGACTTCGAGGCGGTCGGCATTGGGAATCGAACCGGCCAATTCGCGCGCCAATTTCTCCACCGCGACCGCATTTTCACTCGACAGAATGATCGCCGCCAGCCGGCCATATGGCGGCAGGAAGGCCGCCTCTCGCTCGGCCAGTTCGGCGGCGACGAAGGCATCCCGGTCACCGGCCGCCAGCGCCATCAGAACCGGGTGCTCGGGCGTCCAGGTCTGCAGGATGGCGCGGCCCGGCTTGTCGGCCCGCCCCGCCCGTCCCGTGGCCTGGGTCAGCAGCTGGAAGGTCCGCTCCGCCGCCCGCAGGTCGCCGCCGCGCAGGCCGAGGTCCGCGTCGACCACGCCGACCAGGGTGAGCCGGGGAAAATTGTGGCCCTTGGCCGCCGCCTGGGTGGCGACGAGGATGTCGATCTCGCCGTCC
The DNA here is from genome assembly GCF_002483305.1 of Brevundimonas sp. UBA7664. Classification (GTDB taxonomy): domain Bacteria; phylum Pseudomonadota; class Alphaproteobacteria; order Caulobacterales; family Caulobacteraceae; genus Brevundimonas. Next base: position 64,746 of record NZ_DLHQ01000003.1, read on the forward strand.
GTCATGCGCTGGATCAGGGCGCGGGCGGATTTGGCGTCGGGCGTGGTGTCGGAGCTGAACACCGCCGTGCGGGCCTCGGGAAACAGCTGCCGCACCTCCTCCTCGACCCGCTCGACGCCGGGCCCGACCGAGACGAGGCTGTCGACCGCGCCGCAGGACGGGCAGTGTTTCGGCCGCGCCATGGTGAAGCCGGTCAGATGACAGACCAGCCGCCCGGTGTAGCGATGCTCGACCAGCCAGCTGTCGGTATCCGGCGCCGTCAGCCGGTGCCCGCAGGTCCGGCACAGGACCACCGGCGCATAGCCGCGCCGGTTGAGGAAAAGCAGGGTCTGTTCGCCCCGCATCAAGGTCTCGCCGATGGCCTCGCGCAGCGGCTGGGACAGCCAGGTCTGGGGATCGGGCGGGCACTGGCGGAGGTCCAGCAGCGTCACCTCCGGCAGCACCGCCGCCCCGTGCCGCGCCGCCAGCTTCAGCCAGCCGTAGCGGCCCTGGTGGGCGTTCCACAGCGTCTCCAGCGAGGGCGTGGCCGAGGCCAGCACCACCGTCGCCCCCTCGATCCGCGCCCGGGCCACGGCCAGGTCGCGGCCGTGATAGACCAGCCCCTCGTCCTGTTTGAACGAGCCGTCGTGCTCCTCGTCCACCACCAGCAGCCGCAGGTTCACATAGGGCAGGAACAGCGCCGACCGGGCCCCGACCACGATGTTGCAGCGGCCGGCGACGACCGCCTCCCAGACCTGACGGCGACGCGGCGGGGCGACCCCGGAGTGCCACTCGGCCGGCGCGGCGCCGAAGCGGGCGGTGATGCGCGCGATCAGGTCCTGGGTCAGGGCGATCTCGGGCA
>NZ_DLHQ01000004.1 GCF_002483305.1 Brevundimonas sp. UBA7664
GGGCGGCCGCGGCGGCGGCGGGGGCGCGGGAGCCGCCGGCGGATCGGGCGGCGGGGATGGCGGCTGTGACATGGTCGGCTGGCTGCAGGACGCCCTGCGCGAGGACCCCGAGGTTCGCGCGGCTGTCGCCCGCGCCCAGCGCGAGGTCGGTCCCGGCAAGGCCCTGCTGGTCTGGGACGGAGAGTGGATCCGCAACCCCGGCGAGGCGGGCGCGGGTCTGGCCGGGGTGCGCCAGGCCATCGCCATGGAGGTCGCCTTCGCGCCCCACGACTGCCGGGCCCAGCCGATGCGGGGGCTGGTGCTGATCGCGTTCAGCGACGTGTCGGGCGGCCCGCGGCTGGTGCTGGGCAAAGGGTCGTGGCGTTGGGGGGATATGCTGCGCGGACGCTAGGCGGCTTCGGTCCGGACCGCGCGGGAGGCTTGCACGATGGGTTCGAAGATGTGGCGGGCCAGATGGCGCACGACGGGGACCGCAACGCCGTCGCCCGTCAGGTGGTAGGCCGCGTTATAGCTGCGGGGCAGTTTGTAGCTGTCCTGCAGGCCCATCAGCCGGGCGGTTTCCCGCGACGAGATCAATCGGGACCGCACGCGCGGGCCGTCGACGACCAGGATGATCTGTCGGCTGGAACCGCCCGCCGGGGTGCGCAGACATCCGGCGATATCGTCGAAGCGGACCTCGGCGCGCTGAATCCGGCCGCCCTGTTCGTCGCGACGGGTCCGGCGATAGACGCCGCCGACCATGCGACGTCCGGCGCGCCGGGCCTGGGCGACCTTGGCGAGGTTGAGGGGCGACATCATCGCCAGCAGTTTCGCGGTCTCTTCGGCCGTGTGCCAGACGACGCTGTCGGGCTGATCCTCGATGATCATGGCGAAGGTTTCGACGCGGCGTTCCGGCGTGGGCAGGTTCCACCAGACCCCTCTGGCGGCCAGGCTGTCCGGCAGGGCGTCGACCGCGCGGCACAGCGCGCGTGTGTGAAACGGCGCCAGCGGTCCGGGTGCCAGCAGCGCCTCGTCCACGACCACGTCGTCATGCACGCCGATCACGAACAGCCGGGGCCGGGACTGCGGCACGAACAGGTCGGCGTTGATGACCATCGCGCCAAAACGGTAGCCGGCGTCGGCGAAGGTCCGGCACATCGCCTCGAAATCCTTGCCTGCGTGGGAAGTCAGGGCGCCGCAGACGTTTTCGACCGCCACGATCTTCGGGGCCCGGCCGTCGGCGACCAGGCCTGAGACCACCCGCCAGAAGGGATAGAAGGCCCCGGAACGCTCACCGCCGAGGCCGACCCCGGCGCCGGCCAGGGAAAGGTCCTGGCAGGGGAAGGATCCCCAGACGAGGTCGGCCTGGCCGGGCAGGTCCGCCGCCGTGATGTGGTTCACATCGCCGATGTGAAGCTCGCCGCCGGTCCCCCAGTTGGCCTGGTAGGCAAAGCCTTTCCCGGGATCGAAGTCGTTGGCGAACAGGCAGTCCCAGCCCTGTCCCAGTCCGGCCCGCACCATGCCGCCGCCCGCGAAGAACTCGTAGAAGCTGGCCATGGCGGCGGGGTCCTCGTTCAGGGGCGTCGTTTTGCACGGTAGAGTCCCATGTTCCCCTCTGCCGCGATTCGGAAGGCATAGCCGCCATGACCGCGTTTCATCATCTGCTGGTCAACAACCTCGTCGCCAACATCACCAATTTCACCGTCTGGTTCGCTCTGACCTTCTGGGTGTTTCTGGAGACGCGCTCGGTGTTCGCCACCGGGATGATCGCGGGCCTGTATCTGGTGCTGACCGCGGGGCTGGCGATCTGGTTCGGCAGTCTGGTCGACCATCACCGCAAGAAGCGGGTCATGCTGGGCTCCAGCCTGGTGTCCCTGGCGCTGTATGCGGTCGCCTTCGCCGTGCATCAGGCCGCCCCCGAGGGCGCCCTGGCCGAGCTGGCGGGGCCGTGGCTTTGGGGCTTCATCGGCGTGGCCATGCTGGGCGTCATCGCCGGCAACATCCGCTCGATCGCCCTGCCGACGCTGGTGACGGCCCTGATCCCGGAGGACCGGCGCGACCGGGCCAACGGACTGGTCGGGATGGTGACCGGGATCGGGTTTCTGACCACCTCGGTGATCAGCGGCCTGCTGGTCGCCTGGGGCGGGATGCTGTGGACGCTGGCCTTTGCCCTGGGGCTGACGGTGGTGGTGTTCCTGCACCTGCGGTTCGTGGCAGTGGACGAGCCGGATCCGGAGGCGCTGCGGGCGGCGGCGGGCCAGGCCGGACCCGGGCGGGTGGACCTGAAGGGGACGATGCGGGTCGTCGGCGCCGTGCCGGGGCTGTTCGCCCTGATCCTGTTCGCGACGTTCAACAATTTCCTCGGCGGCGTCTTCATGGCGCTGATGGACGCCTACGGCCTGTCGCTGATGCCGGTGCAGGCCTGGGGGCTGCTGTGGGCGGTGGTGTCCACCGCCTTCATCCTGAGCGGGATCATCATCGCCCGGACCGGTCTGGGGCGGAATCCGCTGCGGACGCTGATGCTGGTCAACGTGGCCTGCTGGGCGGTGGCGGGGGTGTTCACGATCCAGTCGTCGATCGTGCTGCTGGGCGCGGGCTGTTTCCTGTGGATGCTGCTGGGCCCCTATGCCGAGGCGGCCGAGCACACGACGCTGCAGAAGGTGGTGCCGTTCGAGCGACAGGGGCGGGTGTTCGGCTTTGCCCAGTCGGTCGAACAGGCGGCCTCGCCCCTGACGGCCTTCCTGATCGCGCCGCTGGCCCAGTTCGTCTTCATCCCGTTCATGACGGACGGCTGGGGCGCGGAGGCGATCGGCGGCTGGTACGGGACCGGGCCGGAGCGGGGGATCGCGCTGGTGTTCACGGTGGCGGGCGTGCTGGGGCTGATCGCGACGGTCGCAGCCTGGAACTCGACCTACTATCGGCGGCTGTCGGCGACCTATGCGAAGGGAACGGCGGCGTAGGCGGGGTTCGGGGGCGAATTCAGCGAAGCCTCAGGGTTCGCTCATGCCGCTCACCGGCGGCGCGGGCAGGGTGCGGGCTCCGCTTGCCCGAGGTGACGTCATGCCCATGCCCGCCGACCTGCGCGACTATGCGGGCCGCTACGACAGCGGCTCCCTGGGCGCGTCCGCCGAGGTGACGGCCGGCGACGGCGGGGTGGCCGTGCGTTTCGGGCGCGGCTCGCTGAGCCGGCTGGAGCTGGCGGCGGCGTCGCCCGACGTGTTCCGGCGGGGATCGATGATCGCGCGCTTCCACCGCAACGGGGCCGGCGAGGTCGTGGGGTTCAGCTACAGCGACCCACTACTGCCGGGCCTTCGGTTCATGCGGCCGGTCGAAGAGGGCAACCGGGACAGTCTCAGCTGAAGACCTCGGCCGCCTTGTCGGCCGGACCGCCCGCGCCCTTGGGCGACGGGCCGAAGCGGTTGGGTCCCTTCGTTCCGTCGAGGAAGCCGAGAGTGACAAGCAGAAAGAGTTGGGCCGCGATCAGGGCCGAGGCCGTGACCATGATCGGACCCCAGGCGAGCAGGCCCTCGTCCAGACGCGCCTCGGTGTTCTCATAGAAGCTCGGCGGCATGCGGAATATGGAGATCAGCAGGCAGACGGCGGCCGCTGCGCCCCACCCGTTCCGATCGTGCGCGCGCTTCACCGCCAGCGCCAGCCAAGGCCAGAGGAACACCAGCGCAGAAACCCACAGGATCAATTGCGGGCCGGCGTCCGTCGCGCGCTGCGCGGCGGCCTGTCCCGTCCCTCCCAGCAACGAATGGGTGGGGCCGAACAACAGCAGGTTGGCGATCTCTGTCGTCAGAACCTGAACGACGCCAACCGCGATGGACCACAGCCACCAGTCGCGACGGCGCAGCCGGCCCTCGAACCCGAACAGGATCGACCTCCATCGCATGGGGGTGAGGCGGGGAGCCGTCAGCTGAACACCTCGGCCGCCTTGTCGGCGGGATCGCCGCCTATGCCCTTGGGCGAGCGGCCGAAGCGGTTCGGGCCGGGCGTGCCGTCAAGGAAGCCGAGGACGACGAGCAGGTAGAAGCTGGCGACGCCGCTGACGAGAGTCAGACCCTGGACCAACGAATTGAAGTCGGCATCGGACAGGGTCGAACCCAGGAGATCGACCGGCGTGGGGAGCAGGGTCAACAGTCCGGCGAAGATGGTCAGGCCGATCGCCACGGCCGCGCCGACGTTGCGGTCGTGCGCGCGCTTGGCGGCGAGCGCCGTCTGGACCCACAAGAAGGGGAGGAAGGTGGCGAAATCGAACGCCGCCGTTTGCCAACTCTGGCCGAAGCCGCCTGCAAGAAGGGCGTCCAGCTCATCCCACCGCCCGCCGGACAGCACCAGGCCGACGACCAGAATGACCGCCATGTACGCGAGCGAGCCGGCGATCGACCAGATCCACCAATCGCGGCGGCGGATGCGGCCCTCGAAACCGAACAGCAGGTCTTTCAGCGGCATTGGTCCCCCCGATCAGGCCCTATTCGAACTCCACCAGCACGTCGTCCGCCGCCACCGGATCGCCGGCGGCGGCGCTGACGGCTTTGACGACGCCGTCGCGCTCGGCCTTGAGGATGTTCTGCATCTTCATGGCCTCGATGATGGCGACGGTCTCGCCGGTCTTGACCTCCTGGCCGACGGTCACCGGGATGGCGACGACGAGGCCGGGCATGGGGGAGGCGATCAGCTTGCTCGTGTCCGCCGCGACCTTTTCCGGCAGGCGGGCGTAGAGGGCGGCCGTGTGCGGGCTGAGGACGCGGACGCGGGCCTTGGCGGCGCGGGTGCGGATGGTGAAGCCGTCGGCGACGCGGGCGACCTCGGCGGTGAAGGGCACGCCGTCCAGCACGGCCCGGAACTGGGCCAAGCCGGGGCGCCAGTCGATGTCGCTGAGTTGCAGGGCGCGGTCCTCGCCGGCGAGGTCGAGGGTCAGGGCCTCGTCGTCGTCATAGGACAGGCTGACGCCGTGCGCCTCGCGGTCGATGAGCACGATCCAGTCGGTGCGGCCGGAGGGGTCGCCCGAGGCCTCGGCGGCGATCTCGTTCATGGCGGCGGCTGAGGCGATCAGGATGTCGGTCTGGCGGCGGTCGGGGGCGAGGCCGTGGAAGCCGTCCGGGAACTCGTCCTTGATGTAGCTGGTCGAGATATTGCCCGAGCGGAAGCGCGGCTGGTCCATGACGGCGGCGAGGAAGGGGATGTTGTGGCCGACGCCGTGGATGTGGGTGTCCTCCAGGGCCCGGGCCATGCCGTCGACGGCGGCGTCGCGGGTCTCGCCCCAGGCGCACAGCTTGGCGATCATGGGGTCGTAGAACATGGAGATCTCGTCGCCCTCGCGGACGCCGGAGTCGTTACGGACGGTGTAGTCGCCCTGGTCGCCCTCGTCCGGCTGTTCGTAGCGGATCAGGCGGCCGATGGAGGGCAGGAAGCCGCGGTAGGGGTCCTCGGCATAGATGCGGCTTTCGATAGCCCAGCCGTTGATGGCGAGATCCTTCTGTTCAAACGCGAGTTTCTCGCCCCAAGCCGAGCGGATCATCTGTTCGACCAGATCGACGCCGGTGATCAGTTCGGTGACCGGATGTTCGACCTGAAGCCGGGTGTTCATCTCGAGGAAGAAGAAGGATTTGTCCTGACCGGCCACGAATTCGACGGTGCCGGCGCTGTCGTAGTTCACGGCCTTCGCCAGGGCGACGGCCTGGGCGCCCATGGCGGCGCGGGTCTCGGGGTCCAGCAGCGGGGAGGGGGCCTCCTCGATGACCTTCTGGTTGCGGCGCTGGATCGAGCATTCCCGCTCGAACAGGTGGACGACGTTTCCGTGCTTGTCGCCCATCACCTGGATCTCGATGTGGCGCGGGTCGATGATGAATTTCTCGAGGAAGACGCGGTCGTCGCCAAAGGCGTTCAGCGCCTCGGCCTTCACGGCGGCGAAGCCCTCGGCCATGTCGGCGTCGGAGTGGGCGACGCGGATGCCCTTGCCGCCGCCGCCGGCCGAGGCCTTGATCATGATCGGATAGCCGATCTGGTTGGCGATCCTGACCGATTCTTCCGGGGTCTCGATCAGGCCCATGTGGCCGGGGACGGTGGAGACGCCGGCCTCGGCGGCCAGCTTCTTGGAGCTGATCTTGTCGCCCATGGCCTCGATGGCCTCGGGATTCGGCCCGATGAAGGCGATGCCTTCGTCGCGCAGACGGCGGGCGAAGCCGGCGTTCTCGCTGAGGAAGCCGAAGCCGGGATGGACGGCTTCCGCGCCGGTTTGACGCACCGCTTCAACAATCTTGTCGGCCAGCAGATAGGACTGGGCGGCCGGCGCGGGGCCGATCAGCACCGTCTCGTCGGCCATTTCGACGGCCAGCGAGCCGGCGTCGGCCTCGGAATAGACCTGCACCGTGGCGATGCCCATGCGGCGGCAGGTCTTGATGATACGGACGGCGATCTCGCCGCGGTTGGCGATCAGGATTTTGGAGAACATGCGTCTTTGAATCTGAAGCGAACGTGATCGCGGCGTGAAGGGACCGCCCCGATTAGGCCGCGATCCGGCGGGAGTAAACCGGAGGGGCGTTCACCTGAGCCGGGTATGGGGTTGGCAAGGGCGGTTCCGATGGGGTTTAACCCCGTTCCAGTTCCGTTCATCCCCGCCCGATCATTCTGATCCCGTCCCTGTCCCGCTTACTGGCCCGGAGCCTGACCTGATGTCCCGAATGCTTACCTTCGCCGCCGCCGCCGCCCTGACGCTCGTTGTGGGCGCGAGCCCGGTCGTCGCCCAGGACTTCAGATCCCTGGCCCGGCAGGACATGCAGAAGATGCACGACGAACTGGCGGCCAACCATCCGGCGCCGGCGGTTCCGGGGGCGGCCAGCCAGACCTTCCGCGGCTGGCTGGACACGGGCCTGCAGGAAGCCCTGGGCATGGTGGGCCAGGTCAACAGCGGCGACAGCCACGCCTATCTGCTGCGCTACTACGCCGGCGGCTTCCGCGACTCGAACATCCGGGTTGATCCGACATGGGAAGGCGCGGGACCCTATTTCGGCATCAGCTGGCCGGGCTTCACCACCGGCTGGCGCGACGGCCGCTACGTCGTGACCTATGTGAAGCCGGGCACGCGCGGCGCGCCGCGGGTCGGCGACGTGGTCACCGAATGCAATCTGACGCCGATCGAGGACTTCGCTCGCGCCAAACTGGACCGCTGGGAGGGCAACCTCGAGACCGAGGCCGGCCGCGTCACCTCGGCCCCCTATCTGATGTGGAACCGGAACAATCCGTTCGCCACCGGCGTGCCGTCGCAGTGCAGCTTCCAGTCCGGCCGCGGCCGCCCGCGAGATATCCAGATCCGGCCGATCCCGGTCGTCGCGGGCGACCTTGAGGCCGCCTATCGCGCCACCGTCTATATGCCGCCGGCCACGCCGCTGGCGGTCGAGACGGTCAATGGCCGGCCGTGGGTGCACGTCCACACCTTCGCCGACGCCGGCTGGCCGGCCTTCAACGCCGCCATCGAGGGCCAGGTCACGGCCCTGCGCGGACCGCAGGGCTTCGTGCTGGACCTGCGCGCCGCCTCGGGCTCGGGCGAGAACTCCTCGACCGCGCGCGGCTATGGCCTGGCCAACCGCATCTGGACGCCGGAGTTCACCGTCAGCCGCCAGCCGGCCGCCGGCGACATCACCTATCGCGCCACCCAGGGCAACCGCGACTGGTACGCCTCGGCCCTGGGGCGGATGGAGGCCGACCCGCAGTTCGTGCAGGAAGCCATGCCGGTGATCGAGCAAACGCGCGAGATCGTGGCCGCCTATGACGCCGCCATCGCTGCCGGCCGTCCGACCTTCACCCTGGCCGGCCGCCCGGCCGTGACAGACACCGGCGCCGCCAATCCGGTGCAGGGTCCGGTGATCGTTCTGGTCGACGCCGGCTGCTCGGGCGGCTGCCTCGACACCCTGGACCTGCTGTCCAAGCTGCCGAACGTGCGCATCGCCGGTTCGACCACGGCCACCGATTCGATCTTCGTCGAGCCGACCGTGATGCGTCTGCCGTCGAACTATTCGGACTTCAGCTACGGTCACAAGGCCTGGACCTCGCGTCCGCGCGCCAACAACCAGCCCTACACCCCGGCGGCGGGCCTGGTTTACACCGGCAACCCGGCTGACGAGACCGCGGTGCGGGCCTGGGTCGGAGCTCTGTTCCAGTAAAGAAACGGGACGTCGAACCATCGACAGGGCCGGGCGGGGTGGAACCCTCGTCCGGCCCTTCCTATTTCAGGGCCATGACCGATCCAGACATCGCCACCGCCCTCCGATCCCCGTCCGGCTATGACCTGACGCCGCCCAGCGAGAGCCAGCGCATGGCGCTGGAGGCTGACCTGTCCCCGGAAGAGAAGCGGGTCCTGCTGGCGCACGGCACCGAGGCCCCGTTCTGCGGCACGCTGCTGGGCGAGAAGCGGGCCGGGGTGTTCTGCTGCCGGGAATGCGGCCTGCCGCTGTTTCGCACGGGGACCAAGTTCGAGAGCGGCACCGGCTGGCCCAGTTTCACCGAACCGGTCGATCCGGCCCACGTCAGGGCGATCACCGACCGCTCGCACGGCATGACGCGCACCGAGACGCGCTGCGCCCGCTGCGACAGCCACCAGGGTCATGTGTTCCCCGACGGCCCGGGGCCGGGCGGCCTGCGCTACTGCATCAACTCCGTCGCCCTGGCCTTCGTGCCCGAGGGCGGGCGGTTGCCGGACCCCCTCGGGCGGGGCGACGGCACGGCCTGACCTTGGCCGCATTTGAGGCTAGGGTGACATCCGGAGTGGAGTTGGACGCATGGCTGTATTCGCACTGATGCTGGCCGCCGCCCTGGTCGCCTCGCCACAGGACGGGGTGGTCGCCACGGCGCCGGCGACGACCGTCGATCTGACCGCCACCGCCCGGCCGATCGCGCCGTCGACGGCGGGCGCGGCGCAGGAGGCCGTGCCGCACGGCCTGTCCACCGATGAGCAGATCGACCGCTGGATCGCGACGCGCTCGACCGCCGACCAACTGTGGGCCGAGGCGGCGGACGGGCCGATGGACGATCGCAAGATGCACGGCCAGGTCCGCTTCGGCGTCGGCACCGGCGGCTATCTGGACTACGGCGCGGCGGTGTCGCTGCCGATCGGCGAGACGGGCCGGCTGGATATCACCTACCGCCAGGTCGAGAACGGCTATGGATACGGCGGCTACGGATTTGACGGCTACGGATACGACCGCGGCTTTGGCCCGCTCACCTATGACGACCGCGGCTACCGGGTTTCCTCCCGGGCCGGCCTTGCGGCCTTCGAGGCGCGGTCCGAGCGGGCGCGGCGTGATCCACAGCCCGCGCCGAATCGCGCCGCCGCCGATTGATCCGACGCCTGAACGGAAAAGGGCGGAGCCTTGAAAGCTCCGCCCTGTCTGTCTTCAGAGATGGTGCCGCCGGGGGGAATCGAACCCACGACCTCAGCCTTACCAAGGATGCGCTCTACCACTGAGCTACGGCGGCCTGTTCTGAGGAAGCGGCCCTATAGCCAACCGGGGACAAAGGGGGAAGCCCAGAATGCACCCGCTTGCGGAAAAGTTCGGCGCGGGCTCTCATCAAGGCATGGATGAGTCGAAGACCGTATCGCCCCGGCCCGACCTGCCGGCGACCCTGCCGGATCCCCTGGCGCCGCCGAAAACCCCGGCCACGGCGCGGGCCCAGCGGCTGGCCACGGCTCTGCGGGACAATTTGAAACGCCGCAAGGCGGCCGGTCGCGTCGGCAAGGCTGCAAAGCCGAGCAACTGAATGTCATCGGCCGGACGGATGTCGGCCTTTCGCAAGACCAGCGGTCCGCGCTAGATAGCCGATCCCCCCTTGCGCCCTGCACGGGGTCGCAAGAGACGACATGGACAGCATCGCCATCACCGGCGGCGCCCGGCTGAACGGAAGCATTCCGATCAGCGGCGCCAAGAACTCCGCCCTCAAACTGATGGCCGCCGCGATCCTGACCGATCAGCCGCTGCTGCTGACCAATATGCCGCGGCTGGCGGACACGAAATTTCTCGGCCGGCTGCTGCAAGAGCTGGGCGTCGAGGTTTCCGAGCGCGACGGCGCCGAGGGGCAGGAGACGCTGTTCCACGCGGCGACCCTGACCTCGACCTTCGCCCCCTATGATCTGGTCCGGCAGATGCGGGCCTCGTTCAATGTGCTGGGGCCGCTGCTGGCGCGCACCGGCGAGGCCAAGGTGTCGCTGCCGGGCGGCTGCACCATCGGGGCCCGGCCGGTCGACCTGCACCTGCAGGCCCTGACCGCGATGGGGGCCGAGATCGAACTGGACGAGGGCTATGTCATCGCCCGCGCGCCCCATGGGCTGAAGGGGGCGGAGATCGAGTTTCCGTTCGTCTCGGTCGGGGCGACCGAGCACGCCCTGCTGGCGGCGGTGCTGGCCGACGGCGTGACCGTGCTGAGGAAGGCCGCGCGCGAGCCCGAGATCGGCGACCTGGCCCGCTGCCTGACCGCCATGGGGGCCCGGGTCGAGGGCATCGACACCGACGTCCTGACCATCACCGGCGTGACCTCGCTCGGCGGGGCGAGCTGGTCGGTGATTCCCGACCGGATCGAGATGGGCTCCTACGCAGTGGCGGCGGCCATGGCCGGGGGCGAGGTGCGGCTGACGAAGACGCGGCCCGAGCTGATGACGGCGCTGGCCGAAAAGATGATCGAGGCCGGGGTCGAGGTGACCCCGACGGCGGACGGGGTGATCGTCAAACGCGATCCGGCGGTGCGGCTGAAGGCGGTCAATGTGGCGACCGAGGTCTATCCGGGTTTCGCCACCGACCTGCAGGCCCAGTTCATGGCCCTGATGACGACCGCCGAGGGCGACAGCGTCATCCATGAGAACATCTTCGAGAACCGCTTCATGCACGCGCCGGAACTGGCGCGGCTGGGGGCCGACATCCATGTCCATGCCGGCGAGGCGGTGGTGAAGGGCGTGCCCGAGCTGCACGGCGCCCCGGTGATGGCCACGGACCTGCGGGCCTCGGTCAGCCTGGTGATCGCCGGCCTGGCGGCCCAGGGCGAAACCACGGTCGGGCGGGTCTATCATCTGGACCGCGGCTTCGAACGGCTGGAAGAAAAGCTGAGCGCCTGCGGGGCCGAGATCCGCCGAATCAAGGACGATGCGAATGAGCACTGAGGCTCAGACCGGCGAGGCGGAAGCGGCGGCGCCTGCGCCGGTCGAGCCGCTGCGCCTGCTGGCCGAGGACGCGGACGACCTGCACATCATCTCGGCGGCGTTGCAGGACGCCATCCTGCGCCCGGTGGACATCGTCTGGGAGCGGTCGGCGCGGCGGGTGACGCTGAAGCTGAGCCGCTTCTGCTGGGAGTGCGGCGGCACGCGGGTGATGGCGGCGATGCAGTTCGGCGATGTGGTGGCGGTCAAGAGCCGGCGCCTGCCGCGCCTGCCGGAAAGCGCGCTGGAGCTGCTGGCCATGGATTTCGAACCCGGCGAGGCTCCGGGCGGCCGGGTGATCCTGATGTTCGCCGCCGGCGGCGACCTGCGGATCGACGTGGAATGTCTGGACGCGGTGCTGACCGACCTGTCGGAGCGCTGGCCCGCCAAACTGGCCCCCGCCCACCTCGACCAGCCGGCGGAATCCGCGTGAGCGAGCACCGCCTCGCCTCGGTCGAGCTGGACGCCGTGACGCTTCCGGCGGCGACCGCCGAGATCGAGCACGAACGGCGGGTGGCCATCTTCGACCTGGTCGAGAAGAACAGTTTCGAGCCGGCCGGCGCGGCGGGCGGGCCTTACGCGCTGAAGCTGGCGCTGGTGGACGGCCGGCTGGCGTTCGAGATCACGGGACCGGACTTCCACCGGGTCCACGGCCTGTCGCTGACGCCGCTGAACAAGGTGGTGAAGGACTATATCGCCATCTGCGACAGCTATTACGAGGCCCTGCGCGGCACCTCCCCGGCCCAGATCGAGGCCGTCGACATGGGCCGGCGCGGCCTGCACAACGAGGGGGCCGAACTGCTGAAGGCGCGGCTGGACGGCAAGATCACCATCGACCACGAGACGTCGCGGCGGCTGTTCACTCTGGTGACGGCGCTGTACCGCAGAGGATAGAAGACACGTATGCAGGACAGGGCTCGATCATTCGCCGTCATCGCTCATGGCGACCAGATCTACGGTGAGGATCAGCCCTATGAACGGCATCTGGAAGCGGTCGTCGAAGTCATTCGCGGCTGGACGGACGATCCGGAACTGATCAGCGCCGCGTGGATGCATGACACGCTGGAGGACACGACGACTCGTTTCGCTGAGATCGCGGACCAGTTTAGCCCGCGCGTCGCCGATCTTGTCTGGGCCGTGACCGCGGAAGGTGACGCTCGCGCGGAAAAGATGGCAGCCATCTATCGGAAGATTGAAGCCTATCCCGACGCCGCGCTGGTCAAACTGGCCGACCGCGTCGCAAACGTGGAAGCGGCTCCGGCAGGTTCCAAGCACAGACTGCGCTATTGCGGCGAGCGCGAGGCTTTCGAGTCGGCGGTCCGTCCATTCGTTCCGGCAGTGGCTTGGGACCGGCTCGACCGGGCTTACTGAGCCCTACGCCTCGACTAACCCGCCGTTTTCAGGCATACGCCCGCTCCTTAACAACGCGCGCTTTCGCCCGGCGCGCGTTCTGACTCGTATTCACAGGGCGCGAGAGGCCGCATGGCTAAGGAAGAACTGCTCGAGTTTCCCGGCGTCGTCAGCGAACTGCTGCCGAATGCGACGTTCCGCGTGCTGCTCGAGGGCAACGACCACGAGATCATCGCCCACACCGCCGGCAAGATGCGCAAGAACCGCATCCGCGTGCTGGCCGGCGACAAGGTTCTGGTCGAGATGACGCCCTATGACCTGACCAAGGGTCGTATCACCTACCGCTTCAAGTAAGGGCGCGCGCTTGTCGCGTCCTGAACTCGTGCTGGCCTCGGCCAGCCCGCGCCGCATCGAACTGCTGGCGCTGGTCGGGATCCCCCCCGACCGGATCGAACCCGCCGACATCGACGAGACCCCGCTGAAGGACGAGACGCCGTCACGCCTCGCCGCGCGGCTGGCCGTGTCCAAGGCGGAGGCCGTCGCGGCCGGCTCGCCCGACGCCGTCGTGCTGGCCGCCGACACCGTGGTGGCCGTGGGCCGCCGGCTGCTGGAAAAGCCCGCCGACGAAGCCGAAGCCGTGCGGTTCCTGAAATTGCTCTCCGGCCGCAACCACCGGGTCTTCACCGGTGTGGCGGTGACTGCGGGGGTGCAGACCCGGCATCGGGTGGTGGACACCCGGGTCAGCGTCAAGGTCCTGTCCGATCCCGAGATCGCCGCCTATGTCGCCTCGGGCGAATGGCGCGGCAAGGCGGGCGGCTATGGCATCCAGGGGCGGGCCGGGGCCTTCGTCACCCGGCTGGTCGGCAGCTATCCGGCGGTCATGGGCCTGCCGCTGTTCGAGACCGTCAATCTGCTGAACGGCGCCGGCTGGCGGACGTGAGCCCGGTCCGGTGAGCGAGGTGGAGGTCTTTCTGGACGACACCCCGGGCGAGGTTCGGGGCGTCGTCGTGCGGGACGGCCGGTTCGAACACCTGTTGATCCAGCGCGAGGACGACGTCGCCGAACATCGGCTCGGCGCGCGCTGCGTCGGGCGGATCGCCGAGGTGCATCCGGGCCTGAAGGGCGCCTTCGTCGATCTGGGACCGATCGTGCACGGCTTCCTGCCGTTCCGGGGACAGGACCGGCTGGCCGCGGGCCAGAAGGTCGAGGTCGAGGTTTCGGCCGAGCCGCGCGAGGGCAAGGGACCGACTCTTCGCCTGATCGGGGCGGGGGAGGGGGCGCCGCGCCTGCTGTCGCCGGGCCCGACGGTGGTCGAAACCCTGGCCCGGCTGGCGCCCGGATCGACGCCGGTCACCGGCGCGGCCGCCATCCAGGCCGGCCGGGACGCCGAGGAAGAGGCCGGCTGGCCGGGCGAGCTGTTTCCCGACACCGGTCTGGATCTGATCGTCCAGCGCACGCGCGCGCTGATCGCCGTCGATCTCGACCTGTCGCCGGCGCCGGGCGTTTCCTTCGGCGCCGCGGCGCGGACGCGGGCGAATCGGCAGGGGCTGCAGGCGGCGGCGCGGATGATCCGGCTGAAACGCTGGGGCGGTCTTGTGGCGATTGACCTGATCGGGTCCGGCGAGGACGGCGACGTCGTCCTGGCGGCGGCCAAACAGGCGTTTGGCGGCGATCCGGATGTGGTCTTCGGCCCGGTCAACCGGTTCGGCGTGCTGCAACTGGCCCTGCCGTGGCGGCGGACCCCGCTGGAAGAGATCCTCAACGGCCCTGACCGCCGCCGTCGTCCCGAGCAGCGGGCGCAGGATGTGGCGCGGAGCCTGCGCCACAGTCTGCTGTCCAACACCACAGTCGCGCGGATCACCCTGCGCTGCGCCCCGGACGAGGCGGCGCTCGCGGGTCCGCTGGTGGCGCGGCTGGGGCCGAGAGCCCATCTCAACGCTGATCCGGCCGTCGCGCCGGGCGCTTTCACCTGGGAAGAGGGCTGACCATGGCGACCTGTGCCATCTGCCGCCGCAAGCCGGTGGTCGACGCCTACAAACCGTTCTGTTCCAAGCGCTGCGCCGACGTCGATCTGCAGCGCTGGTTCAGCGGCGGCTACGTCATTCCCGACAGCGTCGACGAGGCGGCTTCGGAAGACCGGGACGAAGACTGATCAGACGGCTGGACACCCCCGGACGGCTCGCCTATAGACCCCCCCTCGCGCGGGCGGATGCCTCGCCTGGGTAGCTCAGTTGGTAGAGCAGCGGATTGAAAATCCGCGTGTCGGTGGTTCGAATCCGCCCCCAGGCACCATCGCCCTTCCCGAGCCGGGAAGTCGGGCGCGGCCATCATGAAAATGTCGTTTTCTGCCTGAATCCTCGGCATCGGACCCGCTGGCTCCCTTGCTAGGGGAAAAGCGCCGTCCCGCACTTGACGCTCTGTTATGCGTTCGCCAAAGGAGCTTGACCGCGTTCCTTCGCGGGCAGTTGATGGAGCCGGGGAAAACGCTTTCCCTGTTCGTCGGCGCCGCGCCGGGAGCCACATTGGCAACCGGAAGCGTCAGAAGGCGTTCCAAGGACCGGGGTCTCTTAACCCTGTCATCCGCGGACAAGAATTTCATCGAGGGCGGTCGTCGTCTGCGGCCGTTTCTTTTGGGTTCCACAAGTCAGACCAAACAGCAGGAACTGGCGAACTATGTTCGATATCAAGAAGACCAACATCCTCCTGGCCATGGCCGCCGCTGGCGTCCTCATGGCCGGCACGCCGGTTCTCGCGCAGGATGCCCCCGCCGCCGCCGCCGACCCGGCCGCTGCTGCCGCCGCTCCGGCTGCTGCCGCTCCGGCCGCCGCAGAAGCCGCTCCGGCTGAACCCGCCGTCGTCGGTGGTGAAAACCACGGCAAGATGACGCCGGCCAGCATGTTCATGGACGCTGACCCGGTCGTTAAGACCGTGATGATCGGCCTCGTCCTGGCCTCGATCTTCACCTGGGTTCTGCTGCTCATCAAAATCTTCGAGTTCGGCTCGCTGAACCGCCGCACCGACCAGTTCCTGGAATCCTTCCGCCAGGCTCGCACCATCGCCGACATGCGCCGCGTGGCCACGTCGGACGAGTTCGACGGCAACCCGCTGGCCGATATGGCCGCCGCGGCGACCGACGAAATCGAACTGTCGCGTCAGGCGGGTCTCTCGGTCACCGGCGATCACGCCGACTCGGCCCTGATGCGCGCCCAGCAAGCGGTTTCCGCGGTGCAGGCCGGCCTGGCCAAGCGCCTCTCGGGCGGCCAGCAGTTCATGGCTTCGGTGGGCTCGACCGGTCCGTTCATCGGTCTGTTCGGCACCGTTTACGGGATCATGAACTCCTTCATCGGCATCGCGAACACCAACACGACCAACCTGGCCGTCGTCGCCCCCGGTATCGCCGAGGCGCTGCTGGCCACCGGTATCGGTCTGTTCGCCGCTATCCCGGCCGTTATCTTCTACAACTACTTCAACACCCGCATCTCGGCGTACGGCACCCGTTCGGACGGCTTCAGCGCCGAGCTGACCAACGCCATCTCGCGTAACCTCGACAAGGGAGCGTAAGCTCGATGGCCGCCAAACTTTCAGGCGGCGGCGGCGGCAAATACACCGTTGAGCAGAACAGCGAGATCAATGTCACGCCGTTCGTGGACATCATGCTGGTTCTGCTCATCATCTTCATGGTCGCGGCCCCTCTTGCCGCACCGTCCGTGGAAGTGAAACTGCCGCGTGCCGTCGCTCCGCTAGCTGCGAACCCGCCGACACCGATCTATATTTCGATCCAGAGCAATGGTCAGTCGTACCTCGGCGACTCCCCGGTTGAACTGGACCAGATCGGTTCGGAGCTGACGGCGCAGATCGGCCGGCGTAATCCCGCCGACGAACGCATCTTCATTCGTGCCGACCGCACGACCCGATATGGCGATTTCATGCAGGTCATGAACTCGCTGCAGGACAACGGCTTCTACAGCGTTGCCCTGGTCGGTGAAGATACGGATGCTCAGTAGGAAACGGTGAGATCATGACAGACATTGAATATCACCGTTCCAGATACGACGCACCGAAGCGCAAGGGCTTGTTCGGGGTTCCCCCCGGCGTGCTCCTGGTCAGCATCCTGGTCGTCAGCATCCTGTTCTCGATCCTGGCGATCTACTTCATCAACGCCACGTTCAAGTTGAAAGAGATCAACTACTCTGACGACTCGGTCGATGTGGAGCTGATCGAACCGATCCCGCCGCCGCCGCCGCCGCCACCGCCGCCGCCGCCCGACACGCCCCCGCCGCCCAAGCTGCAGGTGCGTCCCCCGGTCGTCGTTCCGAACGCGCCGCCGCCGCCGGTGACGCTGCCGATCGAGCCGACCAAGAAGGAAGACCGGGTCGAATATACGGGTCCCCCCGTCATCGTCCCCGGCCCGCCTCCGCCTCCGGCGCCTCCGGCTCCGCCGCGTCCTTCGGTGATCCGCAACCCGAGCTGGTCGCGTCAGCCGACGGCCGAGTTCCCCGAGCGGGCCGCATCACGCGGCATTGAACGGGGTCGGGTCAGCCTTGAGTGCACGGTGAATCCGAACGGTTCGATGTCGGGTTGCCAGGTGCTCTCGGAAGATCCCGCCGGCGCCGGTTTCGGCCAGGCGGCTCTCACCGGAGCCCGTCGCGCGCGGGTCTCGCCTCGCGAGGTTGACGGCGCGGCGGTCGGCGCAAGGGTCACGTTCAACATGACCTTCGTGACCGACTAAACAGGAATAGACACCTGACGAAGACGCCCCGGAGGTCCGCCTCCGGGGCGTTTTCATTTGCGGCCGGGAGCATTCCAGCCGCCTCAAGCGTTGAGGCCCCGAACCTTTGCCGGAGAGACCGCCCCATGAAGATCCGCCTCGTGACCATCGCCATCCTGGCCGCCGCCGGCCTGCTGGGAGGCTGCGCCTACAATGAGGCGCTTGGCCGAAACCAGCTGTTGATCGTGGACGACAGCGCCTTCGTTCAGCAGTCAGAAGCGGCGTGGGCGGAGGCCCTGCGGACCCAGAGGATTTCCACCGACTCCGCCGCCAACGCCCGGATCCGGCGCGTGGGCGACCGGATCGTCGCGGCCGCGGGTCTCACGGATCGCCGATGGGACTACGCCCTGTTCGTCAGTGAAAGCCCGAACGCTTTCGTCCTGCCCTCGGGCAAGATCGGGGTCACCACCGGGCTGCTGTCGCTGGTCCGCAACGACGACCAGCTGGCGGCGGTGCTGGGGCACGAGGTCGGGCACGTCGTCGCGCGGCACGCGGCCGAACGCTATTCCACCACCGCGCTCGCCAGCACCGCCATTCGCGCCGGTCAGGGGCTGGCGGGGGATCAGGCCCAAGCGGCCGGGGCGATTGGCGGCTTGGGCGCCCAGTTCGGCCTCCTGCTGCCCTTCTCCCGCAACCACGAGCTGGAGGCGGACCGGCTGGGGGTGGACTATCTCCAGCGCGCCGGCTTCCGGCCTTCGGAGGCGGTGGCCCTGTGGCGTCTGATGGCGGCGCAGCGCCAGGGCAGCGCGCCGGAGTTCGCCTCGACCCACCCGTCGGACGCCAGCCGCATCGCCGCGCTGGAACAGTATATCGCCAGCCGGGGCTGGCGCTGAGCCGGCCGCGCAATATTCCCGCCGGGTCGCTTGATCGCGCGGGCGCGGCCCGGTAGATACGCCGCTCGCGTTGATCGCGCCGCCTTAGCTCAGTTGGTTAGAGCGCCGGTTTGTGGAACCGGAGGTCCTCAGTTCAAGCCTGAGAGGCGGTACCATCTCCCACCCCGTGGAAGCGTCATTTGGCATGACCGACGCGCCGCCCGCCTGGGACCCCGAACAATACAGCCGCTTTGAGTCCGAGCGCGATCGCGCCGCGCTGGACCTGTTGCTGCGCCTGCCCGGCGACCTCGAGCCGCGCGAGATCTGGGACCTGGGCTGCGGGGCCGGACAGCATGCGGCCCTGCTGAAGCGCCGGCATCCGCGCGCGGTGGTGCACGGTCTGGACTCCAGCGCCGCCATGCTGGATCGGGCGCGCTCCCACGGCGCCGGGGTGGACTGGCGTCAGGGCGACATCGCGGGCTGGAGCCCCGAAACGCCGGCCGATCTGATCCTGGCCAACGCGTCCCTGCACTGGCTGCCCGACCATCCCGCCCTGTTGCGGCGGCTGACGGGCGCGCTGGCCCCGGGCGGCGTGCTGGCGGTGCAGATGCCGATGGCCCATGAGACCCGGCATCACGCCCTGATGCGGGCGACCGCGGCCGAAGGGCCGTGGGCCGGGCGGCTCGCCGGGGTCGAGACCATCGCCCCGCTGCTCTCGCCCGAAGTCTATTACGAGGTGCTGGCCGAAGCCTGCAACGGGATCGACATCTGGGCGACGACCTATCTGCACGCCCTGGGCGGAGCCGATGCGGTGCTGGAATGGATGACGGGGACGGCGCTTCGTCCCATCCTGACGGCCCTCGACGATCCGGCTATGCGCGCGGATTTTCTTTCCGCCCTCGGCGCGCGCCTTTGCGAAGCTTTTCCGCCACGTCCGGACGGCGTGACCCTGCTGCCGTTCCCGCGTCTGTTTCTGGTGGCGCGACGTCGTTGACGGAGCGCCGCCGCCGCAGGCCGGTGACGGGTCCGTCCAGCTTCTCCAGCGCGTCCCGGGTGGCGCGATAGCCGGCGGCGACGCCCGGCTCGAACCCTTTCCAGTCGCGGATGTCGAGCCCGTCGGGCGTGGGCTGGATCAGAACGTCGGTCGCGGCGCGTGAACTCTCGATATCGGCGTCGGTGGTCAGGGTGGCGGAGCGCATCAGGATCGAGACGATGGGCGGACCCCGCCGCCAGGCCCCGGTGACGATCAGCCGCCAGATCGAGGGCGGATGCTCGATCAGGTCGGGGTCGACACCGCGAGTCTCGGACATGTCGACGCCGATGATCGGGCCGCCGTGCATCTGGCGCATGACCTCGGTCGGCAGGTTCTTCAGCACGGCCCCGTCGACGAGCACCTGGCCGTCGATGACGACGGGCGGCAGCAGGCCCGGAATGGCGATGGAGGCGCGCATGGCCCGGCGCATCAGTCCGCGCCGGTGCACCTCGATCTTGCCGCTGGTCAGGTTGGTGGACACGGCGAAGAACGGCCGGACGAGATCGGCCAGGTCGGTCTCGCCATAGGCTTCCAGCAGCAGGCGATCGACCTTGTGCGCGCGCGTCATGGCCAGCATGGGGAAGGTCAGGTCCGACAGCGGGTCGCTGTCGACGAAGGATTTGCGGATGCGGGCCTCCAGCTCGTCCTGGCTCCAGCCGAGGGCCGGGCCGGCGGCGATGACCGCGCCCATGGACGAGCCGCCGACGAAATCGATCGGAACGCCGGCCTCGTGCAGGGCCCTCAATGCGCCGATGTGCGAATAGGCCCGCGCCCCGCCGCCGGACATGACCACGCCGACGGCTGATCCGGTGATGACCCGCCCCATGCGCTCGGCGTCGGCCTGGTCGCCCTCGATCGCCTGGAACCAGCGGCCGGGCTGGACCGCGTCGAGCCAGACCGCGGTGTTGGCGGGGCGGGCCATGCGCGGGTCGCGCAGCAGGATCAGGTCGGTGCGGCGCTGGGCGTCCAGCACGCCGGCGTGCGGCATCGGCCGGTTGGGCGGCGCCATCAGACCGGCCCCGACGACGAAGACGCGATCCACCTGGCGCGCGCACAGGGCGGCCCAGGCGGGCTCGTCCATCTCGGCGACATAGAGGACGAAGTCGTGGGCGTCCTCGACCCGGCTGAACCATTCGGCGGCGGAGGCCAGGGCGGAGTGGTCGATGACCTGGCAGGTGAAGCCGTCCGCCTCGATGGCCGCCGCGATCCGCTCGACGAAGGCGCGGATCGGCCGGGGCCGGGCCGAGATGAAACCGAACACGCTCGGCTCGCCGCCGCCCGAGCGCCGGTCGCGGGCGCGCTGGATCATCAGCCGCGACAGTTCGACCATCAGGTCGGGCTCGGTGCGGGCGGCCTCGAAGAAGGCGTCGCGGGGCAGGGCCAGCACCTCGCAATCGCGCAGGGCGACCACGTCGGCGGTGTGCTGGGTGCCGGCCAGCATGGCCATTTCGCCGGCGGGCTCGCCGGGCCGGATGACGCCGATGAAGCGCGGCGGGCGGCCTTCGTCGGCGTCGCGGCGGAACACGCCCAGTCGGCCGCTGCGCAACAGGTACAGGGTGTCGGCGGGATCGCCTTCGGCGAACAGGGTCTCGCCGCCGGTCAGGGCGAACCAGCTGGCGCGGGTGTTCTTTCCGCCTTCAAAGATGCGGTGCAGGGCGTCTTCGAGGCGATCGGAGCGGGCGGCGGGCATCAGGGGAGGATAACGGGAGTCGGTGGGGAGAAGCGAGGCGACAGGCAGCAGGCAACAGGCAACAGGGTGGAAAGCAGGAGGCAGGGAGTCAGGCCGACCATCCGCCCGGCACGACACAGCGCCTGCTGCCTGCTGCCTGTCGCCTGTTGCCTCACCAGGCCCCCATCTCCCGCAGCCGCTTGGCCAGGTCCTCGGGCACCTCGCCCGCGTCGAGCGACGACAGGTCCAAGGGGGCGTCCTTCGGCTCCAGATAGCGCCAGCCCTGGAAGGGGCGGCGGGCCTGGGGGGCGGTGCGGACGACGTCGGGCGACAGTTTGATGTGGCACATCGAGGCCTTGCCCTCGCCCT
This sequence comes from Brevundimonas sp. UBA7664, assembly GCF_002483305.1. Classification (GTDB taxonomy): domain Bacteria; phylum Pseudomonadota; class Alphaproteobacteria; order Caulobacterales; family Caulobacteraceae; genus Brevundimonas. The sequence continues at coordinate 21,166 of NZ_DLHQ01000004.1, forward strand.
GGGTGGCGATGTCGAGGATGGGCATGCGGCATGTCACCGAACCCTTCATCACCCAGTAGAGCGAACCGCCGTCCTCCAGTTCCGCGGCCCGCTTGGGGGTCATGCGCGTATGAACCGTCAGCCACTCGCCCTTGGCGGCGCGGCGCTCCAGCGTTTCCACCTTCGCCACGCCGACGCACAGCTTGATCATATGAAGCGGCAATCGATCCTCATTCCCGTCTCGGCCCGCCCCCGCGGTGGGCGCGGGGTTTGTTCTCGGACAAGGCGCCGTCCGCCGGAACTGCCGACTGTCAACGACCTCAAGTCGGGAGATACATCATGTTCAAGGCGAATGTCGGGGGACTGGATCGAATTCTGCGGGTCGTCGTCGGGCTGGGCCTGATCGCGATCGTCTTTGTGGGACCGCAGACGCCCTGGGGATGGGTCGGCGTCGTGCCGCTGCTGACGGGCCTGTTCGGGACCTGTCCGCTCTACACGCTCCTCGGTATCCGGACCTGCCCCCGGCGATAGGCCGCAGCCGGCGCGGAGCGGGAGACAAGGTCTCCCGGCGGGCGTAAGGAATCCGGATGCGCCTTGACGGCGGTCTTGTGATCCCCTGACCTCGCGGGCGCGGAAACGAACGGACGCGCCATGTACGGTTTGATCGGCAAGATGACAGCGACGCCCGGTCAGCGGGACGCCCTGACCGCGATCCTGCTGGAGAACCTCGGGACCATGCCGGGTTGCCTCAGCTATATCGTCGCTCACGACCCGGCGGATGATCACGCCGTCTGGGTGACCGAGATCTGGACCGATGAGGCCGCGCACCGCGCTTCGCTGAAGGTCCCCGAGGTGAGGGCGGCGATCCGTCGGGCCATGCAGCTGATGGCGACCTTCGCGGACGCCCATGTGACCACGCCGGTGGGCGGGATCGGGTTCCGCTGACCGGAGTCAGCCCGCGCCGGCCGTGACCGTGGCCAGCACCGTGTCCGCCGCCACCTGATCGCCGACCGAGACACCGATTTCGCCGACCACGCCATCGAACGGAGCGACGAGGGCGTGCTCCATCTTCATGGCCTCGAGCACGACGAGGGGCTGGCCCTTGGTCACCGTGTCGCCGGCCCTGGCGGGGGTGGCGACGATCTTGCCGGGCATGGGCGCGCGGAGAGCGCCGTCGGAGGCGGGGCCGGAACCCGAACCGCTCCCGGCCCGGCCGAAGGCGCTGACGTCGAAGGCCGAGCCATTCTCGAACGCGATCACGCGCGTCGCTGACAGGCCGATCAGGCGCGTCATCGGATGATCGTCCTCGTCCAGCAACTGGGCGACGTGGTGCGCGCCGTCGACGCGGACGGACTGGGTCCGTTGATCGGGAGCGTTGGTGCGGAAGCCGATGGCCCCGTCGAGGTGGTCCCAGGGGGATACGGTCCGATCCGCCCGCGGCGAGGCGAACTGGCGCAGCCTGTTGGCCGCGTCCTCGATCCCCATTTCCGACAGCGGTTCAGCGGCGAGATTGCTCTCCTCGGCGGCGATGAAACCGGTATCGACATCACCGGCCACGAACCGGGGATGCTCCAGGCATTTCATGACGAAGGCCGCGTTGGTCTTCACCGGCCAGACCTGCACCTGACCGGCGGCCTCAGCGAGGTCCTCCGCCGCCTCTTCCCGCGTCTCGGCATGGACGATCAGCTTGGCGATCATGGGGTCGTAGAACTGGCTGACCTCGCCGCCCTGTTCGACGCCGGTGTCCACCCGAATGCCCTCGGGCATGACGAAATGGTCCAGCCGACCGATGCTCGGCAGGAAGCCGTTGGCCGGGTCCTCGGCGTAGAGCCGGGCCTCCATGGCCCAGCCGTTCAGCTCGATCTCGTCCTGCTTCAGCGGCATGGGTTCGCCGGCGGCGACGCGGAACTGCCATTCGACCAGATCGACGCCGGTGACAGCCTCGGTGACCGGGTGTTCGACCTGGAGCCGGGTGTTCATCTCCATGAACCAGATGCGGTCGGCCTTGAGGCCGTCCGAGGCGTCGGCGATGAATTCGATGGTGCCGGCGCCCTCGTAGTTCACGGCCTTCGCGGCGCGGACGGCGGCGTCGGTGACGGCCTTGCGGGTGGCGGCGTCCATACCGGGGGCGGGGGCCTCCTCGATCACCTTCTGGTGGCGGCGCTGGAGGGAGCAGTCGCGCTCATAGAGGTGGACGACCTCGCCGTGGCGGTCGCCGAACACCTGCACCTCGATGTGGCGCGGGCGGGTGATGTATTTCTCGATCAGGACCCGCGGATCGCCGAAGGAGGACTGGCCCTCGCGCTGGGCCGAGGCGAGGCCGTCGGCGAAGTCTTCCGCCCGGTCGACCTTCTTCATCCCCTTGCCGCCGCCGCCGGCGACGGCCTTGATCAGCACCGGATAGCCGATGGCGTCGGCCTCTTTTTGCAGGCGGTCCAGCGACTGGTCCTCGCCGAGATAGCCGGGGGTGACCGGCACGCCGGCCTCGATCATCAGCGACTTGGCGGCGTCCTTGAGGCCCATGGCGCGGATGGCGGCGGGGGGCGGGCCGATCCAGACCAGACCGGCGGCCATGACGGCCTCGGCGAAGTCGGCGTTCTCGGACAGGAAGCCGTAGCCGGGGTGGATGGCCTCGGCGCCGGTCGCCTTCGCGGCGGCCAGCACCCTGGCGGCGTCGAGGTAGCTTTCGCGCGCCGGGGCGGGGCCGATCAGGACGGCCTCATCGGCCTCGCGGACGTGCAGGGCCTTCGCATCGGCTTCGGAATAGACCGCGATCGTGCGGATGCCCATGCGGCGGGCGGTGCGGAAGACGCGACAGGCGATCTCGCCGCGATTGGCGACCAGGACGGAGGTGAACATGGGTCCGGTTTAGAGGGGCGAGGGTCGAGGGTCGAGGGTCGAGTTTGAGTGGCGACGCCGCCAGCCTCCTCGCCCCTCGCCCCTCGACCCTCGACCCTACTCAGCCCAGCGCGGCTTGCGCTTTTCGAGGAAGGCCCCGACGCCCTCCTGGCCCTCGGCCGAGACGCGGGCGCGGGCGATGCGTTTGGCCGTCTCTTCCATCAGGGCGTGGTCGATGCGGTGGCCGGCGACGTGGTTGACCAGCCGCTTGGCCTCTCCGACAGCGCCGGGGGCGCAGGCCTTCATGCCAGCGACCAGGTCGGCGACGAAGCCGTCGATCTGGTCGGCGCTGTCCAGCACATGGCCGATCAGGCCGTAGGTCAGGGCCGCTTCGGCGTCGAACAGCTCGGCGGTCATGAACAGGGCCCGGGCGGTGCGCGCGCCGACGGCCTCGACGACATAGGGGGCGATGGTCGCCGGGATCAGGCCCAGCTTGACCTCGGAGAAGGCGAACTTTGCACCCTTTACGGCCACGGCCATGTCGCAGGCGGCGACGATGCCGGCCCCGCCGCCCATGGCCGCGCCCTCGACGATGGCCACGGTGAGGGCCGGGATCTCGTGCAGCGCCTTGAGCATCTTCGCCAGACCCATGGCGTCATCGCGGTTGTCGCTCTCGGACCAGCGGGCGGCGTCGGCCATCCAGGCCAGGTCGGCGCCCGCGCTGAAGGCGCCGCCCGCGCCGCGGATGAAGACCACCCGCACATGGTCGGCGCCCTGCAGGGTCTCGAAGGCCTCATAGAGGGCGGCGATGGTCGGGGCGTCGAAGGCGTTGCGCTTGTCCGGGCGGTTGATGGTGACGAAGACCACGCCGTCGGCGGTGGAATCGATCCGCACCAGATCATCATTGGCGTCCGGGGCCGGATCGGCCAGCAGCGGATGGGCGATGGCGTTGATCTCGGCGGCCTCGGCCGGGGTGATGTCGAGGGCGTTCAGATCGGCTTCGGTCGGCTGGCTCATGGCGGGTTCCTTGTCGGCTGCCCGTGTGTAACGCATCGCCCGGAGAATGGCATCGCGCTGGCGCAAAGACCGACGTTATCTTGACAGGCCGACGCGACGGGTCTTGAAGACCGAAAGGTTAACGAGAACCGTCCACGCGACGAGACCCCGCATGTCGAAACCATCCGCCCCCCGCACCAGCAAGCCCGCCCGGCTTACCGCCGCCAAGGTGAAGCTGGCCGCCGAAATTCGCGAGCAACTCGCGGCCCAGGGCGGGGCGGCGCATCGCGATGTGGTCATCGGCCGGATCTTGCAGCGCAAGGGCGTCCACGGCCCCGCCGCCGAACGCACCCGCCGCGCCCTGCTGTCGGCGTTCGAGCTGCATATGACCCCGGACAGTGAGGCCCCACGGCTGTTCGACCTCCCGTTCGGACCGGACTCCTACCGCTGGGCGCTGGACGAGCCGGTGAGGCCGACGATAACCTTCTGAATGCAAACCAGCGCAGCTGACCGTCTCCGCCGGACCAGCGTGGCCAGTGTCCACGTCCACTACGTCGCCAAGGCGGAGCGAAACGGCCGCACGCGGGCCGAGGTAGATCAGGTGATCCGCTGGCTGACAGGCTATTCCCAGGGTCAGCTCGAGGCCATGCTGGCGGCGAAGACCGATTTCGAGACCTTTTTCGCCGAGGCGCCGGCGATGAATCCGAACCGCTTCCTGATCACGGGCATGATCTGCGGCCATCGCGTCGAGGAGATCGAGGACCCCTTCATGCGGGAGATCCGCCACCTCGACAAACTGGTCGACGAGGTGAGCAAGGGGAAGGCGATGGAGAAGGTGCTCCGGGCGGGGTGATCGCAGCTTGTCGCTCAATCGGAACCCTTCTCCCCTCGGGGGAGAAGGTGGGCGGCGGAGCCGCTCGGATGAGGGGGGCGGTTCCGCATCTCTGATGCCCGAAGGCGGATCGCGTCCAAGAGGATGTTCGGATTTCGCAGGAAGGCCTCGTTTCCTGACCGCAACACGAGAAACCCGGCCTCCGCGATCAGCAGTTCCCGCTCGGCATCTTCGACGATCCGGAGAGCGTGGATGCCGCCGTCCAGTTCGACGACCAGCTTTAATTCAGGACAGAGGAAGTCGACGATCTTTCCGGCGACGGGCGCCTGCCGTCGGAATTTGAGCCCTTCGAAACGACGGCCCCGCACCAGCGCCCAGAGCTGATCTTCCGCGTGGGTGGAATCAGCGCGGAGCCGACGAGCGTACCGGGTCCTGTCCCCAGTTTGGTACATGAGCAGGCGATCCCCCTCATCCGGCCCTTCGGGCCACCTTCTCCCCCGAGGGGAGAAGGAGATCATATTACATCCGGAACACGCCGAAGGTCGTCTCCGGGATCGGGGCATTCAGGCTCGCCGAGATCGCCAGTCCCAGCACATCGCGCGTCTGGACCGGGTCGATGACGCCGTCGTCCCAGAGGCGGGCGGTGGCGTGGTACGGATTACCCTCGGCCTCGTATTTCTGACGGATCGGCGCCTTGAAGGCCTCGGCCTGGTCGGGCGTCCAGCTGTCGGCGTCGCGGTGGACGGTGGCGAGAACGGCGGCGGCCTGTTCGCCGCCCATGACGCTGATCCGGCTGTTGGGCCAGGTGAACAGGAAGCGGGGAGCGAAGGCCCGGCCGCACATGCCGTAGTTGCCGGCGCCGAAGCTGCCGCCGATCAGGACGGTGAATTTCGGAACCTCGGCCGAGGAGACGGCGGTGACGAGCTTGGCCCCGTTCTTGGCGATGCCCTCGGCCTCGTATTTGCCGCCGACCATGAAGCCCGAGATGTTCTGCAGGAAGACCAGCGGGATCTTCCGCTTGCAGGCCAGTTCGATGAAATGGGCGCCCTTGAGCGCGCTTTCGGAGAACAGCACGCCGTTGTTGGCCAGGATGGCGACCGGATAGCCCCAGATGCGGGCGAAGCCGCAGACCAGGGTGGTGCCGTACAGGGCCTTGAACTCGTCGAACTCCGAGCCGTCGACCAGGCGGGCGATGACCTCGCGCACGTCATAGGGGGCGCGGACGTCGTCCGGGATGAGGCCGTACAGCTCCTCGGCGTCATAGGCCGGGGCGCGGGGCTCGCGCACGTCCAGCTCGACCGATTTCACGGTGTTGAGGCTGTCGACGATGGTGCGGACGATCTCGAGCGCGTGCTCGTCGTTTTCGGCGACATAATCGACCACGCCGGACTTGCGGCCGTGGGTCTCCGACCCGCCCAGTTCCTCGGCGGAGATGACCTCGCCGGTGGCGGCCTTCACCAGCGGCGGGCCGGCGAGGAAGATGGTGCCCTGGTTACGGACGATGACGCTCTCGTCCGACATGGCGGGGACATAGGCGCCGCCGGCGGTGCAGGAGCCCATGACGCAGGCGATCTGGGGGATGGCCTTGGCCGACATCCGCGCCTGGTTGAAGAAGATGCGGCCGAAATGGTCGCGGTCGGGGAAGACCTCGGCCTGGTGCGGCAGGTTGGCGCCGCCGGAATCGACCAGATAGACGCAGGGCAGGCGGTTCTGCTCGGCGATCTCCTGGGCGCGGAGATGCTTCTTCACCGTCATCGGGAAATAGGCGCCGCCCTTCACCGTCGGGTCGTTGGCGACGATCATCACCTCGCGGCCCGAGACCCGGCCGATGCCGCAGATCATCCCGGCGCCGGGGGCGCCGTCGGGGTCCTTCGCGTCGCCATACATCCCGTTGGCGGCGAGCTGGCCGATCTCGAGGAAGGGCGAGCCGGGATCCAGCAGCCGCTCGACCCGGTCGCGGGGCAGGAGCTTGCCGCGTGAGACGTGGCGGTCGCGGCTGGCGTCGGAGCCGCCGCGCGCGGCCTTGGCGACCTTCTCGTGCAGTTCGTCGCGGAGCGCCCGGTTGTGGGCGTCGAGCGCCTTGAAGGCGGGGCTGTGCGGGTCGATGGCGGACGTCAGCTTGGGCATGGGGCTGGTTTAGGCGGGTTCGCGGGCGCGGGGAAGCGGGCGAGTTCACCTCTCCACTCGCGTCGGCGAGTGGGGAGGACAGACCGCGAAGCGGTCAGGAGAGGGTGGCGCTGGCGGCGACCACATTGAGCTCTGATCACATCCGCCAGCGCCGCCCCCTCCTGATCGTCGCTCGCGCGCCGATCTGTCCTCCCCATCGGCCTTCGCCGATGGGGAGGTGAGGGCCGCTTATGTCTCCATCGATTTTCCTGTGTTGACGCCGAACCTGCGCCGTGGCCTGTCCCGCCTCCCATGACCGGCCTCAGCCTCCAGACCCGCGCCACCCTGAAAGACCTGCTGCATCTCGCGTGGCCGGTGGTGCTGGCGCGCGTCGGCATCATGACCATGGGGCTGACCGATGTGATCGTGGTCGGCAATTTCTCGGGGCTGGAGCTGGCCTTCAGTTCGCTGGCCCTGGCGCCGACGTCGATCATCATCACCACGGCGGTGGGCCTGATGATGGGGGTGCAGGTGATGACCGCGCGCCTGCTGGGCGAGGGGCGCCGCAGCGAGGTCGGCGGGGTGCTGCGGCGCGGCGTGGCCTATTCGCTGCAGCTGGGCTTCGCCTCGATGTTCGGCCTGATCCTGCTCGGACCCTGGGCGCTTCAGCACATGGGCCTGGCCGACGGCCTGGCCGAGGGCGCCTCGCCGGTGCTGATCGTCTTCGCCCTGTCCATGCCCGGCTATCTGGTCAGTGTGGCGGCGCAGTTCTTCCTCGAGGCCATGCACCGGCCGCGCGCGGGGATGTGGGCGATGTGGATCGCCAATGGCGTCAATCTGGCGCTGAACCTGCTGCTGGTGCCCGACTTGCTGGGGATCGGTCTGGACGGCGCCGTGGCCTCGGCCTGGGCGACCTTCGTGGCCCGGACCTCGCTGGCGGTGTTCCTGATCGTCTACATCCTGCGCCTGCCCGAAGCGCGGGCGCTGGGCGTGTTCAACCGGCCGAAGCGCGACCTGCCGGCCGAGCGCGAACAGCGCAAGATCGGCTACGGCGCGGGCTCCAGCTATTTCATCGAGGTCGGGGCCTTCGCCGCCATGACCTTCATCGCCGGCCAGTTGGGCGCGATCGAGACCTCGGCCTGGGCCATCGTGCTCAATGTTTCGGCCATGGTCTTCATGCTGCCGATGGGGCTGTCGGCCGCGACCGCCGTGCTGGTCGGGCGCGCCTACGGGGCCGGGGATGGGCGCGGTGTGATGCGCGCCGGTCTGGTCGGGATCGGGGTGGTGACCGCCCTGACGCTGACGGTCGCCCTGCTGGTCTGGCCGGGCGCGCCGCTGATCGCCAGCGCCTACAACCGCGATCCGGAACTGCTGGCCGTGGTGATCCCGGCGCTGGTGCTGACGACCCTGTTCTTCGTCGCCGACGGGATTCAGGTGGTTTCCGCCTCGGCCAACCGCGCTGCCGGCGACGTCTGGTGGCCGACGATCATGCATTTCGCCGCCTACAGCCTGATCATGATGCCGCTGGGTTGGTGGTGGGCGCATGAGATCGGCGTCAACGGCCTGGTCTGGGCCATCATCGTCGCCAGTCTGGTGTCGTCGGCGCTGCTGACCGGGCGGTTCGTGCGGGTGGCGCGGCGGTTACCGAGGGTGACGCCGGCCTGACGGCCCTCTATATCCGTCGCCTCCCCCAGACACGGATTCCCATGGCCCGCATCCTCATCACCTCGGCCCTGCCGTACATCAACGGCATCAAGCATCTGGGGAATCTGGCGGGGTCGATGCTGCCGGCGGATGTCTATGCGCGGTTCAAGCGGGCGCAGGGCCATGAGGTGCTCTACATCTGCGCCACCGACGAACACGGGACGCCGGCCGAACTGGCCGCCGCGGCCGCCGGGCAGGACGTGCGGACCTATTGCGACGAACAGCATGAGGTCCAGAAGGCCGCGGGCGAGTCCTTCGGCCTCAGCTACGACTGGTTCGGCCGGTCGTCGAACGCCCCCAACCGGCGCCTGACCCAGCATTTCGCCGACGTCCTCGAGAAAAACGGCCTGATCGAGGAGCGGGTCGACCGGATGATCTATTCGGTCGACGACGCCCGCTTCCTGCCCGACCGTTATGTGGAGGGGACCTGTCCACACTGCGGCCATGTCGGCGCGCGCGGCGACCAGTGCGACAACTGCGGCCGGCTGCTGGACCCGACCGACCTGATCGAGCCGTATTCGGCGGTGTCGGGTTCGAGGAACCTCGAGGTCCGCGACACGCGGCACCTGTATCTGCTCCAGACGAAGCTGGCGGACCGGATCCGGGCCTGGATCAGTTCGAAGACCGACTGGCAGACGCTGGCGAAATCGATCGCACTGAAGCACCTCGACGAAGGCCTGATCGACCGGGGCATCACCCGCGACCTGAAATGGGGCGTGCCGGTGGTGGGGCCGGACGGCGGGCCGCGGCCGGGCATGGAGGGCAAGGTCTTCTATGTCTGGTTCGACGCCCCGATCGAATACATCGGCGCGACCGAGGAATGGGCCGATGCGACGGGCGCGACCTGGCGCGACTGGTGGCGGACGGACGAGGGCGCCGACGACGTCCGCTACGTCCAGTTCATGGGCAAGGACAATGTCGCCTTCCACACCGTCAGCTTCCCGGCGACGATCCTGGGCTCGGGCGAGCCGTGGAAGACGGTGGATACGTTGAAGGCCTTCAACTGGCTGAACTGGTACGGCGGCAAATTCTCGACCAGCCAGAAGCGCGGCGTCTTCATGGACCAGGCGCTGGAGCTGCTGCCGGCCGACTACTGGCGCTGGCACCTGACGGCCTATGGGCCCGAGCATTCGGACGCCGCCTTCACCTGGGAGCAGTTCCAGTCGACGACCAACAAGGACCTGGCCGATGTGCTGGGCAATTTCGTCAACCGGATCGTCAAGTTCGCCGAGTCGAAGTTCGACGGCGTCGTGCCGGACGCGGGCGAGCCCGGTCCTCTGGAAGCGAAGCTGGAGGCGGACCTGCGCGCCGGCATCGCCGAGGCGACGGCGCAGTTCGAGGCCATGGAGTTCCGCAAGGCGGCCGTGGCCCTGCGCGCCGTCTGGGTGCTGGGCAACGAGTATCTGCAGGAGGCGGCGCCCTGGACCGCCTTCAAGACCGATGTGGATCGGGCGGCCGTCGGCGTGCGCACGGGGCTGAACCTGGTGGCCCTGTTCGCCCGGCTGGCCGCGCCGGTCATGCCGCATTCGGCGGTGAAGATCGGGGCGGCGGTCGGGGCGACGGATCTGAGCTGGCCGACCGCGGACGAGCCGCTGCTGGACGCCCTGCCGCACGGTCAGACCGTCGCGGCGGCGGGCGTGCTGTTCACCAAGATCGAGGACACGCAGGTGGCCGAGTGGTCTGAACGCTTCGGCGGCGCGGACGCCTGACCATGGACCGGTCGGCCGCCCTCGTCAGGCTGCTGGCCGAGGACCAGGCCGAGGATCGCGCGGTGCTGGCGGGCGAGCCCGCCTATATGGCCCTGCGTGACCGGGACCGGGCGCGCCGTGAAGCAGCTATGGCCCTGCTGACGGACGGCTGGCCCGAGGATGCGGACGCCCTCTACGCCGCCGCATGGGTCCTCAATCATGGAGACCTGAGCGAGGAGGCCGCCCTGGGCAGCCGTCTGGCGGCGCGGGCCGCGGAGCTCGGCCGGCCCGGCGCGCGCTGGCTGGCCGCCGCGGCGCTGGACCGGTCATTGATGTATGCCGAACAGCCTCAGAAATACGGCACCAACATCGTGCCCGACGGCGTCGGCTGGCGGCTGTGGGATGTCGATCCGGCGACCACGGACGCCGAGCGGATCGCCAATGACGTGCCGCCGCTGGCCGAGATGCAGGCCCGCGCGGCGGCGATCACCACGCCCCAGCCCGATATGGCCGGGGCGCCGGAGTCGCTCAGGCGGGCGATGCGCCGCTGGGGGACGCTGCCGCCGGCGTGACCGGCACAGGCGCCGGTCCGTCCGAGGGCCGGGACGGCAGGCCGGTCGCCGGCGCCGCGCTGTCCTTGTTCTCGACGCCCTTCAGGAATTTGGCCTTCTCTTCCTCGCTGATGTCGAGGAAGGCCGGGGCCGAAGCGTTGAAGGCGTCCATGCGGTCGGTCCGCACGATCACCGAGCGCGCGCCGTCCCAGATCATGTGCAGGGCGACATAGAGGACGATGACCAGACCGACGTAGCCGATCCAGCGGTGTTTGGTCAGCAGCTTGGCGATGAAGGTCGCGGCGACGCCCATCAGGGCGATCGACAGGATCAGGCCGAAGACCATGATCCAGGGGTGTTCGTGGGCCGCGCCGGCCACGGCCAGGACGTTGTCCAGCGACATGGTGACGTCGGCGATCATGATCTGGATCAGGGCCGCGGCGAAGGTCTTGCGCTTGATGCCCAGGGCCTCGGGGGGCGGGCCGCCGCCGTGGTGGGCGGACAGGGCGGTCTCCAGCTCGGCCTCGGCCTCGGCCTGGTCGTGGGTCTTCTGCTCCTGCAGTTCGCGCCACATCTTCCAGCAGACCCACAGCAGCAGGATGCCGCCGGCGAGCAGCAGGCCGATGATGGCCAGCAGCTGGACGGTGATCAGGGCGAAGCCGATGCGCAGGATGACGGCGGCGGCCAGGCCGATCAGGATGGCCTTCTTGCGCTGTTCGGGCGCCAGGGCGGCGGCGGCGAGGCCGACGGCCACCGCGTTGTCGCCGGCCAGCACCAGATCGATCATCAGGACCTGGCCGAGGGCGGTGGCCTGGCTGGCGAGTTCGGGAGACGAGAGGAATTCCATGGCCGCTCTCTAGCGGGAGCGAGCGGATGCGCCAAGGGTCCTCCCCATCGCATAGCGACGGGGAGGAGACGATCAGGCGGTCTGTTTCCGAGTCGCTTCGTAAAGAGCGACCGCGGCCGCGTTGGAAACGTTCAGGCTCTCAAATCCGCCGGGCATGGGTATCTTCGCCAGAACGTCGCAATGTTCGGCCACCAGCCGGCGGATGCCGTCGCCTTCCGAGCCCATGACCAGAACGGTCGGCCGCTCGTCCAGCGCCTGTTCCAGCGTCAGTTCGGCCGAACCGTCGAGGCCGACCGCGCGCCAGCCCATGTCGGCCAGCGTCTCGAGCGCCCGGCTGAGATTGGTCACCCGCGCGCAGGGCAGGCGTTCGGTGGCGCCGGCCGAGGCCTTGGCCAGGGCGCCGGCGAGGGCGGGCGAGTGCCGGTCCTGAACCACGATGCCCTTGGCGCCGAAGGCCAGGGCCGAGCGGAAGATGGCCCCGACGTTCTGCGGGTCGGTCAGTTGGTCCAGCATGACGATGACGCCGCCGTCTCCGGCGATGTCCTCCAGCGCCACCCCTTCCAGCGGCTGGACCTTGAAGGCCAGACCCTGGTGCACCGCGCCGGGCGGCAGCATCCGGTCCAGCGCCTGGACCTCGATGATCTCGATCTTGTGGCCGTTGGCCAGTTTGTCGCGTTCCAGTTCGGCGGCGCGGTCGGCCGTCGCCAGCAGGCGGCCCATGCCCTTGCGGGCCGGATTGGCGAGCGCGGCGATGACCGGATGGCGGCCCCAGACGAAATTGTCAGCGTCCGCCTTGGCCCGCGAAGCGCGCGGCGCGGAATCAGAGAAGGCCTTCGGCTTGGGATTGGGGTTCCATCCGCCGCGGTCGGGGCCGCCCTCGGACTTGCCCTTGGGACCCGCTCCGGGCCCGCCGGAACGGGGCGGCGACCGGTCGCCGAAGACCGGCTTTTTGCCCGATTTCCGGTCGTTGCGTTCTGGATTTCTCGACACTATAAGACGCCCTCCGATTTGGAGCCCTGAGGGCTTTCGGGTCTGGCGCCCCTCCTAAACCAGGCGACGCGGGACACCGAGAGCTTTTGTTGTTTCGACGACCGAAAGGTCGCCGGCGCATCGGTCCGACGGTTCGAAAACGCGCTGGGGGAATGTCCCGAGTGGCAAAGGGGGGGGACTGTAAATCCCCTGCGTAAGCTTCGCAGGTTCGAGTCCTGCTTCCCCCACCACGCGCTTTCGAAACCAAGGTCCGGACCCCATATCGGGTCGGCGGCCAACGGCTTTCGGGCCCGAGGCCGTCTCCGTGCGGGTATAGTACAATGGTAGTACAGCAGCCTTCCAAGCTGAATATGTCGGTTCGATTCCGTCTACCCGCTCCAGAATTCTCAAGCTGACCCAATCGCCCCGCCCCGGGCCACAGGAGTTTTGGCCATGGCCAAGGAAAAGTTCGAACGTAACAAGCCGCACTGCAACATCGGCACGATTGGTCACGTTGACCACGGCAAGACGACGCTGACGGCGGCGATCAC
>NZ_DLHQ01000037.1:0-149 GCF_002483305.1 Brevundimonas sp. UBA7664
TCGCCCGGGAACTGGTACGACGAAAGCAGCTCGCGCACTTCCATCTCGACCAGTTCGAGCAGCTCGGCGTCGTCCACCAGGTCGACCTTGTTCAGGTAGACGACCAGGGCCGGCACGCCGACCTGACGGGCCAGCAGGATGTGCTCGCG
>NZ_DLHQ01000037.1:156-4559 GCF_002483305.1 Brevundimonas sp. UBA7664
GTCTGCGGCATCGGGCCGTCAGCGGCCGACACCACCAGGATGGCGCCGTCCATCTGCGCGGCGCCCGTGATCATGTTCTTCACATAGTCGGCGTGGCCGGGGCAGTCGACGTGGGCGTAGTGACGGGCGGCCGTCTCATATTCGACGTGCGCCGTGTTGATCGTGATGCCGCGCGCCTTTTCTTCCGGGGCCGCGTCGATGTCGGCGTAGTTCATCGCCTTGCCGCCGCTGGCCTTGGCCAGAACCATCGTGATCGCCGCCGTCAGCGTCGTCTTGCCGTGGTCAACGTGACCAATCGTGCCGATGTTGCAGTGCGGCTTGTTACGTTCGAACTTTTCCTTGGCCATTCTCTTCTCTCCGTCCCCTGAACAGGGGGCTTGTCCAAAATTTCAGGGTGTTGGGTTTAGGCGGAATACTTCTTGATCACTTCGTCGGCGACGTGTTGCGGCACCGGCTCATAGTGGTCGTACTGCATGGTGAAGGCGGCGCGGCCCTGCGACATGCCGCGCAGCGTGTTCACATAGCCGAACATGTTGGCCAGCGGCACGAAGGCGTTCACGACGGTGGCGTTGCCGCGCATGTCCTGACCCTGGATCATCCCGCGACGGCCGTTCAGGTCGCCGATGACCGAACCGAGGTAGTCCTCGGGGGTCACGACCTCGACCGCCATGATCGGCTCGAGCAGCTTCGGCGCGCCCTTGTCCTTCAGTTCGCGGAAGGCGGCGCGGGCCGCGATTTCGAACGCCAGCACGCTGGAGTCGACGTCGTGGAACTTGCCGTCCGTCAGCGTCGCCTTGAAGTCGATCAGCGGGAAGCCGGCCAGCAGGCCGCCGTCCTTGATGGACTCGAGGCCCTTCTGGACGCCCGGGATGTATTCCTTGGGCACGGCGCCGCCGACGATCGAGTTCTCGAACACGAAGCCCGAACCCGGCTCGCCCGGCTCGAAGGTGATCATGACGCGGGCGAACTGGCCCGTACCGCCGGTCTGCTTCTTGTGCGTGTAGTCGATGTCGACCTTGCGGCCGAGCGATTCACGGTAGGCCACCTGCGGCTGGCCGATCGTGGCGTCGACCTTGTAGGTGCGGCGCAGGATGTCGATCTTGATGTCGAGGTGCAGCTCGCCCATCCCCTTGAGGATGGTCTGGCCCGACTCGTGGTCGGTCGAGACGGTGAACGAGGGATCCTCCGAGGCCAGCTTGGCCAGGGCGACGCCCAGCTTCTCCTGGTCGGCCTTGGTCTTGGGCTCGACCGAAATCTCGATCACCGGCGCCGGGAATTCCATCTTCTCGAGGATGACGGGCGACTTCAGGGGATCGCACAGGGTGTCGCCGGTGCGGGTGTCCTTCAGCCCGGCCAGGGCGACGATGTCGCCGGCGTAGGCTTCCTTGATGTCCTGACGGTCGTTGGAGTGCATCAGCAGCATGCGGCCGACGCGCTCTTTACGATCGCGGCTCGAGTTCAGCAGGCCCATGCCGGTTTCCATCTTGCCGGAATAGATGCGGCAGAAGGTCAGCGAGCCGACGAAGGGGTCGTCCATGATCTTGAACGCCAGAACCGACAGGGGCTCGTCGTCCGAGGCGCGGCGCACGATCGGCTCTTCGGTCTTGAAGTCGATGCCCGGGGTCGGCGGGATGTCGACCGGCGACGGCAGATAGTCGACGACGGCGTCCAGCAGCGTCTGCACGCCCTTGTTCTTGAAGGCCGAGCCGCACAGGATCGGATAGAAGGCGCCGGTCAGCACGGCCTTGCGGATGCATTTCTTCAGCACTTCCAGCGAGGGCTCGGTGCCGTCGAGGTAGGCTTCCATCGCCTCGTCGTCGAGTTCGACGGCGTTGTCGATCAGGTACTGGCGGGCTTCATTGGCCTTGTCGACCAGGTCGGCCGGGATCGGGCCGACGGTGAAGTTGGCGCCCAGGGCGTCGTTGTCCCAGATCACCGAATTCATGGCGACGATGTCGACCAGGCCGGTCAGCGAGGATTCCGAACCGATCGGGAACTGGATCGGCACGGCCTTGGCGCCCAGACGGTCGCGGATCGACTGCACCGAGGCGTCGAAGTCAGCGCCGATCTTGTCCATCTTGTTGACGAACACGATCCGCGGCACGCGGTATTTGTCGGCCTGGCGCCAGACGGTTTCGGTCTGCGGCTCGACGCCGGCGTTGCCGTCCAGCACCGTCACGGCGCCGTCGAGCACGCGCAGCGAACGCTCGACTTCAATGGTGAAGTCCACGTGGCCGGGGGTGTCGATGATGTTGAGGCGCTTCTCTTTCCAGAAGGCGGTCGTCGCGGCGGACGTGATGGTGATGCCGCGTTCCTGCTCCTGGTCCATCCAGTCCATGGTCGCGGCGCCGTCGTGGACTTCGCCGATCTTATGGTTCTTGCCGGTGTAGTAGAGAATCCGCTCGGTCGTCGTCGTCTTGCCCGCATCGATGTGGGCCATGATGCCGAAGTTGCGGTAGTCCTCGATCTTGTTGAGACGGGCCATGAAAACGTGCCTTGAAGTGAGTTCAGGACGCGTTTGGCGCCCTCGGGGAGATGTCGATCTGTGCGGATAAGCGGGCGCGGGCGATTTAGCTCAAACCGCCCGCGCCGGATAGTCTCAAGATAGGCGCCGAACAGGGCGCCTTGAAGGCGTTACCAGCGGTAGTGGCTGAAGGCCCGGTTGGCTTCGGCCATCTTGTGGGTGTCTTCGCGCTTCTTGACCGCGGTGCCGCGGTTGTTCGAGGCGTCCAGCAGCTCGGCGGCCAGCTTTTCGGTCATGGTGTTCTCACCACGCTTGCGCGCGGCGTTGACCAGCCAGCGGATGGCCAGGGCGCGGCGGCGATCGGGGCGAACCTCAACCGGCACCTGATAGGTGGCGCCGCCGACGCGACGCGACCGGACTTCCACGGCCGGAGCCACATTGTCCAGGGCGGCGTGGAACGTAGCGACGGGCTCCTGTTCCTTCTTCTTGTCGGCCAGGATCTCGAACGCGCCGTAGACGATGTTCTCGGCGACGGCCTTTTTGCCCTCGTACATGACGTAGTTCATGAACTTGGTGACGATCAGATCCTTGTATTTGGGATCCGGCAGAACTTCGCGCTTCTGTGCGCGGTGACGACGGGACATGGGCTTGGCCTTCTAAAGCGGTGTCGGACGGCTGGTGTGAACCAGCGAATGGAATGGGCGGGTCGCTTACTTCGGACGCTTGGCGCCGTAGTGCGAACGGCGCTGCTTGCGGTCCTTGACGCCTTGCGTGTCGAGCACGCCGCGCAGGATGTGGTAGCGCACGCCGGGAAGGTCTTTCACGCGGCCGCCGCGGATCAGGACCACCGAGTGCTCCTGCAGATTGTGGCCCTCGCCGGGAATGTAGCACACGGCTTCGATGCCGGTGGTCAGACGCACCTTGGCGACCTTACGCAGCGCCGAGTTCGGCTTCTTCGGGGTCGTCGTATAGACGCGGGTGCAGACGCCGCGGCGCTGCGGGCAGCCCTTCAGGGCCGGGACCTTGTTGCGGACCGGCTTGGGTTGGCGCGGCTTGCGGATCAGCTGGTTGATAGTCGGCATGGAGTCTCGGTTCTCTTCAATCGATGGAGGCGTGTGCCTTTCGGCCGGAGCGCCTCGGTGAGCCTTCTTTTCGGACGACGCTGACGCGCCGCCCCGGGTTTGATCTCGAGCCGGAGACACGACCGCCAAACGAAAAAACCGGAACGCGCGCTTCGGGCGTTCCGGCGGGCACAGCCCGTCCGCTCAATTGTCACGATCCCGGAACCCGGCGGACCGGGAACCTCGAAAGTGGGCGGCTTCTACGCGCGGGGGGGGCGAAGGTCAAGGGCGGGGCGGTCCTGCCCTCCCGGCTAGCGCCCCTTCGCCGCCTCAGGCCCCAATACCGCCACGCTCGCCCCATCCTGTACGCGCATGGCGGGTGGATGGCGATTTCGGGGGCCGGCGTGGGTATGGCCCGCCCGCGCGGAGCGGTGGCGTAAGCCGGCGATCGTGGCGGTCTCCGTCCTCGGCCACGTCGCCCTGTTCTCATACCTCGGCCTGCGTTCGATGGGCCTGACCCTGTCCGGCCTGATCGAGGACCCCGGGCCGGTCATCTATATGCAGATCGAGCCGCGCCCGCTGCTGCCCGGCGAGGTCGCGCGGGTCCGTCCGGTCCCCGCCCCGCCGCAGGCGGTCGACGCCCCCGCCCTGCCCGGCTCGCCCACGGCCGACCGCGACCGGCCGTTCCGCGACCCGACCGAGGACGAGGACAATCCCGCCCCGCCGGTCCCCCGCGTCGGCGTTCCCGCACCCGGCGCACCGGCCCTGCCGCCCGGCGTCGAGGGCTGGAACGTCCGTCCCGAGACGATGGGCGACCGCGTCGGCCGCGGCCTGCGCACGCGCGGCCCCGGCTGCGCCTCCCCGGCCCTGCTGAGCGC
>NZ_DLHQ01000040.1 GCF_002483305.1 Brevundimonas sp. UBA7664
CCGTCACGCCCCCGACCAAGCGGCCCCCGCCGTCGCCCCAGCGCCCGCCGGTCACGCCGCCGCGGCGGCCGGCGGAGCCCAGTCTGGACCTCTCGGAACTGTCCCGGACGCCCCCCGGCCGGACCCCGCCCCGGACCCCGCCCCCGCGCAGCGGTGGCGGCGGAACGCCGGGTCCGGCCCAGCAGACCTCGGGTCCGCAGATCACCGCCATGTTCCAGCAGATCATCCCCAACTGGATCCTGCCCTGCGACGTGCCCGGCGCCCGCAACCTTCGTATCCAGATGGATGTGACCCTGGCCGCGGACGGCCGCATCGTCTCCGGACCGACGCTGGTCGGCGCGCGATCCGACCCGGTGTGGCGCGCCTCCGCCGACGGGGCGATCCGGGCCCTGCGCCAGACCGCGCCGTTCGACGTGCCGTCGGGCTTCACGGGCGGGTCGTACCGCCCGACGTTCAACACCGAGGAAGCCTGTCGGGGCCGATAGACGGCGCGCGTTCGTGCTATTCGCTGACGAAGCCTGACAGGGCCTGAAAGTCGCCCTATTCACGGCCATGCTGGCCTTCTGCGCACGGTCTGACGATAAGGGTCGGCGACGTTTGAACTTGTGGGAGCCCCTGATGCGATTGAACCGACTTCTGGCCAGCGTCGCGGTCGTGGCGATGACGGTGAGCACGGCGAGCGCCCAGACGCCTCCGGTCCCGCAATCGACCGACCCCGTGGAGGTCGAGATCAACCAGGGCGTCCTGCGCCCGATGCAGATCGCCGTCGCCAATTTCAACGGCCAGAACGGCTCTGACCTGGGCGGGGTGATCCGCGACGACCTGCGTCGCTCGGGCTATTTCGAACCCCTCGATCCGGCGGGCTTCGTCGAGACCGGCCTGACCCTGGCCAACGCCCCCAACTTCCCCCAGTGGACCTCGATCGGCGCCCAGGCGGTGCTCTACGGTTCGGTGACGCCGCGGCCCGACGGCCGCAACGATTTCGGCTTCCGCCTCTACGACCCCTATCGCCAGTGCCAGCTGGTCTCCTACCAGTTCACCGCCACGCCCGAGCAGTGGCGCCGGATCGGGCACAAGATCGCCGACCTGGTCTATCAGCGCATGACCGGCGAGACCGGCCTGTTCGACAGCCGCGTGGTCTTCGTCTCGGAAAGCGGCACCCAGCTGAACCGCCTGTCGCGCCTCGCCATTTCGGATCAGGACGGCTTCAACCCCGTCTATCTGACCCAGGGCGACGAGGTGATCATGTCGCCGCGCTTCTCGCTGAACGACCCCAATGAGATCACCTATGTGGCGCTGGGGCGGGACTACAGCCGCATCTATCTGTTCAACCTGGCGACCGGCCGGCGCGAGAGCCTGGGCGAGTTCGACGGCCAGGTGCTGGCCCCGCGCTTCTCGAACGACGGCTCGAAGATGGCCTTTTCGATCATCCGGGCCGGCAACACCGATGTCTATGTGATGGATCTGGCCAGCCGCCAGCTGCGCCGCCTGACCAGCGATCCCGGCATCGACACCTCCCCGTCCTTCAGCCCCGACAACAGCCAGATCGTCTTCACTTCCGATCGCTCCGGCAGCGCGCGGCTCTACACCATGCGGTCCGACGGCTCGGGGCAGCGCCCGATCTCGCGCGGCGGCGGCCTCTACACCGCCCCGAACTGGAGCCCGCGCGGCGACCTGATCGCCTTCACCAAACAGGGCGGCGGCCGGTTCTCGACCGGCGTCATGAACACCGACGGCTCGGGCGAGCGAATCCTGTCGTCCAGCTATTTCGAGGAGGGCCCGTCCTGGGCCCCGAACGGCCGCTACATCATGTTCGCGCGCCAGTCGCCGGGCGGCGACACCCGTCTGTGGACCGTGGACCTTTCGGGCCGCGTCGTCTCGCAGGCCGGCTATTCCGGACGCGGCACCGACCCCGCCTGGTCGCCCCTTCTGGACGAACAGCCTGTCACCCTCGGCGGCGGCGGCCCGGACGGCTGCCCCACCTGATCACAAAGGAGCCTGTCGGCTCAAACCCGCGTTATCGCGACTGGCGAAACCGCTGGCGCGTCTGTAGCAACCCTCTAAAGCCAAGCTGGAGGCTCCGGCCTTCACCCAAGGAGACGACTGATGATGAAGCCCTCGACCCTCGTCCGTCTGGCCGCCGTTGGGCTGGCCGCGACCGCGATCGCCGCCTGCACGCCCCGCACCCCGGCTGACAGCGGCGCCGGCAACAATGTGCCGCCGGCCGGCAACGAGCAATACAACGACAACAGCGCCGGTCCCGTCTCGGGCGGCAACCTCGGCGCCGCCGCGCCGGGTTCGGAACAGGACTTCATCGTCAATGTCGGCGACCGGGTCTATTTCGACCTCGACAGCTACCAGATCCGCCCCGAGGCCTATCCGCGCATGGACGCCCAGGTGGCCTGGCTGCAGCGCTATCCGCAGGTGACCATCCGCATCGAGGGCAATGCCGACGAACGCGGCACCCGCGAGTACAACCTGGCCCTCGGCGCCCGCCGCGCCGAATCGGTTCGCGCCTATCTGGTCGAGCGCGGCGTCTCCGCCGGTCGCATCGACACCATCAGCTACGGCAAGGAGCGCCCGATCGCCGCCGGTTCGAACGAAGAGGCCTGGGCCCGCAACCGCAACGCCCACACCGCCATCGTTTCCGGCGCCACGCGCTGATCGGACGACACTGTCGAAGGTCTTGAGGGGCGGCCGGTCACCGGCCGCCCCTTTCCTTTTGACCGCTCAGGCGACGCACGGCTAAAACCCGCCCCAGAGGCGGGGGGCGAACATGGTCGACATCGACGCGGCGGGCGGAGCGGCGTCCGCGGGGATCCTCGCCGGCGCGCTGGAACGGCCGACCGGCCACGCCGGCGACCCCGAGGGCAACTGCACCGACTGTGGCCAGCCGGTCGAGGGCAAATTCTGCTCCAACTGCGGCCAGCCGACCCATGTCCACCGGTCCCTGCTGCACCTCGGCGAGGAGATGCTGCACGGCGTGCTGCATTTCGACGCCCGCATCTGGCGCACCCTGCCGCTGCTGGCGATCAATCCGGGGCGGCTGACCCGCGAATGGGTGCAGGGGCGGCGCACCCGCTATGTCTCGCCGCTGGCGATGTTCCTGTTCACCGTCTTCCTGATGTTCTTCGCCTTCAGCTTCTCCGGGGGGCTGGAGCCGAAGGTGTCCACGACGCTGACGCCCGCCGAGCGCGCGGAATTGATGACGGAGCTGGAAACCGCCCGCGTCGAACTTTCCGAGGCCAGCCTCGGGGCGGACGCAGCCCTGGCGTCCGAAGCCTTGCAACTGAACCGGCAGGCGCGGGCCACCACCGTTGAGGTTCTGGAAACCCGCCTCGGCATC
This sequence comes from Brevundimonas sp. UBA7664, assembly GCF_002483305.1. GTDB lineage: Bacteria > Pseudomonadota > Alphaproteobacteria > Caulobacterales > Caulobacteraceae > Brevundimonas. The sequence goes on from NZ_DLHQ01000040.1 coordinate 3,347, forward strand.
GCGGACCCGGCCGCTCGACGCACCGACGGCCTGACCCCCGGCAGCTGGCAGGCCCAGGTCCACGACGCCGTCGCCGCGGGAGATCTCAAGGTCAACATGGGCAATGGGGCGCTGAACGAGAAGATCAAGAAGAAGCTGCTGAACCCCGATCTGGCGATCTACAAGATCCAGCAGACGGCCTATAAATTCAGCTTCCTGCTGATCCCGATCTCGATCCCCTTCGTGTCGCTGCTGTTCCTGTGGCGGCGGGGCTTCACCCTCTACGACCACGGCGTCTTCGTGCTCTACTCGCTGACGGCGATGTCGATCCTGGCCATCTTCGTCTCCATCCTCGGCCCGCTGTGGAGCGGCTTCGCGGTCCTTGGCTCGCTGCTGTTCACCTTCGGCGTGCCGGCGCACATATTCGCCCAGCTCAAGGGCGCCTACGGCCTGTCCTGGTTTTCGGCCGCGTGGCGCACCGCCTTCCTGCTGCTGTTCTGCGTTCTCGCCATATCCCTGTTCCTGGTGGCCATCATCGCGCTCGGCCTCACGGGGTAACGCCTTGCGGCGGCCTCAAATCGGTGGGACGAAAACAACCATGCTCAAGCTGCCCCCCGCCCTCCGCTCCCGCAACGCCCTCGTCACCGTGCTGGGCGTCGTCCTGATCGCCGGCACGACCACGGTCGTGGCCCAGACCGCGCCCGTGGAGGCCGTCCAGTGGGACAAGCGCCGGCTGGAACAGCTGGACCGCAACGTGCGCCGCCTCGAGCGCGCCTTGACCCAGCGCAACGCCGCCGGTCAGCCGGTCATCGTCGAGCCCGATCCCGAGGTCGTCGCGCTGCAGGGCCGCGTCGACCTGATGAACCAGCGGCTGCTGGATATGGAGGCGACGCTCCAGCGCGTGAACGGCGATATCGAGCGGCTGACCTTCCAGCTGGACGAGGTCGGGCGTGACAACACGGCCCTGGCGACCCGCGTCCGCGACGGCGACGCCCGGCTTCGCGCGATGGAGACGGCCGCCGCCCGCGAGGCCGAGCTGAACGCCCCGATCCCGACCACCTCGCCGACCGGCGACGCCGCGCGCGACCTGGCCGCCGCGGCCCGGCT
>NZ_DLHQ01000063.1:0-45595 GCF_002483305.1 Brevundimonas sp. UBA7664
AGATCGGCCGCGCCGGAGCCCGAGCGCAGGGCCGCGCCCCGGGCCTGGGCCGTGGCGGCCGCGAGGGCCGCCTCGATCTGCGGCGCGAACAGGTGGCAGCGGGCGTCGGCGGCGAGCACGAAGGCGCGCTCATAATAGGTGTCGGCGGCCTCGGCCCAGGCGACGTTCGGCACGACCAGCATGGCGGCGGCCAGCAGGCAGGCTTTGGTCTTCGAGGCGGTCTGGCCTATCGTCATGAGGCCGCACCTTACGCATCACGCGTTCCGGTCCGGTTTCCGAGCAGGGTTATCAAAGTGCTTCTGTCGAGCGACCTGTGGGTCTCCGCCCTGATCCGCCGCGCCGAGCTGGGCGGAGCCTTCGCCACCGTCGCGCGCAAGGGCGACGCGCGCGCCGGCACGGTCATCGTCAAGGCCTTCGACACGTCCAACCGCCGCGCCCGACTCTATAGTGAGGCCTTCGGACCCGACGGGGAGCGGCTGTGGATGCAGCCCGTCGAGAGCGAGTTCGAGAGCGAACTCGACGCCTATATCCAGCGTCAGATCGGCTACGACCCGGACCTGTGGGTGGTCGAGATCGAGGACAGGGAGGGGCGGCACTTTATAACGGAGAAGGTGGCGGGGGAGGGAGGCAACAGGCAGTAGGCAGCAGGCAGCAGGCAGCAGGCAGCAGGCAGCAGGTCGTTCGGCACCCTGCCCGCCAGCCCCAAGCTTGTCCGCTGCTGCCTGCTGCCTCCTCCTCCCTAACCACCTGTGACCACCCCCCGCCGCCAGTGCGAAATCCTTAACTGCGTTCGCACACGGAACCTCAAGCGCAGGCGCCTATGGTCAGCTTCAACGGGCCGCAATGAGCCCGGAGCGATGGTGGGTGTTGTCGATGCTCTTTCTTCTCAACGACGTGGTGTTCGACCTGGACGAGGCCTCCCCGGTCACGCCCGGCGACGCGCGCCGCTTTGAGAGCCTCGAGCTCGACTATGTACTGGAACTCGGTTGCGAACTGTTTTCCGAGGATCCGCTGCTGCACCTCAACGACCCGCAGCGCGCGCGCCGGCTGGCCTGGCTGATCCACGACCGCTCGCCGGAAGTGAACGCCGCCCTGTTCGCCGCCCCCGCCGCCGGCTGTGACCCGACCCTGGTCGAGCCGCAGTTCTGCGCCCTCCCCGACGCCATCATGCGCCAGCTCAAGACCCGCGCTGCCAAGGGCCGGCTGACGCCGCTCGCCGCCGATCGCGCGGTCTGGATGCGCATGGCCGCCTGAGAACGACCGTCGCTTGAAGTCGGGCGACACCCGACTGTAGGTTGTCCGGGTTGTCCCGGAGAAAACGTCATGTCGATCGGTTGGGTGCGTGCGCTGGCGGCGAGCCTGTCGCTGCTGGTTTTCAGCCTCGCTGGCGCGGCCAACGCCGAATGGCGGCGAGCCGAAAGCCCCAATTTCGTGGTCTATTCTCAGGGCAGCGAATCCGACCTGCGGCGCTACGTCCGCAATCTCGAAATCTACGACTTCACCCTGCGCGCCCGGATGGGGCTGCCAGCGGCCACGGCCGGTCGCAAGCTGCCGATCTATCTGGTCGGCAATCGGGCTGGCCTCGTCCAGATCAATCCGAACACCGGGCTGAACGTCGCGGGCACCTATTATCCCGCCGGCGAGGACATCTTCGCCGCCGCACTCCGGGACAGCGACGAGGACTATCTGCTCCACGAGTATTTCCATCACTTCAGCCTCCAGATCGAAGCGACGTCCGGCTACCCCGCCTGGTTGATCGAAGGGCTGGCCGAGTATTTCATGACGGCGGAAATCTCGGAGACGACCGTCAAGATCGGCGGCTACAACGAGGGGCGGGTCTACGGCCTGTTCAGCAACAGCTGGCTGCCTCTTGAAGACCTCGTGTCCAAGCGCTTCGGCGAAGTGCGCTCAGGCGCGCACCGGGACTCTTATTACCCGATCTCCTGGCTGCTGACGCATTGGTTCATGAGCGACGAAGTTCGCCGTCAGCAGCTGTCCGCCTACATCCGCGACATGCGGCAAGGCGAGGAGTCCGTTGTCGCAATGGAGCGCGCCACCGGCCTCACGATGGATCAGATCCGTCAGCAGTTGCGGAGCTATCGCCGGTTGACCGTCATTCACTATACGGCGGACTTCCCGGAGACGCCGATCACGGTCACGCGGCTGCCCCGGTCCGCCGACGACCTGCTGCTCATCGGCCAGCGCCTCAAGGTCGGCGTTGGGGATGACCAGCACGCTGAAACCGCCGCTCTCGTTCGCCGGCTCGCCGCCCGCCACCCCGATGACCCCTTCGCCATGCTCCAGCTTGGACATGCCGAACTGCATTTCGGCGACCCGGACGCGGGCGAAGCCATTCTGAATCGCCTGCTGGAGCGGGAGCCTGAAAACGTCGAGGCGCTGCAACTGATGGCCTCGCGCTTCATGCGACTCGCCCGGGACCAGCCCGACGAGGCCCTGCCGTTGATGCGCCGCGCACGCGGCTATCTCGGCCGGGCCTACCGGGCGGACCCGGCCCAGTACTATACGCTGCAGCTTCTGGCCCAGACCCGGGAGCTCGAAGCCGACTACCCCACGGAGAATGATCTGGTGACCTGGGACCAGGCCTCCCAGCTCGCCCCCCAACTCGCGTCCATACGCCTCGGATACGCCAACGCCCTGATGCGTGCGGAGGAGTTCGATGACGTTGCGGTCCTTCTTCGCCCGCTCGCCAACGCCGCGCACGGGGGCCAGGCGGCCGAGATCGCGACCGGATTGATGGAGAGGGCGAGAAATCGGCAGGGGCCGATGAGCGCCGAGGAGCTCGAGTCGGCGACCCAAGCGAGCCAGCCGGATGCGGATCCCTCCGGAAGCGAACCGTCCGCGCCGCCCGAACCGGAGGCCGCGACCGACGACTCCTGACCGTCAGATCAGCTTGTTGAACAGCCCGTGCACAATCATGGCGCCCAGCACGATCACGCCGAAACCGACGACCGGGCTGAGGGCGGGATGCGGGCCGTCGCGATGGGGCGGGGGCGTTTCAGGCAGATCGAGGGCCATGGCCGTTCCTTGCGTTTCCAAGGCGGCGCCCGATTGCGTGACCGGATCGTCTCGCCGGGCCGGGCGATGACTCCGATATCCCTTCATGCCCAGGGGCTATTCGCCGACGGGTGACTTTCGGCCCCGTCCGCGCTACCTCGCGCGGCCCAACGGATAGAACATGTCGAAACTTCCCCTCGAACAGGAGGCCCTGCGCCGCAGGACCTTCGCCATCATCGCGCACCCTGACGCCGGCAAGACCACCCTGACCGAGCACATCCTGCTGGCCGGCGGCGCCATCCGCGCGGCCGGAGCCGTGCGCGCCCGCGGCGAGAACCGGCGCACCCAGTCCGACTGGATGAAGATCGAGAAAGAACGCGGCATCTCGGTCAGCGCCTCCGTCATGACGTTCGAGCACGACGGCAAGATGTTCAACCTGCTCGACACGCCGGGCCACGAGGACTTTTCCGAAGACACCTACCGCACCCTGACCGCCGCCGACTGCGCCATCATGGTGCTGGACGCCGCCAAGGGCATCGAGCCGCAGACGCTGAAGCTGTTCGAGGTCTGCCGCCTGCGCGACATCCCGATCATCACCTTCATCAACAAGCTGGACCGCGAGGCCCAGGACCCCATGGCCCTGCTGGACGAGATCGCCTCGCGCCTGCAGCTCGACCCCGCCCCGATCTGGTGGCCGGCGCAGAGCGGCAACCGCCTGCGCGGCATGGTCGAGATGGGCACCGGAAAGTTCCAGCCCTACGCCCGCAAGCCCGCGGGCGCCGCCGAGGACGTGCCTCACCCGGAGGCCCTGCCCCTGGCCGACGCCGCGCAATACTTTGAGGAAGGCGAGCACGAGGCCCTGCTGGAGGCGCAGGAACTGGTCGAGGGCGGCTATCCGGCGTTCGACCGCCAGTCCTTCCTCGAAGGCCATATGACCCCCGTGCTGTGGGGCTCGGCCCTGCGCCATTTCGGCATTGACGAACTGCTGGCCGCGATCGGCGAATGGGCCCCGCCGCCCAAGGTGATGAAGGCGCACAAGGCAGCCCCCGCCGGCACCCGCAACGCCGCCGAGCCGGTTGCGATCACGGTCGAACCGGGCGCGGCCGAGGTCACCGGCTTCGTCTTCAAGGTCCAGGCGAACATGGACCCCAACCACCGCGACCGCATCGCCATGTTCCGCATGGCCTCCGGCAAGTTCCAGCGCGGCATGAAGCTGAAGGTCCAGAACACCGGCAAACAGCTGTCGGTCAACGCGCCCATCATGTTCTTCGCCAGCGACCGCGAACTGGCCGAGGACGCCTATGCCGGCGACGTCATCGGCATTCCCAACCACGGGGTCCTGCGCGTCGGCGACAGCCTGTCCGAGAGCGGCCTGATCCGCTTCGCCGGCCTGCCGAATTTCGCGCCCGAAATCCTCCAGCGCGTGCGGGTCAAGGATCCGCTCAAGGCCAAACACCTGAAGAAGGCGCTGGACGGCCTGGCCGAGGAGGGCGTCACCCAGCTGTTCCGGCCCGAGATGGGCTCGGACTTCATCGTCGGCGCCGTGGGCCAGCTGCAGTTCGAGGTCATGGCCGACCGGCTGGGCGAGGAATACGGGCTGGAGGTCATCTTCGAACCCTCGCCCTGGGCCGAGGCGCGGTGGATCGGCGGGACGAAGGCGGACCTCGAGGACTTCATGGGCAAATACCGCGGCCAGATGGCCCGCGACATCGACGACGACCCGGTCTTCCTGGCCAAGTCGAGCTGGGAGACCGGCTATGTCATGGAGCGGTTCCCGAACGTGGCCTTCACGAAGACGAAAGAGCGGGGATAGGCGCCGCGTTCGCGCCCGATCCGTCTTCCCCCTGCCCCACGCGCGTGGTTCTCTGTCGGCCAGCAAGGCGGCGCGGGGGCGCGTCGTGGAGGTTCCAATGATCGCGATGACGCTCGTGGCGTTTCTGTCGCTCAGCGCCGCGCAGGCTGCGTCGCAACCCCCGTCCTATGACGAGGCGGTGCGCTGCGCCGGCCTGACCCAGGCCGCGTCCGAGCTGGAAGGCGGCGAGAGCGGCGAGGGGCGCAGCCTTTACGACGCGGCCCTCTACTGGTCGCTCACCGCCATGCAGATCGCCCAGCGCGCCGCCCGGCCCGCCGCGACCACCGACGCTGACCAGTCCCGCGCCCGGATCCGCGCCGTGCGCGAGCTCATCACCGATGATCCGGACGCCCGGACCACCCTGCAACGCTGCCGCGCCCGCACCCCCGACCTGGGCTGAATCATCGTCGCGGACCGGCCGAACCTCCGGCGCGGCGTCGCGTTTGCTAGTCACGGACCGAGGGACGCGTATTGGTCCCGAAGCGGGACGACCGGAGCGCCAGCCCCCATGTTCGAATTCGGCCGGGATCTGAGAAAGCTGTTCGAAAAGGCGCGCGAGAGCGACGACCTCGGCTGGCTGGAGCTGATCGGCGCGGACCTGGTCGCGGCCGAGGCGCAGTCGCTCGGCGTCGACGCCGGTCGGGTCTCCTGTGCTCATCCCTTCGATACGTGGATGCGGGCCTCGGCCCTGTGGCGTGAACATGCCCGGCGCTCGGGACACCGGACCAGCCTGGACCGGGCGGCGGCGGCGGCTTCGGAAGCGGCGCGGCACACGGCCACGCCCGACCAGACCGCGGCCGTGGCGATCGAGTCGGGCGAGATCCATCTGTTGCGCTTCGATCTGTTCGGCGGCCCCGAAAAGCTGACGGCGGCGGTGGCGGACGTGCAGTCGCTGACAGCGGAGCGGCCGGCGATCCGGTCCGCGGCGGCGGCCCTGCACGCCCGGCTGACGGCGCGTCGGGCGCGGCTGACCGGTGAACCGTCGGCCATGCTGGACGCGGCCGCCCTGCTCGACGCGGCCCTGCATGGGGCCAGGGGCCTGCCGCCGACCGTCGGCGATGATCTGAGGCTGGATCGGGCGGCGCTCGGGCTCGAAGCCGGGGTGGCCCGTCGCGACGGACGGTTGCTGGACCAGGCCGGTCGCGACCTCCGGGTGCTGGTCGAATCCGCCTCGCCCGACTATCGGCCCCTGACCCGGGCCCGCGCCCTGGCCCTGGCCGGCGCCGGGCTGATGGCCCTCGCCCGTCTGGCGCGGAACGAGGCCGCCACGGCCCAGGGCCAGGCCCTGTTCGCCGCCGCCGCCGACCAGTTCACGCCCGACCACAGCCCGCTGGACTGGGTGGCCGTGCAGCTGGCGCCCGCCGACGCCGACACGCCCCTGGCGCGCTTGATCGAGGCCGAGGCCCTGACCCGTGAACCCGGCCTGATCCTCGGCGCCCTGGCGCGCGAGCGGCGGCTGGCGGCCGAGGCGGCCCTGGCCGAGGCCATGGGCGACGTCGAAGGTCTGACCGGGCTGGAGGCGATCGTAAGGCGCGGACTGGCCGAGGCCGCCGGCGCCCAGCCTCTGGAATGGGCCGCCGACCAGATCGGCATGGTCCATCTGGCCCTGGCCAAGGGCCGTCTGACGTCGACCGAACCCCGCGCCGTCGGCCTGATGCTGGCCGAGGCGATGGAGACCGCCCGCGAATGGGGCGCGCCGGCGCTGGCCCGGCGGGCGGCCGTGCTGCAGGTGCAGGCGGCGAACGCCTAGGTCCTAACCGCCCAGCGCGACAAACCCGCCATTGCCGAAGCCCGGCTTGCCATAGCGCATCGGCTGGCCGTCCTCGGACATGACCCGGCCGCCGGCGGCTTCCAGCACGGCCTGTCCCGCGGCCGTGTCCCATTCCGAGGTCGGGCCGGTGCGGGGATAGGCGTCGAACCGCCCCTCGGCGATCAGACAGAATTTCAGCGACGAATCCATCCCCTGCCACTGGATGCAGCCATGGCGCGAGGCGAGGCGTTCCGCCTCGACGTCGGTCATGGAGTGGCTCATCACCGCCATGGGCGAGGCGGGCCGGTTGCGCACCTTGATGGCCTGCCAGACCTCGCCGAACCGGCGACGGAAAGCGCCCGCGCCGGGCGCGCCGCTGCGCCAGGTGGTGGCCGTTGCGGGCGCCGTCACCACGCCGGCGACCGGCGATCCCTTGTGGATCAGGGCGATGTTGACCGTGAAGGCCTCGCGCCCCTCGATGAAGCCGCGGGTGCCGTCCAGCGGATCGATCAGCCAGAACCAGTCGTCGGCCGACGTCGGCGCCCCGTCGGCGGCGCAGGCCTCCTCGGCCACCGTCTGGACGCCAGGATACAGGGCTTCCAGCCGGGTCAGGATCAGGGCCTCGGCTTCCTGATCGGCCAGGGTCACCGGACTGTCGTCGGCCTTGGCCTCGGCGATCACGCCGTTGCGCCAGTAAGGCAGGATGACCCGGGCGGCGTCCTCGGCGATCCCGGCCAGGGCCTCGGTCAGGGCGCCGGACGCGAGGTCGGCGGTCAGTCGTTTGCTCATGCCCGCCCGATTAGAGCATCGGACCGGTTTCGCGAACCGGCAAATCAGGTCAGCGTCCGGCCAGTTTCCGACTGTTGCGCGCAAGGCCCGATGACCGACACCGCTCCCGCCTCTCCCCTTCCCGACGGCCAGGCCCTGGCGGCGTTGATCGCCGGCAAGCTGTGCCACGACTTCATCAGCCCGGCCGGCGCGATCAGCTCGGGCCTCGACCTGCTGAAGGACCCGACGGCCCAGGACATGCGCGACGACGCCATGGGGCTGATCGAGGCCAGCGCCCGCAAGATGGTGGCCCTGGTCGCCTTCGCCCGCGTGGCCTTCGGCGCGGCGACCTCGGCCGAGCGGTTCTCGGGCGCCGAACTGGGCGAACTGGTCTCAGGCCTGACCGAAGGCGGGCGGGCGACGCTGGCGTGGGCGGTCGCGGACACGACCTATTCGAAGGCCCAGTCGCGGGCCCTGGTGAACCTGGCGTATCTGACCATGGCGGCGCTGCCGTCGGGCGGCGTGGCGACGATCGCCACACGCACAGACGACGGTCTGGTGATCGAGGGCCGGGCCGAGGGCGCGCGGGCGCGGCTCAAGGGCGAGGCCGTCGCCGGACTGGCGGGCCTGCCCCTCAGCGAAGGCCTGCCCGGCCAGTGGATCCAGCCCTACTGGCTCTGGCTGACCGCCCATGACGCGGGTGGATCGCTGAACGTCGAGACTGAAGAGGGGCGGGTCGTGCTGACCGCCCACATGCCTAACTGACGCTTAAGCCGGTTTCCCAAGGAGTCATTAACCGGCGCGGGCCGATTATGTGACTTACGTACACGCGGGCGTTGTGCGCTTCTGATTTGGAATCCTGACCTTGACCCCCAGAACCTGTCTGATCGTCGACGACAGCCGGATCATCCGGAAAGTTGCGCGACGCATCGTCGAGGGGCTCGGCTTCGAGGTCGACGAAGCCGCTGACGGCTCGGAAGCGCTGGCCTTCTGCGGCGGCGTGATCCCCGAGGTCATCCTGCTGGACTGGTCGATGCCGGTCATGGACGGCATGACCTTCCTGCGTCGCCTGCGCGCCCTGCCCGGCGGCCTGGCCCCCAAGGTTCTGTTCTGCACCATCGAGACCCGCGCCGAACGCATCGCCGAAGCCCTGTCGGCCGGCGCCGACGACTATGTGATGAAGCCCTTCGACGGCGAGATCCTGTCGTCCAAATTCGCTGAAGTGGGGGCCGTCTGACTCCATGACTCCGGACGATTTCGATCGCCTCCAGTCCTTGATGGCCTCGCGCGCGGGCTTTCGGCTGACGCGCGACCGGATGAAGCTGGCCGAGCACCGGCTGGGGCCGGTGGCGCGGCGCGAGGGGTTCGATACCGTCGACGCCATGCTGGGCTCGCTCTGGGCCAAACCTGTCGCCGCCCTGGGCTGGGCCGTGATCGAGGCCCTGCTCAATCCCGAGACCTGGTTCCGCCGCGATCGCGTCAGTTTCGACACCTTCGGCAAGGAGTTGCTGCCCGCCCTCGGCAAGGCCCGCGGCGGCCAGCCGGTCAGGGTCTGGTCCGCCGGCTGTTCGACCGGCCAGGAGGCCTGGTCGTTGGCCATCGCCGCGCAGGAAGCCGGCGTCGTGGTCGAGATCGTCGGCACCGACCTGTCGCAGCGCGCGCTCGAAAAGGCCCGTTCGGGCGCCTACACCGGTTTCGAGATCCAGCGCGGCCTCAAGGCCGAGACCATGCTGCGCTGGTTCGACCAGGCCGAGGACGCCTGGATCGCCCGGGCCGAGCTGCGCGCCATGGTCCATTTCGCCCGCGCCAATCTGGTCGACGCCCCGACCGACGCCCACCGGTTCGACATCATCTTCTGCCGCCATGTCCTGGGCGACGCCGATCCCGGGCGGCGCGGCGAGATGTTCGACAATCTGGAGCGGCGGCTGGTCGATGACGGCTGCCTCTTCCTCGGCCCCGACGAACAGCCCGACGGCGACAGCATCGCCTTCCGCCCCGTCGCCGGCCGCAAGGGCCTGTTCGTGAAGTCCCCGGCGGCGCTGCGCCGGGCGGCCTAGCAAGGCCGCCAAGGTCGACAGCTGCTCTTCGATCGAACCCCGGGATGACGGAACTGAAATGGCCCGCTAGCCTGCCCCCTTATCGGGGAGGATGGATCATGCGGCTGCTCTGGCTGGTCGGGTCGTTGGCGGTGGCCCTGTTGATCGCGGTGCTGACGCTGCAGGTCCCCGCGCCCGTCGGGACCGGCGCGCCGGCCACCGCCTTCTCCGCCGAACGCGCCATGGCCGACGTGCGCGAGATCGCGCAGCGCCCTCACCCGGTGGGATCGGCCGACCATGCACGGGTCCAGGCCATCCTGTTGCAGCGGATGGCCGCGCTCGGCCTGCAGACCTCCATCCAGCCCGGCCCCCTGTCGCCCGCCGCCGTCCAGCGGATCGAGCGCGGCGGCGGTTCGGCGGCCGGGATCGAACTGACCAACCTGATCGGCGTCCTGCCCGGGCGCGATCCGCGCCTGCCGGCCGTGGCCCTGATGGCCCACTATGACACCGTGCCGGGCTCCGCCGGCGCGGCGGACGACACGGCGGGCGTGGCCGCCATTCTCGAGACCGTCCGCGCCGTCCGCGCCCGCGGTCCGGCCGACCGCACCCTGGTCGTCCTGCTGACCGACGGCGAGGAGCTCAACCTCGACGGGGCCCGCGCCTTCTGGGGCGGCCATCCCCTGCGCGACCGCATCGGCGCGGTGGTCAACCTCGAGGCGCGCGGCGGCGGCGGCCGGGCCATGATGTTCGAGACCGGACGCGGCAACGCCGAGACCATCCGCCTGTTCGCCCGCGCCGGAGCCCGGGCGACCGGCGGCGTCTCGTCCAACTCCCTCGCCGTCTTCGTCTATGCGCTGATGCCCAACGGCACCGACTTCACCATCCCCCGGGACCGCGGCGTCCAGGGCATCAACCTGGCCTTCATCGGCCGCCCCGAACAGTATCACGCCGCCGCCTCGACCCCCGCCGCGCTCGACCGGGGCAGCGTCCAGCACATCGGCGCCCAGGCGCTGGAGATGGCCGACGCCCTGCTCCGCGCCCCGACCCTGCCGGCCCGGACGGACAACCTCGTCTACGCCGACCTGTTCGGCGGGGTGGTCGTCGGCCACGCGCCCGCGACCGGATGGGGGCTGCTGGCCCTCGCGGTCCTCGGCCTCGGTCTTGCCGTCTGGCGCGCCAGAGCCCGCGTGGGCCTGACCTTCGCCGACGCCGGGCGCGGCGCGGTCGACGGCCTGTGGTTCCTGTCGGTCGGCATCGTCCTGACCCAGGCCGTCCGGCTGCTGGCCGGGCCGCTGTCGGCGCGGGCGGGGAACGCCGACACCTACTATGCCCTGCTGGCCCGCCTGCCGTGGATGGAGGCGGGCGCGACCCTGACCGTCCTGGCCGTGACCCTGGCGCTGCTGGGCGGACGGACGCGGCCGGACCGCCGCGTCAGTGCCGGGGCCATCGCGGCGGCGACGGCCCTGACCGTGATCCTCGGCGGCGTGGATGTCGTGGTCGTCGGCGCCGGCGTCATCGCCGCCGGCCTGTCGCTGGCGCCCGGCCTCGCCGCGCGCTCGGCCTGGGGCGGCTGGACGGGGTTGATCGGCCTTGTCCTGATCGTCGCCACGGCGGCCCAGGCGGCCGCGCCCGAGGCCGCCTTCCTGTTCGTCTGGACCGGACTGCTGGCCGCCGCCGTCGCGGCGCTCGCCGCCTTCGTCGACCCCGGCCTGACCCGCGCCCGATCGCTGGCCCCCGTCGCGATCGTCGCGGCGCTGGGCGGCGGCTGGCTGGCGGCCCTGACGCATTCGGTCTTCCTCGGCGTCGGCATGGACCTGCCCGCGGTGGTGGTGCTGATGGGCCTGCTGGTGCTGATGCTGGTGCGGCCGCTGAGCCCGGAGCGGGCGCTGGTCCGTCCCCTGCTGTTGGCGGGGCTGGCCGTCCTGCTGGTCGGCGGCGGCCTGTCCCTCGCCGCCCGCTTCGTCGAACCGGTCCCCGCCGCGGCCGACGCCGGAGCCTGACCCCTCGCATGCCCCTGTACCTCGAGGACCTCCACGTCGGTCAGACCTTCGTCAGCGACCCCGTCGCCATCACCACCGACCAGATCAAGGCCTTCGCTGCGGAGTTCGACCCCCAGCCCTTCCATCTCGACGAGGACGCCGCCCGCGACACCCTGTTCGAAGGGCTCGCCGCCAGCGGCTGGCACACCGCCGCCCTGACCATGCGCATGCTGGTGCAGTGTTTCCCCCTCGCCGGCGGCCTCGTCGGCGCCGGCGGCGAGACCACCTGGCCGCGCCCGACCCGGCCCGACGACACCCTGACCCTAACGGTCGAGGTGCTGGAGATCACGCCCTCCCGCTCCCGCCCCGACCGCGGCATGATCCGGACCCGCAGCACGACGCGGAACCAGCACGGCGAGGCGGTCCAGATATCCACCGTCCGCATCGTCGCCTGGCGCCGCCCGGCGTAGGACGACGGGCGGCGCCGGGAGGTTCATCACAAAGGACTCCAAGAAGGCACGAAGGACACGAAGGGACCGGGGTTGTGTCCGCCTCCGCGCAATTCCTGTGTCTGGTGATCGCGGCGTACGCCGCATTTCTGGATCACCTCGGAGGCGAGCCCACCTCTATCCTTCGCTCAGCCCCCTTCGTGTCCTTCGTGACCTCTTCGTGCCCTTCGTGATGAACCAGCCATCTCCAAGCCAAGGTCCGCCAGCCCTCAGCCGCCGTCCGTCCACACCGTCTTGTACAGATCGAACCGCCGGTCCCGCAGGTTCCGCACCGTCCCCTGCGACTTGGCCCAGGCCAGGTCCGACAGGTCGAGGTCGGCCACCGTCACCGTCTCGACGTTCTCCGACGCCTCGGCCGCCACGCCATCCCGCGCGAACGGGAAGTCGCACGGCGTCAGGATGCAGGACTGGGCGTACTGGATGTCCATGTTCTCGACGTTCGGCAGATTGCCGACATTGCCCGACAGGATGACGTAGCACTGGTTCTCGATGGCCCGCGCCTGCGAGCAGTAGCGCACCCGGAGATAGCCCTGCCGGTTGTCGGTGCAGAACGGCACGAACAGCAGCCGCGCCCCTTCGTCGACCAGCCGCCGCGCCAGCTCGGGGAACTCGGAGTCATAGCAGATCAGCACCCCGATCGGGCCGCAGTCGGTCGGAATGGCGTGCACCCGGTCGCCGCCCTTGATGTTCCACCAGTGGCGCTCGTTCGGCGTCGGGTGGATCTTCTCCTGCTCGTGCACCGAGCCGTCGCGCAGGAAGACATAGGCGACGTTCTGGATGTCGCCGTCGTCCGTCTGCGTCGGGTGCGAGCCGCCGATGATGTTGATGTTGTACTCGACGGCCATCTTGCGCATCGCCTCGACGAAGCGCGGCGTGTAGCGGGTCAGGGCCTCGATCGACTCCACCGGACTGAGCTTCTTCTTCTCCAGCGACAGCAGTTGAAGCGTGAACAGCTCCGGAAACACCACGAAGTCTGAGCGGTAGTCCGAGGTCACGTCGACGAAATATTCGATGTTGGAGATGAACTCCTCGAAGCTGGCGACCTTGCGGGCCTGCAGCTGCACCGTCGCCACCCGCACCGTCTCCTTGACCGCGAAGGCCGCGCCGCGCCCGTGCGTCTCGGTATAATAGGGGTTGCGCCACACCATGTGCGCCGCATGCCCCATCGAGGCCGTGTCCGAGCTCAGATAGTTCTCCAGCACCCCGATCGGCTCGAAGCCGCCGCGCATGTGGAAGCCGATCACCGGGTCGTTCAGCTTGCGCGCCGTGACCGCGTCCAGATATTCGCGGGCGTCGGGATAGGCCGCCTTGCGCCGCGCCAGCCCCGGCATCCGCCCGCCGAAGACGATGCCGCGCAGGTTCTCGGCCTCGCACAGGTCGCGCCGGGCGTCATACAGCCGCTGGCCGATCCTCAGTCGCCGCCGGTCGGGATCGACGCACACCTCCATGCCATAGAACCAGTCCCCGACCGGATCATGCCGTGCCGCATAGCCGCCGCCGGTGATCTGGGTCCAGGTGTGCGGCGCCATCGCCGTCTTCTCGTCGATGCGGAAACCGGCGGCGTAGCCGACGATCTCATCGGCGTATTCGACCACGAACTGGCCATCGGGGAAGGCGGCGATCTGGCCGCGCAGCATGCCCGGCGTATAGGCCGGCATGTCCTTGTAGACCTTGGCCACAAGGGCCGAGATGGCGGTCACATCGCCGATCCTGGCGTTGCGGATGGAGAGGACGGCGGGCTTGGAGGGTTTTGTCATGCGGTCTGAACGCATGGCGAAGCTTGGGGATCAAATGCTTTCTGGCGGGCCGCCGCCCTGAGCCCTCGACAGACTACCCCCCGTAGCCGCGGCCGCCGCCGCCGAAGCCGCCGCGCGAGACCACGGCGGTGCGGCTCTGGGCCCGGACCGGGGCCTTGCGGGCGACGTCGACGTCGTTGCGGTTGGCGACGGTGCGGCCGGTCCGGTAGTCGCGGGACAGATAGCCGCCGCCGTAGCCGTTGGAGAACTGGCCGTCGCGGTCGCGATAAAGGGCCCCGCCGCCGCGATAGCCGCCGTTCATCAGCTGGCCGATGATGAAGCCGGTCGCCAGCGGGCCGAAGAAGGAGCCGCCGCCGCTGTTGTTCAGCGGCCGGCACTGTTCGGGACCCCACTGGCCCTCGCACTCTTCCCGGGTCGCATAGCGGGGCGCGCTCTCGGAGGCCTGGCGCTGGGCCTCGGCGTAGGCCGTGTCGCATTCCGCGTCGCTGACGTCGTTGGCCGCCTTGCACTCGGCCGTCGAGGTGTAGGCCAGGGCCGGGTCGGGCTCGGGCAGGGGCGCGCGCTGCGGCGAGCCGCAGGCGGCCATGGAGAAGCTCACGGTGGCCATCAGGCTGGTGACCTGAAGCGTCCGCGACCGTTTCATCCGGCGCAGGGTGGTGGTCTCGGGGAGGGTTTGTTCGCTCATCGGATCAGGCCGTCATGCAGGCGGCGTTGAGCAGGCCCACGCCGATGGAGATGGAGGCCAGATAGACGCCCGCCGCCGTTTCGCCGGCCTCGATGCGGGCCGCCAGCGCCTTGTACAGCACCCGGCTGACGACGATGAAGGCGAGGATCTGGATGACGCCGGCCAGCAGGGCCCAGGCGGCGAACTCGGCCAGGCTGACGGTGTGTGACAGGGCGGAGGCGAGCGGCAGGACATAGCCGATCAGGGCCCCGCCGAGGGCGATGGCCGCGGCCGTATTGCCCTGCCGGATCAGCTCGCGCTCGCTGTAGGGCGTGGCCATCTGGTAGAGGAATTTGAACGCCGAGAAGAAGGCGATCGCCGCCGCGAAGGCGATGAGGAAGGCCGTCGCCCCCGTCTGAAATGCGAACCAGTCGAGCATCTTGATATCCCTCAGGCGCTGTCAGGCGCGGAATTCGGCCATGTCCAGCGGGATGCCGATCATGATCTCATGTGTGGCTTCGCCGCCCTCGGGCTCCTGCTCGAGGGCGATCATCAGTTCGCGGCCGCCGGCCAGGTCCCGCGCGTACAGCATGCAGGTCTGGTAGATTTTGGCGTAGGGCTCGGTCGCGGCGCGATCGTCGTAGATCGTCTCCCACAGCTTCACCGGCGGCTGACGGGCGTCGGTTTCGGAGAACCAGAAGCGGGGGTATTCCGGCAGGCCCTCGGGTGCGCCCTTGAACACCGGTTCGGACAGGCGGTCCTGCCAGGCCCGGCGCGCGCCGTCGTTCGGCGGATAGGCCGAGGACCACGGGGTAAACAGGGTGAAATCATAGGCCACAGCGCCGTCGGCGTCGTCGCTCATGGCCTGCAGCATGACGTGGTCGTCGGTGTAGAAGCGATGCACGAACGGGCCGTCGTCCAGCTGGACCACGCCCTGGGCGGTGATCTCCAGCGCATCGCGGTCGAGGCTGAAATGCGTCTCGTCGCCCAGCCGGCGCCAGGCCAGCGGGTCAAGGGCCACGGTGCGGCCGACCGTGATGTTGCGCACCACGGCCAGCTGGCTGACCGGTTCGGCGTCGCGCTGTCCGAAGAGCCGCTTGAACATTCGCCTCCCTTACGCGTCCGCGAGGTCGCCCGCGAGCGTCTGGCGGTAAAGACATCGTCAGGTTTGAAATTCAGCTCCGGAGTGGCCAAAGTCAAGCGTACCTGTTACGCGTTACATGAAACATGCATAATCCTGACCCGTCCTCCTTGTCGCCGGCCAACGAACGCATACGTGCGTGGCGCAAGGCCCGTCGCGAGGCGGGCATGGTCAAGCTGGAGTTCTGGGTTCCCAACGCCGCCCGTGACGACGTGAGGGCGGCGGTTCACGCCATCGTCACCGAGTCCACCCGCGGACCTGACATCCTCAGACGCCCGCGTCGAAGCCTTTCAACCGATCCTTCTGGAGCAAGCCCCCTTATGGACGCCGTGATCGAAACCGCCTGGACCGTCCCGTCCATCAAGGCCGCGCTGGACGCGTCCGAACTGGTCCGCGAAGGCGAGCTGACCACAAGGGTGCTGGAAGGGGCCGAACCGGTCCTGCTGGCGACCATGCACGAGTATGGCGACCTGCCGATCTATCTCAGCGTCGGCGGGGCCCAGATCGTCTGCTCGGTGCTGCTGTGGCCCGTGGCCGAACAGGCCGACCGGCACGCCTTCAACGAATTCCTGCTCAAGGCCCAGCGCATCGTGCCGCTGTCGAATTTCGCCATCACCTCGGTGAACAACGAGGACGTCTATGAACTGATGGGCGAACTGTCGTGCAAGACGACGCTTCAGACCATATTGATCGAACTGCGCACCCTCGCCGAGAACGCCATCGACGCGACCGACCTGCGCGAAACCTTCGGCGCCGACGCCGCCTGATCCGGGAGAGAAATCATGTCCATGCTCGCCAAACTCTCCGCCCTGTTCCGCGGCACCGCCCGTGAAGCCGGCCAGGCCGTGGTCGACGCCAACGCCCTGAAGATCCTCGATCAGGAAATCCGTGACGCCGACACCGCCCAGGGCAAGGCCCGCGACGACCTTGCCGGTCTGGTCGCCCGCCGCCGGATGGCCGAGAACGAACTGAAGAGCTTCGGCGAACAGATCGCCAAATACGAAAGCTCGGTCCGCGCCGCCATGTCCCAGGGCAAGACGGACCTCGCCCGCGAGGTCGCCGGCCGGATCGCCGAGCTGGAAACCGAAATCGGCACCCGCGGCCCGATGATCGAGGGAATGAAGGAGGCGGAGGCCCGCCTGCGCACCGCCATCTCGACCACCGACCAGAAGATCGAGACGCTGCGGCGCGAGATCGACATCGTGAAGGTCAATGACTCGGTCCAGAAGGCCCAGACCTCGGTCGCCCTGCAGTCCCAGGGGGCCCATTCGCGTATCGGCTCGGCCGCCGACAGCCTGCAGCGCATCAAACAGCGTCAGGCCGTTCAGGAAGAGCGTCTGCGCGTCGGCCAGGAGCTGGAGGACAAGCGGTCCGGCGCCGACCTCGACGCCAAGCTGCGCGAGGCGGGCATCCTGCCGGGCCACGCCTCGGCCGACGACGTGCTGGCCCGACTGACGGCGCAGGAGGTCAAGGTGGTGACGCCGCTGATCGAGAGCTCGGTTCCCGCGTCCAAAGACCCGGCCTGAGGCGGCATGGAACGTCTGTCGCTGGTTCCGCGCCCCGACTGGCAGGCGCGGGCCGAAGCCGTGGGCTTCACCTGGCACCACGATTCCGGCGAGCGGTACTGGGATGAAAGCGCCGCCTACGCCCTGTCCCTGACCGAGGTCGAGGACGGGCTGGAGGCGCCGACGGCCGAGCTGCACCAGATGTGCCTGGACCTCGTCGACGAGGCGTCAGGGTCGGAGCGGCTGATGTCGCTGCTCGAGATTCCGGAGGCGTCGCGCGACTATGTCGCCGACAGCTGGGCCCGGCGCGAGCCGTCGCTCTACGGCCGGTTCGACTTCGCCTATGACGGGACGGGGCCGGCCAAGCTGTACGAATACAATGCCGACACCCCGACCAGCGTGTTCGAGACGGCGGTGTTCCAGTGGCTTTGGCTGGAGGACAGCATCGCCAGCGGCGTGCTGCCGCCCGACGCCGACCAGTTCAACAGCCTGTACGAAAAGCTGGTCGACCGGTTTCGGGCGATCTTCCCGGAAGGCGGCTTCGTGCATTTCTCGTCGGACCCCGAGTTCGTCGAGGACCGGCAGACGGTGCGCTTCCTCGAGGATCTGGCCCGGCAGGCCGGGCTGGATCCGAAATTCGTCGCCATCGACCAGATCGGCCTGAATGCCGACGGCCGCTTCGTCGACGACGAGAACTGGCTGATCCAGGCCATGTTCAAACTCTATCCCTGGGAGCAGATGCTGCGCGACGACTACGCCGAGCCGCTGCCGAAGGCCGAGGTGACGGTGCTGGAGCCGGCGTGGAAGGCCCTGCTGTCGAACAAGGGACTGCTGCCCCTGCTGTGGGAGCGGTATGCGGGGCACCCCAATCTGCTGGCGTCCTTCTTCGAGAGCGATCCGGCCCATGCGAGCCTGGGCGACGCCTATGTGCGCAAGCCGCTGTTCTCGCGCGAGGGCGCCAATATCTCGATCGTCGAGGGCGCGGCGCGGGAAGAGGGGCTGGACGCCGGCTATGGCGCGGGAAGCCACATCCGTCAGGCCCTGCACGCCCCGCCGCGGTTCGACGGCCAGCATGTGATCATCGGCTCGTGGCTGGTCGGGGACGAACCGGCCGGGATCGCCCTGCGCGAGGATACGGGCCGGATCACCCGCAATACCTCGCGGTTCGTGCCGCATTTCATCCGGGATTAGGGTCCGCCTCAAGGGCCGGCCCCACGCGTGATCGACTGAAGGCACGCTCGGGGTCACGGCTTCCGGCGCGAACCCATCGAAGGGCCCACCGCGAGCCCGATACGTCAAAATCGGTCGCACCCCTCCACCGTTCCGAAAAGAACATATTGGCAACCAGAACAAACCATGCACATAGTGCCGCTCACAAAGGGAGTGGGTCACGGTCATCGGACCGAAGGCGGGCCTCTCCTCCAGAGTACCCAACGGGAATCATGGCAAGGGAGAGTGGCAAGGTGGCAGCTCAGGCGAATCTGAAATTGGTGACCCGGGACGACGGCGACAAACAGCGGGCTCTGGAGGCGGCGATCGCCCAGATCGACCGCGCCTTCGGCAAGGGCTCGGTCATGAAGCTGGGCAAGAACGGCGTGACCGAGGCCATTCCCTCGGTCTCGACCGGCTCGCTGGGCCTCGACATGGCGCTGGGCATCGGCGGCCTGCCGCGCGGTCGGGTGATCGAGGTGTTCGGGCCGGAAAGCTCGGGCAAGACGACCCTGGCCCTGCACACCGTGGCCGAGATCCAGAAGGCCGGCGGCACCGCCGCCTTCGTCGACGCCGAACATGCGCTCGACCCGGGCTATGCCCAGAAGCTGGGCGTCAATCTCGACGACCTGCTGGTCTCCCAGCCCGACACGGGTGAACAGGCGCTCGAGATCGTCGACACCCTGGTGCGTTCGGGTGCCGTGGACATCGTGGTGGTCGACTCCGTCGCCGCCCTGACGCCGCGCGCCGAGATCGAGGGCGAGATGGGCGACAGCCTGCCCGGCCTGCAGGCCCGTCTGATGAGCCAGGCGCTGCGCAAGCTGACCGCCTCGATCAACAAGTCGCAGTGCATCGTCCTGTTCATCAACCAGATCCGTCACAAGATCGGCGTCATGTACGGCTCGCCCGAGACGACCACGGGCGGCAATGCGCTGAAATTCTACGCCTCGGTTCGCCTCGACATCCGCCGCACCGGCGCGATCAAGGATCGCGACGAGGTCGTCGGCAACACCACCCGCGTGAAGGTGGTCAAGAACAAGGTCGCCCCGCCGTTCCGCGAGGTCATCTTCGACATCATGTACGGCGAGGGCATCTCCAAACTGGGCGAGATCATCGACCTGGGCGTCAAGGCGGGGATCGTCGAGAAGTCCGGCAGCTGGTTCTCCTACGACAGCCAGCGCATCGGCCAGGGCCGCGAGAACGTGCGCGCCTTCCTCAAGGCCAATCCGGACATCGCCGACTCGATCGAAAAGGCCGTCCGCGCCTCGACCACCAAGATCGCCGAGGAACTGCTGGGCACCCCCGAACCCGACGAGGGTCAGGACCTCGAGGGCTAGGGCCGGCCATTCCTTCCCTTCAGGGGAGGGGGACCGTCGAAACGACGGTGGAGGGGCGTGTCCCTCACACCGAGCCGGTGGTCAAAAACCCCTCCACCACGCTGCGCGTGGTCCCGTCGGCGGATCGGCTCCGCCGACCCTCCTCCACCCCCCTGCGGGGGAGGAATGAACCTTCTCCGGCCGGGTCCCGCGACCCGCCACCGACCCCGTGTGGGCCGGGCCGGACGGAGCGGGCCGCCTGGTCTCCACCCGGACCGGGCGGCCCTTTTTTATCGCCGAAGCCAACGCGTCAGGGCCGGCCGCACGCGCAGGAAGGCGACATACAGCCGCTCCAGCAGGCCCAGCACCGCGCGGTTCCGGGCCGCGAGCCCCAACGGTCGCAACAGGGGAATGGCGCGCCACATGGCGGCGAAGGCGGCGGCGCCCGACAGGATCACCCCGTCCTCCCGCGCATGGAACCGGGCCAGCAGTTCGACCCGGTCGAGCGGGCAGCTGCCCTGCCCGTTCGCCACGTCGGTGAACACGATGGCCCCGCGCCGGTCCAGCCCGCGCATCACGGCGATCTCGCGCCGGCAAAGCGGGCAGTCACCATCGAACCAGACTTCAAGCGCGGACATGGCGGCACCCTACACCCCGCCGGGCCGTGATGCCCGCCGGTGCGGCGATCCGTCCGCCCGCGGCCTCCCGGTCCCGGCCGGATCACGGGCGGGTGATGCATTGGGGCTCAAACCCCTATATGAGGCCCGTTCCCCGTTTCTCCCCCCGACCGAACGCGCACCGTCATGTCCAGCCTCAAACAGATCCGCTCGACCTTCCTCGACTATTTCGCCGCCGATGGGCACGAGAAGGTCCATTCCGCGCCGCTGGTGCCGCAGAACGATCCGACCCTGCTGTTCGTCAATGCGGGCATGGTGCCGTTCAAGGACTATTTCACCGGCGCCTCCACCCCGCCGTACCCCCGCGCCACCAGCTCGCAGAAATGCGTCCGCGCGGGCGGCAAGCACAACGACCTGGACAATGTCGGCTACACCGCCCGGCACCTGACCTTCTTCGAGATGCTGGGGAATTTCTCCTTTGGCGACTACTTCAAGGAACACGCGATCGATCGCGCGTGGAATCTGGTCACCAAGGATTTCGGTCTCGACGCCAAACGCCTGCTGGTCACCGTCTACATCGACGACGATGAGGCGGCGGCGATCTGGAAAAAGGTCACCGGCTTCGGTGACGACAAGATCATCCGCATCGCCGGCTCGGACAATTTCTGGGCCATGGGCGACAACGGCCCCTGTGGTCCCTGCACCGAAATCTTCTGGGACTACGGCGACCACGTCCCCGGCGGCCCTCCCGGTTCGCCGGACGAGGACGGCGACCGGTTCGTGGAGATCTGGAACAACGTCTTCATGCAGTTCGAGAAGGAGAACGACGAGATCGTCCGTTCCCTGCCGAAGCCCAGCGTCGACACCGGCATGGGCCTGGAGCGGATCGCCTCGGTGCTGCAGGGCAAGAACTCCGTCTTCGACACCGACCTGTTCCAGACGCTGATCGCGGCCTCGGCCGACGCCACGGCGACCGATCCGAACGGCGCCATGGCGGCCAGCCACCGGGTCATCGCCGACCACCTGCGCAGCTCGTCCTTCCTGATCGCCGACGGCGTGACCCCGTCCAACGAGGGCCGCGGCTACGTCCTGCGCCGGATCATGCGCCGCGCCATGCGCCACGCCCACCTGCTGGGCGCGGCCGATCCGCTGATGCACCGGCTGGTGCCGACCCTCGTCGCCGAGATGGGCGAGGCCTTCCCCGAGCTGAAGCGCGCCCAGGCCTTCGTCGAGGACACGCTGAAACAGGAAGAGATCCGCTTCCGCACCACCCTCGGCCGCGGCATGGGCCTGCTTGAAGATGCCTCGCGCGACCTCGGCGAGGGCGGCGTGCTGTCCGGCCAGACGGCCTTCACCCTCTATGACACCTACGGCTTCCCGCTCGACCTGACCCAGGACGAGGCCCGCCGCCGCGGCTTCACCGTCGACACCGACGCCTTCGACGCCGCGATGAACGAACAGAAGGCCCGCAGCCGCGAGCACTGGACCGGCTCGGGCCAGACCGCCTCGACCGGCGAATGGCTGGCCCTGCGCGACCGCCTCGGCCCTACCGTCTTCACCGGCTATGACGCCGTCGAGGGGTCGGGCGAGGTTCTGGCCATCGTGCGCGACGGCGCCTCGGTCGACGACCTCTCGGCCGGCCAGACCGCCCAGGTCCTGTTCGACCAGACCCCCTTCTACGGCGAGGGCGGCGGCCAGGCCGGCGACCGCGGCGAGATCGAATGGACCGACGCCTCGGGCCAGCAGGGCGCCGCCACGGTGCTGGACGTCCAGAAGCACGCCGGCGACCTCTACGCCCACCGCATCGAGGTGATGTCGGGCACGCTGTCCATCGGCGCCCGGGCCCAGCTGCGCGCCGGCGCCGACGCCCGCCTGACCACCCGCGCCAACCACTCGGCCGCCCACCTGCTGCACAAGGCCCTGGCCAATGTCCTCGGCGGCCACGTGGCCCAGAAGGGCCAGCTGGTCGACGCCGAACGCCTGCGCTTCGACTTCAGCCACAACGCCCCGGTCACCGAGGACGAACTGGCCCGGATGGAGGATGAGGTGAACGCCGTCATCCGCCAGAACCTGCCCGCCGAGACGAAGATGATGGGCCCGCAGGAGGCGATCGCCGCCGGCGCCGTCGCCCTGTTCGGCGAAAAATACGGCGACGAGGTTCGCGTGCTGACGCTCGGCCGCGACCTGGCCGAGGCGGACAAGCCCTATTCGGTCGAACTGTGCGGCGGCACCCATGTCGCCCGCACCGGCGACATCGCCCTGTTCAAGATCGTCTCCGAGAGCGGCATCGCCGCCGGCGTGCGCCGGATCGAGGCCCTGACCGGCGAGGCCGCGCGCCAGTTCCTGCTGGCCCAGGCCGGGGTGGCGAAGTCGTTGGCCCAGTCGTTCAAGGTCCAGACCGCCGACGTGCCGGCCCGCGTCGAGGCCCTGACCGCCGACCGCCGCGCGCTCGAGAAACAGGTCGCCGAGCTGAAGAAGCAACTGGCCCTCGGCGGCGGTGGCGCAGCCGCCAATGCCGCGCCGGAGGAGATCAACGGCGTCAAACTGATCGCCCGCGTGCTCGACGGCGTCGACGGCAAGGGTCTGCGCGGCGTGGCCGAGGACTTCCGCAAACAGGTCGGCTCGGGCGTCGTCGCCCTGATCGGCGTGACGGAAGGCAAGGCGGCCATCACCGTCGCCGTGACCTCGGACATGGCCGGAAGGGTCAATGCGGCCGATCTCGCCCGCGTCGCCGTGATCGCCATGGGCGGCCAGGGCGCCGGCGGCAAGCCGGACTTCGCCCAGGGCGGCGCGCCGGACGGGTCGAAGGCGGAGGAAGGCCTCGCGGCGGTGCGGACGGCGCTCGCCGGCTAGGCTGCCGGCGCCGTCTCCAGGTCCACCGCCGCCAGCTTCCAGTCGAACAGGCCGCGGCGCTCCAGGATCAGGGCGAGGTGGTCGTCGGGCTGGTCGCGGTCGGTCAGGGTGACGGCGAATTCGTTCAGGCTGCGATAGCCCCAGGCCTGATGGATGTCGTCGCCGTCGGCCTCGTCTCCAGCGGGCTCCGGGGGCGGCCGCCGGGTCGGATCGGGCGCCTCGGCCGTATTGACCATCCGGGCCACCGCCTCCGGCGTCACCAGCGTATCGACCGCCCCGGACAGGATCATCGGCGCCAGCATCATGCCGAGGCCGCTCAGCCCGCTGTCCGCCATGCGCGGATCGCGGTTCATCCGGGCCAGAAGCTCGGCGTTCAGCTCGGACTTCAGGCTGTCGCGCAGCGAGGGGAAGTCGACCAGCCGCTCGATCTTGTCCTCATCCCCCGCCTTGGCGGCCCGGATCAGCGCCTGCGCCGCCAGCACCGGCGCGGCCGCCCAGGCGATGCCGAACAGGCTGACGGCTCCGGCGACGACGCCGACGATCAGTGATTTTTTCATTCGACCCTCTGGCGTCGTAACGCCTCCCCACCGCTACGGTTGCCCGAGTCGCGCGGGGTCGCCAAGAGGCGGCGCCGTCAGCCGGCCTTGCGGCCACTCTGGCCGACGACCGGCGCGCCCTCGGCCGCCGGGACCGGCGCGACGCCTTCGGGCAGGCCGATGTGGACCAGTTTCCATTCGAACGGCCCCTTGCGCTCGAAGGTGAAGATGGTCTCGGACCCGCCTTCGTCGGCGACGCTCATCCGGGCGCGGTTCATGCCCCAATAGACCGGCCGGGGCATCGGTCCGCCCGTGGTCGCGGCGTCGGCCGAAGGCTGGAGGCCGCTCGCGCGCTGCGAGGCGTAGCGGCCCTCGCCCCGGGTCAGGGCCGCGAGGGCGGCGGGGCTCAGATAGGCCTCGACATCCGGCGCCTGGGGCGCGGCCGCCTGTTCGATCTGCCGCCGGACCGCGCCGATGGGGTCTTCCATGAAGGTGGGCGCCGGCGCGAGGGCGGCGGGGTTGCCGTCCAGCTGCGGCCGCAGCGACTGGCGCACGGCGGCATAGTCGACCAGCCGCGCCAGACCGGCGGCGTCGTTCGAGTCGGCCGCCGACCGCAGGCCGAAGAAGGCCACGCCGGGCGCCGCGAAGAAGGAGATCGCCGCGAGGACGACCAGAATGACGATGAGCCTGCCGATCAGTTTCATGGAACGCCTCCGCAACAGCGCATCAATGCACGAACGTCGGTCCCGCTCAAACGAAAGGCTCGCCGGACGCGAGTCCGGCGAGCCTCTTTGGTTGGGCCGCGGTCACAAGGCTCCGCCTTTTCGACCCGACGCGGTCTCAGTCTTCTACTTCATCGCCGCGGTCAGGTTCTCGGCGACCTTGTCGAGGAAGCCCTCGGTGGTCAGCCAGCCCTGCTGGTCGCCGACCAGCAACGCCAGATCCTTGGTCATGAAGCCGGCCTCGACCGTCTCGACCACAACCCGCTCCAGGGTCTCGGCGAATTTCGCCAGCTCGGCGTTGTCGTCCAGCTTGGCGCGGTGCGAGAAGCCGCGCGTCCAGGCGTAGATCGAGGCGATGGAGTTGGTCGAGGTCGCCTCGCCCTTCTGGTGCTGGCGGAAGTGGCGGGTGACGGTGCCGTGGGCGGCTTCCGATTCCAGCACCTTGCCGTCCGGGGTCATCAGCACCGAAGTCATCAGGCCCAGCGAGCCGAAGCCCTGCGCCACCACATCGGACTGCACGTCGCCGTCGTAGTTCTTGCACGCCCAGACGAAGCCGCCCGACCATTTGATGGCCGCGGCCACCATGTCGTCGATCAGACGGTGCTCGTAGGTCAGGCCCGCCGCCTTGAATTTGTCGGCGAACTCCTTGTCGAAGACGTCCTGGAAGATGTCCTTGAAGCGGCCGTCATAGGCTTTCAGGATGGTGTTCTTGGTCGACAGATAGACCGGGAAATTGCGGCCCAGACCGAAGGCGAAGCTGGCGCGGGCGAACTCGGTGATCGAGTCGTCGAGGTTGTACATGCCCATGGCCACGCCGGCCGACGGGAACTGGAACACCTCGTGCTCGATGACCTTCCCGTCGTCGCCGGTGAAGGTCATCATCAGCTTGCCGGGGCCGGGGACGAGGAAGTCGGTGGCCTTGTACTGGTCGCCGAAGGCGTGACGGCCGACCACGATCGGCTGGGTCCAGCCGGGCACCAGCCGCGGCACGTTCGAGCAGATGATCGGCTCGCGGAAGACCACGCCGCCGAGGATGTTGCGGATCGTGCCGTTCGGCGACTTCCACATCTTCTTCAGGCCGAACTCCTTCACCCGCGCTTCATCGGGGGTGATGGTGGCGCATTTCACGCCGACGCCATGCTTCTGGATCGCGTGCGCCGCGTCGATCGTCACCTGATCGTCGGTGGCGTCGCGGTGCTCCATCG
Organism: Brevundimonas sp. UBA7664; assembly: GCF_002483305.1. GTDB lineage: Bacteria > Pseudomonadota > Alphaproteobacteria > Caulobacterales > Caulobacteraceae > Brevundimonas. Next base: position 25,435 of record NZ_DLHQ01000063.1, read on the forward strand.
ACAGGTCGTAGTAGTCGAGCTCGACGTCCAGGAAGGGGAAGACCAGCTTGTCCTTGATCATCTGCCAGATGATGCGGGTCATCTCGTCGCCGTCGATGTCCACGATGGGATTGGCGACCTTGATCCTGGTCATGCGGGTTCGCGCCTCTGAATGGGAATGGGAGTGAGGCGGGCGGTATAGCGGCGGCGGGGCGCGGGCGCAAAGGGCGGCGGGCCACGGGTTAACCCTGCCCCGAAAAAGTCTCCCACGGTCAAGGTGAACCGCCACGACGCGGGGCGGTTCTGGCAGCCGGAAGTATGCGTTGGGGGTCCCTGTCTTGGATATCGAAACGAGAACGCTGGTGCAGCGCTGGATCGTCGCGTTTTGCGAGCCACCCGTTCTGATTGATGCGGACCTGATGCGGCAGGTGCTCGATGAGGTCGAAGGGCGGCCCGACGACGGTCAGGCGCGGTAGCGACAGGCCGGCCGCCGTGGTTATTGTAGCCGCGGTCAGACACGGCGAGGCTGCCGGGGGCGACGCACATGAGACGGACAGGACTACTGGCGATGGCGGGCCTTCTGGCCGCCTGCGGCGGCGAAGCGCCGGCGGACCCGGGGGCCGCACCGGCGGCGGCGCCCGCACAGTCCGTCCCGGCGGCGTCCGGACCATCGGCAGGACCGGCCTCGAGCCTGCCGTCCGAAAGCCGCGCCTTCCGCGACTGGCGGGCGGTCTGCGACAATACAAACGAGTGCGTGACCTTTGGACCGGCCTCGGACGGGACGGGCTGGATCCGGGTCGCGGCGTCTCCCGGGCCCGGGGGGCGGCTGACCGTCGCCCTGGGCGTGTGGGGCGACACCAGCGCGTCTCCGAACGCCGTGACCTTCAACATTGACGGACGCAGTTGGGTCGCCCGCCCCGAACAGGGGTCCGACGACTTCAGGGTCGCCGCGCGCGACGTCCCGGCCGTGATCGCCGCGCTCGGCGCCGGCTCGACCATGACGGTCGGAACCGCGGAGCCAACCGCCATCTCGCTGTCCGGCGCTGCGGCCGCCCTGTTGTGGATCGACGAGCGTCAGGGCCGACTGGGAACCCCGGCGGCGCTCGTACGGCGAGGCTCGCGTCCCGCGTCCGCCATTCCCGCCCCGCCCCTGGCGCCGGTGGTGACGCCGGCTCCGGCGGTCTCGCAAGCGGGCTTCGGCGAGTCCGGCCAGACCTTGCCCGCCGCGCTGGAGGCGCTGCCCGCCGTCAGGGCCTGCCGCGAGGAGACCGGTCACAGCGACTGGATCCAGAAGGAGGTCATGTCCGCGCGGCTGGACGCCTCGACCGAACTCTGGGCCGTCCCCTGTTTCGCGGGCGCCTACAATATCGGCCACGACTGGTATCTGACGGGACCCAGCGGGCGGAACCCGCGCCCCTTGCGGCTGGCCTCGGCTGACGGGGAGGTCTCGACCGGCACGATCAACGGCGGCTATGCGGCCGACGCCCGCACCCTGGTCGCCTTCGCCAAGGGCCGGGGACCGGGCGACTGCGGCCTGGCCCAGACATGGACCTGGACCGGGCGCGACTTCGTCCTGACCGCCGAGTCGGAGATGACCGAGTGCTGGGGCGTCCCGCCCGACCAGTGGCCGACGACCTGGAGGACCCGTTGACCGGGCGCGACCCCGAAATCCTGATCGTCGGCGCCGGCCCGGCGGGCCTGACGGCGGCGACCTATCTGGCGCGGTTCCGGCGGCGGGTCCTGGTCGCTGACGGCGGCGCCCCGCGCGCCTGCTGGATTCCGGTCAGCCACAATATGCCCGGCTTTCCCCAGGGCATCACCGGCGACGCCATCCTCAAGCGCATGACCGACCAGGCTGTCGAATACGGCGCGGTCGTCGAGGCCGGACAGGTGGAGGCGCTGAAGCGCGACGGTGATGGTTTCGTGGCCAAACTGAACGGCCGCGAGGTGCGCGTGCGGGCGGTTCTGATGGCCACGGGGGTGATCGACCACCACCCCGACCTGCCCGGCGTCGAGCGGGCCATCGAGCGGTCGCTGGTTCGCATCTGCCCGATCTGCGACGGCTATGAGGCGATCGACAAGGCGGTGGCGGTGATCGGCCATGACGGCAAGGGCGTGCGCGAGGCCGCGTTTCTGCGCACCTATTCCGACCGGGTCACCCTGATCCATATCGGCCCGGCCGATGCGCTGGACGAAATGGCCGAGCTGACGCGGCTGGGGATCGAGCTGATCCGCGCGCCGATCGACAATGTCCGGCTGGACGGCGACCGGGTCACGGCGCTGAGCTGGGGCGGAGCCTTCCGCACCTTCGACCTGGTCTATTCAGCGTTGGGAACGTCGCCCAACGCGGGCCTGGCCGATGGCCTGGGCGCGCGGACCGGCGACGACGGCCGGCTGTTCGTCGATCCGCACCAGCAGACCAGCATCGCCGGCCTGTATGCCGCCGGCGATGTGGTGCGGGGGCTGAACCAGATCGCCGTCGCCTCGGCCGAGGCGGCCGTGGCGGCGACGGCGATCCACAACAGCCTCAGGGAGGCGGACGGCTGGACCGTGGCCTGACCCCGCCCGGCGAGGCCTCAGCGCGTTGAGGGCCGGGCGGCAGGGGGCGGCGTGCGGAGACGCTGGCGGGTGCGGCTCCGGCGCCAATCGTCCAGGACCGAAACCCAGCCCCATGCGGGTTCCTTATGCGTACGGTGCATTTCTTCCATCGAGGCCTCCTCTGGCCGTTCGTTGATGACAAGGGCCGGACGGGTCCGGCCGGGGCGGGGGTCAGGCCGACCAGCCGCCGGGTGAACGTCCGCTCCAGGGGGTCACGACGTAGCCGCGCGAACCCTCGGCGGACGCTCGCCTGATCCGGGACGCCGCGCCGATCAGGGCGTCGAGCCAACCTGATGTGTGCGCCTTGTGAGCGCCATGTGCATCTTCCATCACGACCTCCTTTGTTGTCGTTTCGATGGTGCATATTTGGGCTTGACGAACTCGGTTCACAAACCAGATGATCCGATCGAACCACAAGGGCAGCTTATGGCCGATCCCCTCGCTGGCATCCCCCTCGCCTCCATCCGGGTGTTCGAGGCCGCCGCCCGTCTGAAGAGCTTCACCCGCGCCGCCGAGGAGCTGGGCATGACCCAGGCCGCGGTCAGCTGGCAGATCAAGGCGCTGGAGGGCCGGCTGGGCCAGAGCCTGTTCCGCCGCCTGCCGCGCGAGGTCCAGCCGACCGAAGGCGGCGAACGCCTGTCCAGCGCCGCGACCGAGGCCATGACCCTGCTGCGGCGCGCGGTCAGCGACCTGACCGAGGCTGACGAGCACGTCCTGTCGATCACCACCCTGGCCTCTCTGGCGTCGCAGTGGCTGGCCCCCCGGCTCGGCGCCTTCCAGGTGGCCAATCCCGGCCTGGCGGTGCGGCTGGACACCAATCCGGTGCTTCTCGACCTGTCGCGCGAGGGGTTCGACGTCGGCATTCGCTCCGGCCACGGCGACTGGCCGGGCATGGAGAGTCAGTCGCTGATGCCCAGCGTCTTCACGCCGGTGTGCAGCCCCGCCATGGCCGAGCGGCTGAAACTGGTCGAGCCCGCCGACCTGCTCGACGCCCCGCGCATCGGCATGGAGAAAGAATGGGCCGCCTGGTTTGCCGTCGCCGGCGTCATCGGCGGCGCCCAGCCCATGATCCGCCTCACCGCCGACTATCAGGTGCTGGAGGTCGCGGCGGCCCTGGGTGATCAGGGCGTCGCCCTGGCCTCGCCGATCCTGTTCGCCCGCGAGCTTCGAAACGGCCTTCTGGTGCGGCCCTTCATGCAGTGCGTGTCGTTCCACACCGGCTACTATCTGGTCTGGCCCGAGGGTCGCCGGCGATCACCCAAGATCGCCCGCTTTCGCGACTGGATGATCGCCCAGGCCGACGCCGATCCGACGGTGGTCGAGGCCAGGGCGACGGTCGCCGCCTCGGCCTGACCCGGGCGGCGGTCAGGTCGCCGCGCCGAGCCAGGCTTCGCGGAAGGCGAGCTGTTCCGGCGAGACGGCGCCTCCGGCCGCTTCCGAGCGGACCAGTTCGATTTCCGGATCACTGGCGAACCGCAGGGTAGCGGTGCGTTCCTCACCGCGTTGACGGAAGCGCAGCTGCGCCTCATCGCCGGCCTTGGCGCCTGCCAGAACGCGGTCCCAGTCCGCCTGGCTGTCGATGTCGACGCCGCCGACGCTGACGATTTCATCTCCGCGATCCAGGCCCGCGGCATAGAGCGGCGTTCCGGGCGCGGGGGACGCGCTGATCGTGGCGGTCGTGCCGGCGATCTGAAGACGTGACACACCGGCGAAGGCCGCGGCCGCATCCTTCTGCCGCACGATAACGCCCGCGCGTGCGAGCAGGGGTGCGAAATCGGGTAGTTCGCTGCGGTTGACCGTGGCGGCGAAGAAGTCGTCGGCGAACCGGGCATCGCCCGTCACCGCCGCCAGCCCGGTACGCAGGTCGTCCGGCGTATAGGGTCGCTCGCCCAGACCGTGGGTCCGCCACATGTGCCGCATATAGTCATCCAGCGTGACCCCGTCGAACCGCTCGCGCAGCGTCAGGTCCAACGCCAGGGCGATGACCGCGCCATAGGGATAGTAGGAGGCGAAGATGTTGGGGTTGGTCGGGTCAATCGAGGTCGCCGCGTCCACGAACGGCGCACGCAGACTCATCTCCTGCGGCGAGCCGTATCGCCGCGCCGACGCGTTCTGGATGAAGTCGAGCTGACCCCCCATCTCGGCGAGGAAATCGTCCACCGAAGACACGCCGGCGCGCCGGACGGCCAAGGGTCCATAGTAGCTGGTGAACCCTTCGGCGAACCACAGGGACGGCGTGGGATTGGCGCGGGTGAAGTCGAACGGCTCAAGTTCGGCGGGCCTCAGCCGCTCCACATTCCATGAGTGGAAGAACTCGTGGCTCAGAGTGCCGATCTGGCCGAATTCGGCGTCGCTCAGCGAGCGCGTGCTGCTGATCACGGTCGAGTTGCGGTGCTCCATCCCGTCGCCGCTGACCCAGGGCAGGTAGTCGGCGAGGAAGGTGTAGCTCCCGAAGTCATAGTCCGGCACGTCGCCGAAGATGGCGATCTGTTGCGCCACGACCCGCTTCGCCATGTCGGCGAACCGGTCGGCGTCCGCCTCCGTGCCGCTGTGGTGGAGGGCGAGGCGGATGGTGCGGGCCACGCCGGCGTCATCGACCTGCCACTCGCGCACCATCTGGTCGCTGAGCTCGGCGGGACTGTCCATCAGGTACTGAAGGTCCGGCGCGGTGAAAACGTGTGGATCGGACGTCGGCGCCAGCTGGGTGGCGACCCGCCATTGCGGATCATGGGGCCGGAAGCGGACCGTCACCGGCCGGTCGTCGTAGCCCCGCGCCCACATCAGGGTGGCGGGCATGTTCAGATGGGCGTGGGTCGTGTCGATCTGGGAATAGGTGCCGTCGGCGCGGTCCCCGTAGAGCGTGTAGGTCAGGCTGACGACGCCGTCGTGTCCGCTGACCGTCCAGCCATAGGGATCCGACCGGTCGATCGTCAGCGGGCGACCGGCGCCGTCCACGGCCGAGACGGAATAGACGTTCTTGGCGAACTCATGGACGGCGTACCGACCGGGCGAGGACCGGGACATCTCGAAGCGAACCGGCTCGCGTCCCAGCGCGCCGTAGGTGACGGTGACCCGCGCCTCATGGTGGACGGCGTTGTCGAAGCTCAGCTCGTAACGGACTGTGCGGTCCTCCACCTGCTGCGCCAGGACCGGGCTGCTGGCCACAAGGAGAGCGGCCGCGCAAAGCCCCAGAACCGTCCGTCTCATACCGCACTCCTCGTCCATGCCGATTTCGGCGCGGACGGTTGCGCGCGTCGGGGGCCTTGGCAAGTTACGGATGATTCAGCCGGCGTGCAGTTCCTGCTTCACCCGCTCGGCCAGAGTCTTGATGTCCAGCGGCTTGGGCAGGAAAGAGACGCCGACCTCGTCCTGAAGCAGGTCCGAAAAGTCGCTCTCGGCATAGCCGGAGATGAACAGGACCGGCGCGTCGCCGAGATATTGCCGCGCCTTCTTCAACAGGGCCGGACCGTCGAGCCCGGGCATGATGACGTCGGAGATCATCATGTCGATGGTCCCGGCATGGAGTTCCGCCAGCTCAAGCGCCTGCTCGCCGTCCTCGGCCTCGATCACCTCATAGCCGCGCTGGCGCAGCAGGCGGGCTGCGATACCGCGCACGGCGGCCTCGTCCTCGACGAACAGGATGCGGCCCGCGCCTGACAGGTCGCGCGGCGCCTTGGCGACCTTCTCGATCACCGGAGTGGCGGCCAGTTCGGCTTCGGCCGCCTCGGGCAGGAAGATGCGGAACACCGCGCCGCCGCCGGGCGCGTTTGAGACGTTGATGTGGCCGCCGGCCTGTTCGACGATGCCGTAGACGGTGGCCAGACCCATGCCGGTGCCCTCGTTCACCGCCTTGGTGGTGAAGAAGGGCTCGAAGATCTTGTCGAGCAGTTCCGGCGGCACGCCCGGCCCGCTGTCGGCCACCTCGATCAGGGCCACGGCCGCGGTCGGGGCGGCGCTCCAGCCCAGCAGGCGGGCCTCGTCGGCGGTCAGGCGGGCGGTGCGGATAGTGACGACGCCGGCCCCCGGCTCGACCACGCCGCGCATGGCGTCTCGCGCGTTGACGGCCAGGTTCATCACCGCGGTTTCCAGCTGGCTCTTGTCGGCCAGCACCACCGGCAGATCGCGGCCGTAGTCGGTTTCCAGCCGCACGTCCTCGCGCAGCAGCCGGCGCAGCAGGACCGCGAACTCGCCGACCAGTTCGCCGAGATCGAGCCGCTCGCGTCGCACGGTCGACTTGCGCGAGAAGGCCAGCAGCTTGCGCACCAGATCAGCGGCGCGGATGGCGGTCTGGCGGATTTCGTTGAGGCCCTCGTACGAGGGATCGCCGACGGGATGGCGCTCCAGCAATCCGGACAGCTGCAGCTGGATGGCGGTCAGCAGATTGTTAAAATCGTGCGCCACGCCGCCGGCCAGCTGGCCCACGGCCTGCATCTTCTGGGCCTGCGACAGCTGCAGCTCCATCGACTTCTGGGCCGAGACGTCGAACAGCCAGATGCGGCGGCGATCGCCTTCGGGGGCGACATAGAGGTGCAGCATCCGGTCCGGATGGGCGCGGGCGACCAGTTCGATCGGGCCGGACGATCCGCCGTCCAGCTTCAACCGCGCCTCGGCCACGCCCGCCGGATCGAACAGATGGCCGAAGGCGGCGTCGCGGGCGGCGGCGGGACCGGTCAGGACGGCGAGGGCGGCGTTCGGCTCCTCGATCTTGCCGGAGAACAGGTCATCGGCGGCGATGACGGCCGAGCCGAACGGCGCGCCGGCGGCCATGGCGCGGCTCTCGCCGGCGTTGGAGGCGGCGGCCTGGCGCGCCGGCATGGCGGAACCGATCGGCAGCACGGCCTCCGGCGCGGCGCGGACGAGGAAGCGCCCCTCCCCGGCCTGGCCGATCAGGACCTCCTGTTCGCGCTCGCCGATCACGACGATGGCGCGGCCCTGTTCGCCCGCGCGGGCCTGGGCGAAGGCCATGTAGAGGGCGGAGGCGGACTTGCCCTTCGGCAGGGCGACGGTGGCGCCGTTGGCCTCGGCCCAGGCGCCGTTGAAGGCCAGCACCTGGCCGGTCGACCAGACCAGGGCCGCGGGCTCGGCCATGGCGTCGAGCAGATCGACGGTGGCGTCGCCGAGGGGCCTGCGCGTCTCACCCCGGGCGAAGGCGAACAGGCCGATCAGGGCCACGGCGCCGACCGTGAAGATCAGCACCAGTCCCGGCGCGCTGGTCGGATCGGCGCGGAACGCGGGATAGGCCAGGGCGCCGACCGCGACCACGAATCCGATCGCCATCACGATCAGCAGCGGGTCGAAGGGACGGCCCCTGGTGGAGGTCACGGCGGTTGCGGTCATGGCGCCTCAGCCCGAATCAGCACGGGAAGCATCCGCCATAGTGTTCCGTATGCGCCCGGTGCGCGAATCCGGCCGTCAGGCCGCCTTGCGCTGTTCCGCCTTGGCGTCGCGCGCCGCGTTGATGCGGGCTTCGGCGATGGCGTCGGCGATCTCATGGGTCGGGCGTTTCTCGACGGCCGACCGCTCCATGATCTCCTCCAGCGTCTCCATCAGGCGGGAGAGCTTGCCCTCGACCCAGGCCGGGTCATAGGCGCCGCCCGTGTTGCGGGCGTTCAGCTCGGAAGCGACATTGATGATGCCGCCGCCATTGACGACGTAATCGGGCGCGTACAGCACGCCGCGCTCGAACAGCTGCTGGCCGATGTCCGGCGTGGCCAGCTGGTTATTGGCAGCGCCGACCACGGCCTTGACCGTCAGCCGGTCGAGCGTCTGCGGGTTCAGCGTCGCGCCGAGGGCGCAGGGGGCGTAGATGTCGGCCTTGACGTCATAGATGGCGTCGGGGGCCACGATCTCGGCGTTCGTCCGGGCGGCGACCTCGGCCAGCAGGGCCGTGTTGACGTCCGTCATGATCAGTTTCGCGCCGGCGGCGTACAGCTTGTCGGCCAGATAGCCGCCGACGTGGCCGATGCCCTGGACCGAGACGGTCAGGCCGGTCAGGTCGTCCTGTTTCCACAGGCGCTTCGCCGCCAGCAGGGTCGAGCGGAATACGCCCTCGGCGGTGACGGGGCTGGGATCGCCCGAGGCCTCGGGGCCATCGCTCAGGCCCAGCACATAGGGGGTGACCTTGCGGGCCTCGGCGATGTCGGCGACCGACACGCCGACGTCTTCCGCCGCGTAATAGATGCCGCCCAGGGTGTCGACGGCGCGGCCGAAGGCGCGGAACAGCTCGGGGTTCTTCTGGGTCCTGGAGTCGCCGATGATGACCGACTTGCCGCCGCCCATCTCCAGATCCGCGACGGCGTTCTTGTAGCTCATGCCCCGCGACAGGCGCAGGACGTCCTCCAGGGCCTCGGCGCTGGACGCATAGTTCCACATCCGGGTGCCGCCGACGGCCGGGCCGCGCGCGGTTGAGTGAACAGCGATAATGGCGCGCAGGCCGGTCTTTTCATCAAAGACCGCGTGGACGCCTTCATGGTTCGCGAAGGACGGGGAATCAAACAGCGTCATGCTCACTACGGCGTCTCCCGGGGTATTTTTTATTTGGGCGGCTGATACGCCGGGACGCTTAACACGGCAAGCGTGGCCGTTTCGCGTCAGCAAGGGGCCCGCTTTCAGGTTCCCGGAGCGGCGGGCCGCCCTTGCAGCGCCGGAAGCACCGGTCCCGCGCCGGACGGCAGCGGCGCGGCGGCATCCCTCAGCCACGCCTCGACATCGCGGTACACGGTCCCGGCCTGGAGATCGCGGTTCAGGATGTGCCAGCCGTCCGGATAGAAGCCGGTCCTCAGACCGGGCCGTTCCGCAGCCCGTTCCAGCGCGCGGCGCATCGGATCCCTCCGGATGACATTGTCGTGCGCGCCGTACAGCAGCAGCGTCGGGGCGCGGATATCGCCCAACCTCCCCGACGCCGTCTCCATCAGGTCGACCAGCCCGTACAGGGCGTCGAACCGCGTCGAGATCAGGCTGTTCGGATCACGCCCGTTGCGGAACAGCTCCAGCCGGTTGTCCGAGGCCGGGAGCGCGCGGACGGCCCATTCGGGCGCATCGACGGCGCGGTCGCCCATGGCGCGCGCGGCGACCCACAGGCCGGCCGAATTGATCGGGCCCTGCGCCGTCCAGCCCCAGACAGCGGGGGCCAGCAGCACGACCCGGTCCGCGTCCGGCGCCCGGTCCGAGCCGAAGGCGGCGATGGCCACGGCCCCGCCCATACTCTCTCCGGCCACGGCGATCAGGGCGCGGGGATGCCGGGCCCGGGCGAGGGCGACGGCGGTGCGCAGGTCTTCGGTCATCCGCGCCTCGCCGGCCCAGACGCCGCGCCCCGGCGCCTCGCCGAACCCCCGCTGGTCGACGGCCCAGGTCTCGATGCCGCGCTCGGCCCACCACGGCCCGGCCAGCCGGAATGAGGCCCGGCTGTCGTTCATGCCGTGCAGGGCGACAATGACCGCCCAGGGTTCGCCGGTCTCCGGCGTCCAGCGCGCCAACGGCAGGCGCGCGCCGTCGTCCATGAGCAGGGTTCGCGCCTCCAGCGCCGGGCCGGCGAAACCGGACGGCGGCGTCAGCGGCGGCTGGATGGCGGGCGTGGCGCAGGCGGACAGGGCGAGAACCGCGAACAGGGCTGCCGGTGAACGCATCATGCGCCGAGGATGCCACGCACCTTCTGGCGAAGACAGGGCAGGACCTCCGCCTCGAACCACGGGTTCCGCTTCAGCCACGCCGTATTGCGCCATGACGGGTGCGGCAGGGGCAGGATGTCCGGCGCATACTCCCGCCACGCCCGCACGGTCTCGGTCATATTGACCTTCGCCCGATCGCCCAGCGCCCAGACCTGGGCGTAGCCGCCCACCAGCAGGGTCAGCTCGACCCTGGGCAGTTCGTCCAGCAGACGGGGCCGCCACAACTCGGCGCACCGCCGCGGCGGCGGATAGTCGCCGCCCTTCGGCGCCGTGCCGGGGTAACAGAAGGCCTGGGCGGCGACGCCGATGCGCGGGTCGGCATAGAAGGTTTCGTAGTCGACGCCCAGCCAGTGGCGCAGGCGATCGCCGGACGGATCGGTGAAGGGCAGGCCGCTCTCGTGGACACGCCGGCCCGGGGCCTGGCCGCAGATCAGCAGCCGGGTCTCGGGAAAGACGCGGACGACCGGGCGCGGCGTGTGCGGCAGCTGGCCGAGGCAGGCCCGACAGGCCCGGATGTCCGAAAGGACCGACTCAAGCCCGGGATCAGACGAAGTCGTCATCGTCCTCGACGACGGGCGGCAGGGCCGCCAGGGCGGCGGCGGTCTCGGCCTCGGTCGGCAGGCGCAGGCGGATCACGCCCTTGAAGGCGTTCGGATCGACCGGCTTGCCCTTCTTGGTGATGGTCAGCTTGCCCTGACGCATCAGGGCGAGCGCGGCGTGCCGCACCTTGGGCAGCATCCGCTGCCACTGCTCGGGCTGCAGCTCCTTGGCCACGTCGGCCGGTTCAATGCTCTTGCCGCCGACGCCCTTGGGGTCGGCCTTCGCCAGTTTTTCGAAGATGGCGGTTTCGATGGGGTCGCTCATCGCGCCTGTATGGTGCATTGCGGGATCAGAAAGAAGGCGGAGTTTTCATGGTCCAGAAAGTGACAGTCACCGAAGGCGAGTTCGCCGGCTGGCAGATGTACGACCTGCACGGCACCTTCGATCAGGTCGTCGGCCCCTTCTACTTCAAGCCTGACCCCGACGGCGGGATGCGCTGCGCCTTCCGCGCCGAGCCCAAGCACATGAATGCGGGCGACCGGATGCACGGCGGCTGTCTGATGACCTTCGCCGACATCGCCCTGTTCCAGACCGCCTATCAGGAGATGGAGGGGGCCTCCGGCGTGACCGTGTCGCTGGATTCGACCTTCATCGACGGCGCCTATGTCGGCGAACTCGTCGAGGCGACGGGCGAGGTGGTCCGGGCCGGCAAGAGCCTGATCTTCGTCCGGGGCCAGATCCACGCCGGCGAGCGGGTGCTGATGACGTATTCGGGCGTGATCCGGAAATTCCAGCCGCGCGGCTGACGCCTAATTGTCGATGATGTCCTGCAGCATGGCGCCCATCCGGTCGGCCAGTCTTTCGCATTCGGCCGGGGTCAGGCCGAAACCGGCGGTGATCTCGCGGCTGACCGCCATCCCCATGATCGTCGCCGCGGCAAGCCGGGCCCGGACCGCCGCGTCCTCTCCACCGATCCAGGCGGCGAAAGGATCGAAGAAGCTCTCGTTGCCGGTGCGCTGAACCAGTTCCATGGCCTTGGCCGAGCCGATGGAGCGCAGCATGATCAGCAGCTTCTTGAGCTTGCCTTCGTTGCCGCCCTCGAAAATGACGTCACGGGCGACCCGTTGGCCGAACCCGGCGCGGCCTCCGTCCATCAGGTCCCGGCCGTTCGAGCAGCTGTCGAGGACCATCAGGAACAACTCTTCCTTGGACCCGAAATAGCGGGACACCAGGGCGGCATCGACCCCCACGTCCCCGGCGATGTCGCGCATGCCGACGTCGTCATAGCTCTCGCGCGCGAAGCGCTCGCGGGCGGCGGCCAGGATGGCGGCGCGGGTCGCCTCGGCATTCCGGGGCCGGGGCGCGACGTGACAAAACAATTCGTGATCTCCGGAATAGCCCCAGTAACCCTATGGCTTTGTCATCGTCCGTTGACAAGCGAAAGCGTCATCACCATTAAGTCACCGAACGTTGACTACCGGCCTCCTCCCCGTTCGCCCGTCAACAAGAAGACAGGGACCTACCTTCCATGCGCACCGCGAAAATCGTGGCCGCGTCCGTCCTGATGACGGCCGCGCTCTATGGCTGCTCCGGGCCGAGCGAGGCCCAGGCCCCGCCCGCGCCGTCGGTGACGGTGGCCGTCCCGCTGGTCCAGGCCGTGCAGGACTGGGACAAGTTCACCGGCCGGTTCGAGGCGACCCAGTCGGTCGAGGTCCGCGCCCGCGTCGGCGGCTATGTCTCGGGCGTCCATTTCCGCGACGGCGACTATGTGCGCCGCGGCCAGCTGCTGTTCTCGCTTGATCCGCGTCCGGCGCAGGCGGCCCTGGCCTCGGCGCGGGCCCAGCTGTCGCAGGCGCAGGCGCAGCTGGCCCTGGCGCAAAGCGAACTGACCCGGTCCGAGACCTTGCTGGAATCCCAGGCCGTCTCCCAGGCCGAGGTCGACACCCGGCGCGGCGCCCTGCAGACGGCCCAGGCGGCCATCGCCGCGGCCAACGCCAATGTCCGGGCCCGCCAGCTGGACCTGGAATTCACCCGCGTGACCGCCCCGATCTCGGGACGTGTCTCGGACCGCCGCGTCGACGCCGGCAATCTGGTCGCCGGCGGGTCGTCGGCGGCGGATGTGCTGACCACCGTGGTCTCCAGCGCGCCCATCCATTTCGTCTTCGACGGCTCCGAGGCCGTGCTGCTGAAATACCAGCGGCAGGCCCGCCAGGGCGCCGCGCCGATCCAGGTGCGACTGCAGGACGAGTCCGACTTCACCCGTTCGGGCACGCTCGACTTCACCGACAACGCCGTGGACACCGCCTCAGGCGTGATCCGGCTGCGGGCGGTCATTCCCAACGCCGACGGCTTCCTCAAGCCCGGCATGTTCGGACAGGCCCGGCTGGCCGGGTCCGGCAGCTATCAGGCCATGCTGGTGCCGGACGCCGCCATCGCCACCGACCAGGCGCGGCGCATCGTCTATGTCGTGGCCGCCGACGGCTCGGTCGCGCCGCGGCCGGTGCAGCTGGGACCGCTGGTCGACGGCCTGCGCGTGATCCGCTCGGGCCTGCAGCGCACGGATCGGGTCATCATCAACGGGGTCCAGCGCATCCAGCAGCCGGGCATGAAGGTGACGGCCACGAACGGCCAGATCCGCCCCGTCGCGCGCGCCCAGACCGCGCCCGTCACGACCATCGCCCCGGCCTCCAGCGCGACCTTCGCCAACAGCCTGTCCTCGGGCGACTGAGCCCATGAACATCTCACGCTTCTTCATCGACCGGCCGATCTTCGCGGCCGTGGTCGCGGTGTTCATCACCCTGATGGGGGTGTTCGCCTATCCGCTGCTGCCGCTGTCGCAGTATCCGGAGATCGCGCCGCCGACGATCACCATCAACACCGCCTATCCCGGCGCCTCGGCCGAGACGGTGGCCGAGACCGTCGCCGCTCCGATCGAGCAGGAGGTCAACGGCGTCGAGGGCATGCTGTACGTGTCCTCGTCGTCCACATCGGATGGCGCGGTGTCGGTGACCGTGACCTTCCAGCCCGGCACCGATCTGGATGCAGCCCAGGTGCTGGTCCAGAACCGCGTCGCCCTGGCCGAACCCCGCCTGCCGGAACAGGTCCGCCAGATCGGCGTGACCGTGAACAAGCAGGAGAGCGGCTTCCTGATGATCCTGGGGATGACCTCCCCGGACAAGTCGCTCGATAACGACTACGTCGGCAACTACGCCAATTCGACGCTGCGCGACCGGCTGCTGCGCCTCGAAGGCGTCGGCGCGGTACAGATCTTCGGCGGCGGCAACTATGCCATGCGGGTCTGGATCGATCCGGGCAAGGCCGCCGCGCGCGGCCTGACCGGACCCGACATTGTCGCCGCCCTGCGCGCCCAGAACGTCCAGGCCGCCGCCGGCGCCATCGGCCAACCGCCCTTCGCCACCAATGCCGCGGCCTTCCAGCTGCCGGTGCAGGTGCAGGGCCGGCTGTCTGACCCGGACCAGTTCTCGAACATCGTGATCAAGACCGACGCCGAAGGCCGGGTCACCCGCGTGCGCGACATCGCGCGCGTCGAGCTCGGGGCCCAGGACTATGGCATTCGCGGCTTCTTCGACGGCGAGCGCGGCGTCGGCGTGGCCATCATCCAGCAGCCCGGCGCCAACGCCTTGGGCACGGCCGAGCGCGTGCTGGCCGAGGTCGAGGCGATCAAGGCCGACCTGCCGCAAGGCATGGACGTGTCCGTCGCCTACAACCCGACCGAATTCGTCGCCGCCTCGGTGGAGTCCGTGCAGCACACCCTGATCGAGGCCGTGATCCTCGTGGTGCTGGTGGTTATCGTCTTCCTGCAGACCTGGCGGGCGGCGATCATTCCGATCGTGGCCATTCCGGTGGCGCTGGTGGCGACCTTCGCCGTCCAGCTGGCGCTCGGCTATTCGATCAACTCGCTGAGCCTGTTCGCCCTCGTCCTTGCGGTCGGCATCGTCGTCGATGACGCCATCGTCGTGGTCGAGAATGTGGAACGCTACATCCGCGAGGGCCTGACGCCCAAGGAGGCCGCCTACCGCTCCATGCAGGAGGTGTCGGGCGCCCTGATCTCGATCGGGCTGGTGCTGGTTTCCGTTTTCGTCCCGACCATGTTCGTGCCGGGCATTCCGGGCATCTTCTACCGCGAGTTCGCCATCGTCATCACCACCGCCTCGGTGGTGTCGCTGATCGTGTCGCTGACCCTGTCGCCGGCCATGGCCGCGCTGCTACTGAAGCCGCACAAGGAACACGACGCCCGCCGCAAGCCGGGTCTGCTGGGCACGGTCGTCTATTACGGCGGCTATGCCGGGCGGAAGTTCAATGACGGCTTCGACTGGCTGTCGGACAGATACGGCCGGCTGACCGCGCGGCTGGTGCGCACCATCGGCCTGATGCTGGTCATCTATGTCGCGCTGCTCGGGCTGACGACCTGGCGGCTGCTGGACACGCCGTCGGGCTTCATTCCCGAGCAGGACCAGGGTTTCCTGATCGGCGTCATCCAGCTGCCTCCGGGCGCCTCGCTGGAACGGACCGAGGCGGTGATGAACCGCGCCTCCGAGATCATCAAGGGCACCGACGGCGTCGAGGGCATGGTCGCCTTCGCCGGTCTGGACGGCTCCAGCTTCTCGTTCGGCTCGAACGCCGCGACCATCTTCGTCCGGCTTGACGCCTTCGGGGAGCGCAAGTCCGCCGAACAGGCCGCCGCGGCCCTGGCGGGCGCCATCACCGGCGCCACCATGGGTATCGAGGACGCCAACATCTTCGTCATCGCCCCGCCCGCGGTCCAGGGCCTGGGCAACGGCAACGGCTTCCAGATGATGGTGCAGGACCGCTCCGGCGCGGGCTATCGTCCGCTCGAGGGTGCGACCTTCGCCATGATGGGCGCGGCCGCCGGCGCGCCGGACCGGGTCGAGCAGGTCTTCTCGACCTACAACACCGGATCGCCGCGCATCGCCGCCGACGTCGACCGCGACAAGGCCCTGATGATGGGGGTCCAACCCGCGGACGTGTTCAACACGCTCGGCGTCTATCTGGGCTCGTCCTACGTCAACGACTTCAACTTCCTCGGCCGGACCTTCCGGGTCACCGCCCAGGCGGAGCCGTCGGCGCGCGACGACATCGCCGACATCGCCAATCTGCAGACCCGCTCGGCCTCCGGCGCCATGGTGCCGATCGGTTCGGTGGCCACGCTGCGCGAGGACTCCGGTCCGGCGCGGATCGTCCGCTACAACCTGTTCCCGGCGGCCGAGCTGCAGGGACAGGCGGCGGCCGGCGTCTCGTCCGGTCAGGCGATCGCGAGCATGGAGCAGCTGGCGGAGGCTACCCTGCCCCCGGGCTTCTCCTACGAGTGGACCGGCCTGGCGCTGCAGGAGAAGCAGTCGTCGGGCGGCGCGACCATCGTCTTCATCATGGCCGTGGTGCTCGTCTTCCTGGTGCTGGCGGCGCAGTACGAAGCCTTCACCCTGCCCCTGTCCGTCGTCCTGATCGTGCCGATGTGCATTCTGGCGGCGATGGTCGGGATTAACATCCGCGGTCTGGACAACAACATCCTCGTCCAGGTCGGACTGGTGGTCCTGATCGCCCTGGCGGCCAAGAACGCCATCCTGATCGTGGAGTTCGCCAAACAGGCCGAGGACGAAGGCCTGAACCGCTGGGACGCCGCCGTCCGCGCGGCCAAGACCCGTCTGCGGCCGATCCTGATGACCTCCTTCGCCTTCATCTTCGGCGTCGTGCCGCTGATGCTGGCGACCGGCGCGGGCGCGGAAATGCGCCAGTCGCTGGGCACGGCCGTCTTCTCCGGCATGCTGGGGGTGACCTTCTTCGGCCTGATCTTCACCCCGGTCTTCTACGTCCTGATGCGCGGCGTGGCGGCCCGGCTGCCGGGCAAGCCGAAGACGGAGCCCGGCGTTCCGACCACCGGCGGCCTGCCGCCTCACGACGCCGATCCCGCACCGGCCACGCCCCGTCTGGGAGACGCCTGATGACCCCCTTCACCAACCCCCGGGTCCTGACCGCAACCGCCTTCGCCAGCCTTGCGCTGGCGTCGTGCGCGGTCGGGCCGAAGGCGCCTGACGCGACCCTTCCCCCCTCCGCGTCGGGCGCCTTCATCAGCGCCACCCCCGGCGTCACAGCCGAGGCCGCGCGCGACGACTGGTGGCGGCTGTATGACGACCCGACGCTGGACGGGCTGATCGGTCAGGCCCTGACGGAGAACAATGAACTGGAGGCCGCCGAGGCCAATCTGCGCCGCGTTCGCGCGGCTCTGGGCGAGGCCCGGGTCGGGCGCCTGCCGTCCACCTCTGTCAGCGCAACGGGCCAGTACGGCCGCGCCTCGGCCGCGACCGTTCCCGGCGGCAACGGCGGCCAGCCGCTGGACGAGGGCGAGAGCTACGACCTCGGCCTCGACGTCGCCTATGAGATCGACCTGTTCGGCCGCGTCGGAGGCTCGATCCGCGCCGCCCGCGCCGATGCGGACGCGGCGGCCGCCGCCCTCGACGTGGTGCGGGTGACCGTCGCCGCCGAGACCGCGCGCGCCTATGCCGACGCCTGCTCGGCCAATGCGCAGATCGCGGTCGCGGAACGGACCATCGAACTGCAGTCGAACAGCGTTGACCTGACGCAACGTCTTCTGGACGCCGGCTCGGGCAATGGTCTGGACACCGCCCGCGCCCGCTCGGCACTGGAGAGCAGCCGCGCCGGCCTGCCCCCTCTCCGGGCGCAACGGGACGGGGCCCTGTTCCGGCTGGCCACCCTGACCGGCCGCACCCCCGCCGAGGCCAGCCAAGCGGCGCGGGCCTGCCAGCGTCCACCGCAGCTGACCCGACCGATCCCGATCGGCGACGGCGCCCAGCTGCTGGCGCGGCGTCCCGACGTGCGTCGGGCCGAGCGAAATCTGGCGGCGGCCGCCGCGCGCGTGAACGTCGCCACGGCCGATCTGTTTCCGCGCATCACCCTCGGCGGTTCACTGGGATCGACTGCGCTGGACGCCGGGGATCTGTCCAACGACTCCAGCTTCCGCTTCAGCGTCGGTCCGCTGATCAGCTGGTCCTTCCCCAATGTGTTCGCCGCCCGCGCGCGGATCGAACAGGCTTCGGCCGGCTCTGACGCGGCCCTGGCGACCTTCGATCAGACGGTCCTGGTCGCACTGCAGGAGACCGAGACGGCGCTGGCGAACTACGCCAACGAACTGGACCGCCGCGCCGCATTGCAGGCGGCGCGGGATCAGGCTGCGACGGCCGCCCGCCTGTCCCGCCTGCGCTTCGACGCCGGGGCCGACAGCTTCCTGACGGTGCTGGACGCCGAGCGCACCCTGGCCGGCGCGGACGCCCAGCTGGCGGCCTCGGACGCGCTTGTCACCACCTACCAGATCGCCCTGTTCAAGGCGCTGGCGGGGGGCTGGAACGAGGGCTGACAGGGCCTGATTTCGCACCGCAACAAAGGGGATTGACGCCGCCGGAAGTGTTCGCCACCGTAAGGGCACTCATCAAGACCGGCGGAGGGATAGGCCCTTTGATGCCGGGGCAACCTTCCGGGACTTCCCAGTCCCGGAGATGGTGCCAACTCCTGCGAGGCCTCCCCGGAAGCCGCGAGAGATGAGTGAAGCGACGGCCCCCTCACGTCCGGGGTCCGGCTGACTTCACGGGTCTGTCACGCATGAATTGGTTCGCCCCACCGGTTTCGCTGAGCGAAAGCGGAGCGGACCGTGGCGTCCATACAAGTCCCTGACGAACCCGCCGGGCGCGACATCCGCGCCGCCATCCCCGACGATTTCCGGCTCGAATCCGGCCAGCGGCTGGCGGCGACCCAGGTCGTCGGGCGGCTCCACGGCCTCGCCGACGGCCCGCTGGTGGTGGTCGCCGGCGGCATCTCCAGCGGGCGGTTCGCCGCGCGCTGGTGGCCATGGGCGGTCAAGTCCGGCGGGCCGATCGATCCGGACCGCGTCCGCGTGCTGGCCTTCGACCTCCTGCCGGGCCGGGACGCGTTCGGCGTCACCATCACCACCACGGATCAAGCCCGGTTGCTCGCCCTGCTGCTCGACGCGCTGGGCGAGGCGCGCATCGACGCCTTCGTCGGCGCCTCCTACGGCGGCTGCATCGGCCTGGCCTTCGCCGCGGCCTTCCCCGGGCGGATCGGCGCGCTCGCCGTCATCTCCGCCGCCCACCGCGCCCATCCGGCGGCGACCGCCTGGCGGGGGGTGCAGCGCCGCCTGCTCGCCTTCGCCCGCGACTGCGGCCGCGAGGCGGAGGGCGTCGCCCTCGCCCGCCAACTGGCCATGACCACCTACCGCACCGCCGACGAGTTCGCCCTGCGCTTCAGCCCGACGCCGCCCGCCCGGGCCGGCGAGCCCTGGCCGGTCTGCGACTATCTGATCGCCCGGGGCGCGGACTACGCCGACGTGACCAGCGCCGACCGCTGGATCAGCCTGTCGGATTCACTCGATCGCCACAGCGTCGATCCGCGGGCGGTCCGGTGCCCCCTGACCGTGATCGGCTTCACCTCGGACGCCCTCGTGCCGATCGCCGACAGCCGCGAACTGGCGGCCCGCGCGCCGAACCTGCGCCGCCTGATCGAGGCCCCATCGATCTTCGGTCACGACGCCTTTCTGAAGGAGCGCGAGTTGGTCGGCCGCGCGCTCCACGACGTCCTCAATCCCCTCACCGCCCTCCAGCCCGACGAGATCGCCGCATGACCGCCCCCGCCCAGGCCCATCCCTGTACGACCGCCGCGCGCCATGGGGTGAACAGCGACCCGGCGCACGGCGCGGTGATGCCGCCGCTCTATCTGTCGTCGAACTTCAGCTTCGACGGCCTCGATGGGAAGCGGCGCTACGACTACACCCGGTCGGGCAATCCGACCCGCGATGTGTTGGGCGAAACGCTGGCGAAACTCGAAGGCGGTTGTGGCGCGGTGGTCACCGCCACCGGCATGGCGGCGGTCGATCTGGCCCTGTTCTCGCTCGAACCCGGCGACCTTCTGATCGCCCCGCACGACCTGTACGGCGGCACCCATCGCCTGTTGTGCGCACGGGCGAAGCGCGGCCATTTCGACGTGCAGTTCGTCGACCAGAACGACCGCACGGCGCTGGACGCGGCCTTTGCGCTGAAGCCGAAACTGATCCTGATCGAGACGCCGTCCAACCCGCTGATGAGGATCGTGGACGTGGCCGACCTGTGCGTCCGGGCCCATGCCGTCGGCTGCAAGGCGGCGGTGGACAACACCTTCCTGTCGCCGGCCCTGCAGCAGCCGATCGCCCTCGGCGCCGATCTGGTGATCCATTCGACCACGAAATACATCAACGGCCATTCCGATGTGGTCGGCGGCTGCGTGGTGGCGAAGGACGCGGCCGATCTTCAGCAGCTGACCTGGTGGGCCAACTG